>ONQP01000014.1 GCA_900319975.1 uncultured Bacteroidales bacterium | reverse complement strand
CACCAAGGGCAAGCGTCGCGAGCAGAGCGCCCGCCAACAGTTTCATTTTTCCTTTCATAGAGTTATTAGTTAAGAAAAGCTTATAGCAGATACTTAACGATTAGAAAGTTAGAATCCTCGCTATAAACAGGATTATTAAGAGGCAATAACTTGTCCGCATGTTCAGGCGGACACAAGACATACAAGGCATCCTCCAAGAAAAGGCCGGGGAAGAAAAAAGGCCCCTCCTTCCACTTTGTAAACACGGAGACTCTTCCTATCTCCTTATCCAGCACAACATTCAAGTCCCTTTTCATGAACAGGACCTGCGCGAAGACAAAACGGGCTGTCTCTTGAGTATTGACAAACGGACCGGCCATAGAAGAAGAAGACATCTCAACCTGCTCATACGGCCGATCAGATTCACCCCCGGGAACCTTGTCCAGATTAAATGTATAGCGCCCGAAATCCCAGCTCCGGCAAGGCACCGCTCTATTCCCTTCTAGACGGAAAACGGCCCCGCTTGCGCCATCCACATAATAAACTTGTCCTGAAAGACGATAGAAGGGACTCCTGGAAGCATGATACCCAGCTCGCACAGCACGCCCGACTTCTGGCGCTCCAGTCACTGTAGTCAACTCGCCCGTCTCCGCATCCAGATAGTTCAGCGCGTGATCTTCGAATTGCGAGAGGAGATAATAGCCCGATCCATCCGGAAAGAGATAATGGGTTGCCCGAACAGTGGGAATCTTGATTCTCCTTATCATTCGATGGGGAGGTTCAAGGTCATAGGAAATGATGGACCCCGTTGCCTCCAGAACGTCCAGACTGTGCAATACCTCATTATAGGCCATATCCATAAGCATGACGTACTCCTCCGGGCCACGGCCATATCTGTTAAATGTCTCCAGCCATTCCCCATCCGCATTGAAAATGATGATGGACTTGTTCGCCATGTCCATTATATAGAACTTGTCCTCAACCTTCGAATACGTAAAGCCACAGGAATTATTTAAATAGGCCGAATCCCTGTTCTCCAAAGGAATTACCTCAATCTCTCGGAAGAAATCTTTCCAAGATGGTTCCTCTATATCCAGAAGATTCACCGACACGACATTGTCTCCCGGCTGCCTGCCTTGCGTGCAAGCGACCGGCAACAAGACACAGAGAATCAAGATTCTGCTAAAAAAGTGGCTGCAACGACGCATCAGTAATTATTTAATAAATATCCTCAGGGAGCTCATATATCTCATCATTTGTGTTTCATCCGAAAAACAAAAAAAGCCGCCAGCGGACTGCTGACGGCTTCTGGTAGGGACGATCGGGGTCGAACCGATGACCTCTTGAATGTGACTCAAGCGCTCTGAACCAACTGAGCTACGCCCCTGTTTTCAAAAGGGAATGCAAAAATAGACCTTTTTTGCGAAAATCGCAAATTTTTTCATACCTTTGCAATCCCAACCTGGTGAGTTGTCCGAGTGGTTGAAGGAGCCTGCCTCGAAAACAGGTGTACGGCAACGTACCGGGGGTTCGAATCCCTCACTCACCGCGCTATGCAAAGCAAATAGGGACGCCGCACATTGTGCGGCGTTTTTGTGTATTGGAGCGGCCGTCAAGAGCTTGCTCTTGTAAGGGCGTTCCAATATGCAAAAAGAGACGAAGTCTCGTCCCTGTTTGCTTTGCTCGCGGTGACCGAGGGATGTGGGCGCACGCAGTGCGACCAAATCCCGAACATGATGGATTCCATCCCCTTATCCCCCGCCGCTTCGCGCCTCAGAACTGCCGCGCGGGAATCCGGCTCTAGGAGAGCCGCTTCTCCAGGCGCTCGCGGATGGCGGCGATGAACTGCGCGGAGTTGACGGACTTCGGAGTGACGCCTTCCATCAGGTTCACGAGGTCCTTGGTGGCAATCCCTTCGCCGAGGGTGTCGAAGCAGGCCGCCTCCAGCGCGTCGGCGAACTGCGTGAGCGCGTCCAGGCCGTCCTTCACGCCCCGCTGGCGCAGCGCGCCGCTCCAGGCGAAGATGGTGGCCATCGGGTTGGTGGAAGTCTCCTCACCCTGCAGATAGCGGTAGTAATGGCGCGTGACCGTGCCGTGCGCGGCTTCGTACTCATAGTTGCCGTCGGGGCTGACCAGCACGCTGGTCATCATCGCGAGCGAGCCGAACGCCGTCGACACCATGTCGCTCATCACGTCGCCGTCGTAGTTCTTGCAGGCCCAGATAAAGCCGCCGCGGCTGCGGATGACACGGGCGACCGCGTCGTCGATCAGGGTATAGAAATAGGTGATGCCCAGCTCCTCGAACTGCGCCTTGTATCCGGCATAGACCTCGTCGAAGATCTCGCGGAAACGCGCGTCGTAGGTCTTGGAGATCGTGTCCTTGGTGGAGAACCAGAGGTCCTGGCGGGTGTCCACGGCATACTTGAAGCAGGCGTGCGCGAAGGAGCGGATGGACTTGTCGGTGTTGTGCATGCCCTGGATCACGCCCGCACCCTTGAACTCCTGGATCACGGCTTCGCTGTGGCTGCCGTCGGCGCCGTCGAAGACCAGCCGGGCCGTGCCCGGGCCGTCGGCCTTCAGCTCCACGCTCTTGTAGACGTCGCCATAGGCGTGGCGGGCGATCGTGATGGGTTTCTCCCAGTTCCGGACGACCGGGCGGATGGAAGGGATGGTGATGGGCGCGCGGAACACCGTACCGTCCAGGATGGAACGGATGGTGCCGTTGGGGCTCTTCCACATCTGATGGAGATTGTATTCCGTCATCCGCTGCGCGTTGGGGGTGATGGTGGCGCACTTCACGCCGACGCCGTATTTGCGGCAGGCCTCGGCCGCCTCGACCGTGACGCGGTCGGCGGTGCGGTCCCGGTTCTCGAGGCCCAGGTCGTAATATTCTGTCTTGAGGTCTACGAACGGCAGGATCAGCTCGTCCTTGATCATCTTCCAGAGGATCCGGGTCATTTCGTCCCCGTCCATCTCCACCAGCGGGGTGGTCATCTGAATCTTTGTCATAACCTTATCTATACGTAATACAACTAAGTCTTACGAAGATAAGGAATTAAAATTTCCCCTGCAATTCTTTGCGCCGTTTCTCGTAATAATCGTGGCGCTTGGGATTCTCCGGGAACCAGCCGCGCAGCACGCGCTTTTCCTGCATCAGCACCTCGCCGATGCCCCACAGGCAGGAGAAGGCGAAGCCGCCGACGATCGTGGAGAGCGTGTCGTTCTCGATCAGCAGTGAAAGGCCGCAGAAGAGCAGGCCGGCGACGAGCCACATCCACCAGCATTTCCTGCCCAGGTGATATTCCATCTTGATGACGGCGGGATGGCAGATGCCGATCGAGAAGAACACGGCCGCGCCGACGATGATACCATTGAAATTCATAGCAATTCCGGATTAATGTGCAAAGTTCGGCAAAAAGGATCGGAGTTTTTAGTCCGGGGAAACACGGAATTAGGATTATCCTTGCATCTTCTTGCGGAACGCAGAAGGCGTCATACCCGTCTCTTTCTTGAACAGGCGGGCAAAGTAGGACTGATCTTCCAGGCCCACGGCGGCAGCGACGTCGATGACC
The DNA here is from genome assembly GCA_900319975.1 of uncultured Bacteroidales bacterium. GTDB lineage: Bacteria > Bacteroidota > Bacteroidia > Bacteroidales > UBA932 > Cryptobacteroides. The sequence goes on along the minus strand of ONQP01000014.1, from coordinate 38,082 downwards.
GGCGTGTCGGTCCCTGCCAGCAGGCGCTTGGCGCGCGAGATGCGCACGATGTCGATCCACGACCCGACGCTGCGGCCCGTGGCCTTCTTGACCAGGCGGCTGAGGTAGTTCTCGCTGATGCCGGCCTCCTCCGCATAGGAAGCGATGGTGCCCGGCGTCCGGTCTTCGGCGAAGACCGACTCCAGGAACGCGCTGACGGCCGGCGGGAAAGACTGGACGTCGCCCCACTTAACGCGCGAAAGCAGCAGGTCGAGGCCCTTCTCGATGAACACCTCGTCGTGCTTGGCGAACGACTCGGCGAGCATGTTGAAGAGTTCGCTCACGAACGCGCCCTCGTCGAACCAGAACGCCTGGTGATGCGGCGCGGTCAGGAAGCGCAGCGGCGCGCTGTCGGGCAGCGCCGACGGCTGGAAACCGCCCATATAGCCCACCGCGTCGCGGTAGTAGCGGGTGGCGAAGGGGCACATCGGCGGGACCAGCAGCAGATGGCCGGGCTGGCAGAGGAACGGCGCGCCGTCGGACTCGACCAGCACTTCGCCGGACGTGACATAAATGAACGCGATGAGCGGGAAACGCGACACGGGGACCTCCGCGGGCTTGACATAGCCCGAGGTATCCATCCTGCGGATGAAGAAACGGAGGGAGGAGAAGTCCGCAGCGGAACTCCCGTGGGGTCGCATCATATTCATAAAAAAAGCGGGATTAGTCCCGCTGCGCGGGCCTTTTCCCTTGTTCTCCGGGAGCAGTGCAGCCGAAGGTGAGCCTCCGGCTCTTTTTGCCGGACGGGGCGCCCTTATGAGAGCAAGCTCTCAACGGGTACCCCATCCATCAAAAAAGCTGCGCGTTTGCGCAGCTCCTTCGTCTGCAATGCATTGCGCGGAGGCGGAGGGATTCGAACCCCCGGAACGTTGCCGTTCAACAGTTTTCAAGACTGCCGCCATCGACCACTCGGCCACACCTCCGGAAAAGGGGCTGCAAATTTAATCCTTTTTCTCGGATTTCTCGTCTTTCGCGAAAAAACGCCACTGAAAAAGAAGCAGATAGAAAGCGCCCACCGTCACACAGGAATCGGCGAAATTGAACACCGGGCTGAAAAATATCACCCGCTCGCCGTCCCGGATGATCGGGAAGAAGAACATGTCGACCACCTTGCCGAACATGAACGGAGCATAGTCCCAGATCAGGCCATAGAAGAGCGAATCGATGATGTTGCCGACCGCGCCGGCCGTGATCATCGTCAAGCCGACCAGCACGCCGGTCGGCGTGCCCTTCTTGATCAGCGAGCGGATCCACCAGATCAGCACGCCGCTCAGCACGATGCGGAAGAGCGAGAGGAGGAACTTGCCGACCTGTCCGCCGAAGGACATGCCGAAGGCCATCCCCTTGTTCTCCACGAAGCAGAGGCGGAACCACTGACCGATCACGTTGATCTGCTCGCCCAGCTCCATATTCGTCTTGACCAGGTATTTGATCACCTGGTCAATGACGACGAGCGCAATGCCGAGCAACAGAAGTTTCTTGCCCTGGGACAGTTTCATAAGCCTAGTTCTTGCCCTGCTTGGCGAGCATTTCCTTGGCTTCAACCGTCAGCGTGGCGTGCGGGACCAGGCGCAGGCGCTCCTTGGGAATGAGCTGGCCGGTCACGCGGCAGACGCCGTAGCTCTTGTTCTCGATGCGGATCAGGGCCGCCTCCAGGTTCTGGATGAACTTGTACTGGCGCTGAGCCATCTGGCTCGCCTCCTCTTTGGAGAGCTGGAAGGCGCCGTCATCCTCGACCGTACGGAAAGACGGGGTCGTGTCCTCGATGTCGTTGGTACCGTTGTGCATCACCACCTGGCGCAGCGTATTGTATTCTGACTTCGCCTTGGCGAGCTTTTCCTCGATAATTTCCTTGAACTCGGCCAGTTCGGCGTCCGAATAGCGGACTCTCTGGCCCGTCTGGGCGTTTTGGTCAATTTTTTCCATACTATAAAAGGTTAGAGCGTGTGTTTTTTGACAAGGATCCGGATGGCGCCGTCGCCCCACTCCACCTCCGCGGCTCCGGCAGGCGCGCCGGCGAGCGGCAGCTGCTCCAGCGAGAGCGAAAGGGTCTGGGCTGCGACGTAATCCGCGTACTCCGAGAGCGCGGCGCGGATCTGCTCCTCCGCAGCGCCGTCGGCATAGATGACGGTATCGATCCGGTCCGTGACCTCGAAACCGCTGTCCTTGCGGAGGGTCTGGATCGGATGAATGAGTTCACGGGCGTGGCCTTCGCGGACGAGCTCCGGCGTCTGGACGATGTCCAGCGCGAGCGTGAGCGCGCCCTCGGTCGCGACGAGCCAACCCGGCATGTCCTCGGAATGGATCTCGTAATCGCCCTTGGCGAGCGTGACGTCGCCGGAGGGCAGATGCAGGATGTATTCCGCCCCGGCCTGTTCGATGGCGGCGATCTCCTCCTGGGAGAGCTGCCCGAAGGCGGCGGCAATCTCTTTCATCTGCTTGCCGTAGGCCTTGCCGAGGGTCTTGAAGTTGGGTTTGATTTTCTTGGTGATGATGCCCGTGGTGTCGTGCAGGAACTCGATCTGCTTGACGTTGACCTCCGTCAGGAAGATCTCGCGCACGCGCTCGATGTGCTCCTTGACCGTGTCGTCGATGACGGGCACGAGGACCTTGGCGAGCGGCTTGCGGACATTGATGCCAACCTTCTTGCGCAGGGCCAGGACCATCGAGGAGGCCTTCTGGGCGAAGCCCATGCTCTCCTCCAGGCCCTCGTCCACGAGGGTGGCGTCGTAGCGCGGCATCGGGCAGTAGTGGACGGAGTCCGCATCCGGCACGAGGTCGAGCCACAGCCGCTCCATATAGAACGGCGCGATCGGAGCGCCCAGCAGGGCGACGCCCTTGAGCACCTCGTAGAGGGTCTGGTAGGCGGAGAGCTTGTCCTCGCTCATCCCGGCGCCCCAGAGGCGCTTCTTGTTGAGGCGGATGTACCAGTTGGACAGGTCGTCGCAGACGAAATCCTGCACCAGGCGGCCCGCCGTGGTGATGTCGTAGTCTTCGTAGGCGGCCACGACCCCCTTGACGAGGGTGTTGAGCCGGCTGATGATCCAGCGGTCGAACATCGGACGGCGGTCATAGGCGACCGGCGCCGCGGACGGATCGAACTTGTCGATGTTGGCGTAGAGCGCGAACACCGAGTAGGAGTTGTAGAGCGTGCCGAAGAACTTGCGGCGCACTTCCTCCACGCCGGCCTCGTCGAACTTGAGGTTGTCCCAGGGCTGGGCGTTGGTCATCATGTACCAGCGGAGGGCGTCGGCGCCATACTTGTCCATCGCCTGGAACGGATCCACGGCGTTGCCGAGGCGCTTGCTCATCTTCTCGCCCTTCTTGTCGAGCACGAGGCCGTTGGAGATCACGCGCTTGAAGGCGGGCGTGCCGCTGACCATCGTGTGGATGGCGTGCAGGGTGTAGAACCAGCCGCGCGTCTGGTCGACGCCTTCGGCGATGAAGTCGGCCGTGCTGCCGAAGTCCGGGGTGTCGATGCCGCGCAGGCCCGTCTGGGCGTACGGCATCGCGCCGGAATCGAACCACACGTCGATCAGGTCGGTCTCGCGGGTCATCTTGCGGCCCGTCGGGCTGACCAGGAATATCTCGTCCACGTAGGGACGGTGGAGGTCGATCTTGTCGTAGTTGGCCTTGGACATGTCCGCCGGGTCAAAGCCGCGGTCACGGAACGGGTTGGAGGCCATGAAGCCGGCGGCGACGGCCTTGTCGATCTCGGCATAAAGCTCCTTGACGGAGCCGATGCAGATCTCTTCCTTGCCGTCCTCGCTGCGCCAGACCGGGAGCGGCGTGCCCCAGTAGCGGCTGCGGCTGAGGTTCCAGTCCTGGATGTTCTCCAGCCACTTGCCGAAACGGCCCGTGCCGGTGGACTCGGGTTTCCAGGCAATCTGCTCGTTGAGCGCCATCATCTGCTCGCGCACGGCGGTGGTCCGGATGAACCAGCTGTCGAGCGGGTAGTAGAGGACCGGCTTGTCGGTGCGCCAGCAATGCGGGTAGGAGTGGACGTGCTTCTCGATCTTGAAGGCCTTGCCGGCGGCCTTGAGCATCACGCAGAGGTCGATGTCCAGGGTCGGGGCGTCCGGCGCGAGGGAGCTGTCGTAGGCGTTCTTGACGTAGCGGCCGGCCCACTCGGCGTAGTCCGCGCTCACGTGCGAGGCGACATACTGCGGGTCGAGGTCTTCCAGGCGGAAGAACCGGCCCTGCAGGTCCACCTGCGCCTGCGGATCGCCGTTGCGGTCGACGACCTGCAGCGGGACGATGCCGGCGGCGCGGGCCACCTTGGCGTCGTCGGCGCCGAAGGTCGGCGCGATGTGCACGATGCCCGTACCGTCTTCCGTGGTGACGTAGTCGCCCGGGATCACGCGGAAGGCGTCCCCGTCGGGACGGAACCAGGGGATCAGCTGCTCATAGCGCAGCCCCACCAGCTCGCTGCCCTTGAAGGTGCCGGGCAGCACTTCGAACGGGATCTTCGGCCCGAAGAGGGCGTCCACGCGCGCGGCGGCCACGATGTACGTCGCCGGGGCGCCGGTATAAGGGTTGGTCGAACGGACCTTGACGTAGTCGATGTTGGGGCCGACGCAAAGGGCGGTGTTGGAGGCCAGGGTCCACGGCGTCGTGGTCCAGGCGAGGATGTAGAGGTCCTCCTCCCCCACCACCTTGAACTGCACGGTGCAGGTGGTGTCCTTGACGTCGCGGTAGCAGCCGGGCTGGTTGAGCTCGTGCGTGCTGAGGCCCGTGCCCGCGGCCGGAGAATACGGCTGGATGCTCTTGCCCTTGTAGAGCAGGCCCTTGCCGTAGATGTCCTTGAGCAGGTACCAGAGCGTCTCGATATAGCGGTTGTCGTAGGTGATGTAGGGGTCGTCCATGTCGACCCAATAGCCGATGCGCGCGGTGAGGTTGCGCCACTCGGCGGTGTATTTCATCACCTCCTCGCGGCAGGTGCGGTTGTAGTCGGCGACGGAGATCTTGGTGCCGATGTCCTCCTTGGTGATGCCGAGCTTCTTCTCCACGCCCAGCTCGACCGGCAGGCCATGGGTGTCCCAGCCCGCACGGCGGCGGACCTTGAAGCCGGCCTGCGTCTTATAGCGGCAGACTGCGTCCTTGATGGAACGGGCCATCACGTGGTGGATACCCGGCATGCCGTTGGCGGAAGGAGGGCCCTCGAAGAAAATGAACTCCGGGGCGCCTTCGCGCAAGGAAAGGGAACGTTCAAACGCGTGGCGCTCCTGCCAGCGCTCAAGCACTTCCTTGCCCACCGAGACCAAGTCCAAACCGTTATATTCTTTGAATGTCATATTTTTTTGCCTAATTTTGCGTCTGCTATTAGTCGGCAAATTTAACGATTTCTGCTCATTTAAACAAAAATATGGCTATTCTGGACATCATTCTTCTGCTCTGTTTTGTTCCGGCAATCGTGGGCGGTATCTCCAAGGGCTTCGTCAAGGAGGTCATCGACCTGGCCGCGATCCTGATCGCCGCCTGGGCAGCCTTCCACTTCGCCACGCCGGTAGCCGACTGGATGGCCCGGGGCATCACGCTCGAACCGGCCGTCCTGAAGGTGATCGCCTTCTGCGTGATCGCCATTGCCGTAGCGCTGCTCCTCAACCTGGTATCCGCACTGATTACCAAAGCGTTGGAGGCCATCTCGCTCGGACTGGTCAACCGCATCCTCGGCATGGTGTTCTCCATCATCAAGGTCGCTTTCCTGCTCGGCCTGTTCATCATGCTCCTCGAGACGCTCAACAGCTCCCTGCATATCTTCAAGCCCGAATTGACGGAGAGTTCCGTGGTGTACTGCACCCTGCGGGATCTCGCCAACCATATTTTCCCGATTCTGAAAACCTTCATAGCCGGCGCGGCCGATTCCGCCGCCGTTTCCGCCAATGTCTGACAGGATCCTGCTCATAGAGACTTCCACCTCGCTGTGCTCGGTAGCACTTGCCGAGGAGGGCCGCATCACGGTCTCGCGCGAGAGCGTCGAGCCGCGGGCCCATGCCGCGCTGACCGCCCCCTTCGCGCAGCAGGTGCTGCAAGAAAAGGGGCTGCGCGCCGCCGACCTGGACGCCGTGTGCGTCAGCGCAGGTCCGGGTTCCTACACGGGCCTGCGCGTGGGCGTCTCCACGGCCAAGGGCATCTGTTTCGCCGCCGGCGTACCGCTCCTGTCGGTCGGGACGCTTGACGTCCTCGTGGCCCAGGCCCGGGCGGAAGGGCTCCTTCCCGCCGGCTGCCGCTACGTGATCCCGATGATCGACGCGCGGCGGATGGAGGTCTACACGGCCGTCTTCACGCCCGACGGGCAGCGGCTCACGGAAGTGGAACCGCGCGTGATCGATGCGGATAGCTTCCGGCAGGAGCGCTCCGAGGGCCCCGTGCTGTTCATCGGCGACGGCGCCGGCAAGTGCAGCGAGACGCTCGCCGGGCCGGACGCGCACTTCGTGCAGGCCTGCCCGCGCGCCGCGGCGATGCTCGCCCCCGCGCTGCAGGAGTTCCAGGCCGGCCATTTCCAGAACGTGGCTTACTTCGAGCCGTTCTATCTCAAGGATTTCGTCGCCACGGTCAGCCGCAAGAAACTCTTCTGATATGGATTTCATTCTCCCCGTCCTCATCGTCGCCTTCATGGTCCTGCTTTCCGCCCTGGATGCCAGGACCCGGAAGAAGAAAGGCACGCCGCAGGTCCAGTCCCGGCCCTACCTCGAAGACCTCGCATCCGTCCTGGAAGAAGAGGAGGAAGAAGCGCCTGCCGAAGCGGCGGAGCTGCGCGAAGAGCCGTCCGACGCCCCGCGGGCAGCGGAAGAAGGAGAACGCGCCGTCCACAAGACGCCGCGGGTCGAAGTCCCCGAAACGGAAAATCCGGAGCCGAAGCTCCGGATCGACAAGAAGAATCTGATTCTTTATTCCGAAATTCTCAAACCGAAATTCGACGACTAGCGCAGCAGACGCGCGAGTTCCTTGCGGAAACCCTCGAAACCGTCGATGGGTTTGGTGTTGAGTTCGCCGTCGATGATCAGGAAGGAGTCGGGCACCTTCTGGACGTTGTACGTGATCACGGCCGGAGAAGCGCCGCCCAGACCGTCGTTGACGTTGATCCAGGGCAGCTTCTGGGCCAGCACGCTGGAAGCCCACTCCGGCTTGTCCGGCGTCACGCAGACCGAGAAGATCTCGAAGCCGCGGTTGTGGTATTCCTTATAGACCGGCAGCAGCGAATCGATGTTGAGCATCTTCTGCGCGGCGTCGCTGGCGTCCCAGAAATGGACGAGGACCACCTTGGCGTCCACCTCGCTGAGCGCCTTGCGTTCACCCTTGATGTCCGGCATCACGATGTCGGGGAAGGCAGCCTCGCCGGCTTCGCGGATCTGGCTGTCGATCTGGAGGATCTTGAGCCGGCGGTCCGCCTCCTTGGAGAGGGCCTGGACATAACGGGAATCCGGATAGACGGTCAGCAGCGAGTCGGCGCCCTTGCGGAACAGGAGGGCGTCGGAGGGCTGGGAGAAGATGGGGGCCGTGCCCAGCCGCTCGAAAAACACGGGAACCGTAGTGAGCGAGAACGGGTGCTCGATCACGTATCTGATATTGTCGCGATAGTGCTGGATGTAGTCGCGGGTCTGCGCGGTCGGCTCGTTCTCGTGGGCCTGCAGCTTCGCGATGAAATCCGAATAGGCGCGATCCACCTGGGCGAGCTCCTCGGAGCCCTTGGAGCCGCTCACCGTGTAGCGGCCGAGCGTATCGGCCTCCACGGTCACGCGCTCGCCCTTCTCGAGGAGCAGGGCGGCGATGCGGGTGTCGCCGTAGAAGAGGTAGATGAATTCCGGCTGACCCTTGGCCACCTTCACCTTGTAGCTGAAGGAGCCGTCGGCAGCGACCTTGACGGAGTCCAGATTGCGGAACGTGTTGATGTCCAGCTGCTTCACGGCAATGGTGCGGCCCGGCGCGTCGGCCAGGGTGCCGCGGATGCTTGCCTGGTCGCAGCAGGCGGACAGGGCGAGCGCCGCCAGGGCGAGCGCCGCGAGTTTATTGCATTTTTTCATATTCGGAAAGGATTGCTGCGGCGGTCTGCGCCATTTGTTCGGGAGTGATGGTCGGGCGCGTCTTGCGGAAGTCAAGGTCGCCCTCGGTCTGCAACGGCACGAGGTGGATGTGGGTGTGCGGGACTTCCATCCCGAGCACGGCCACGCCTACGCGCTTGCAGGGCACGGCGGCCTTGAGGGCCTGTGCCACCTTGCGCGCGAAGGCCCAGAGGCCGGCGTAGGTGGATTCGTCCAGGTGGAAGATGTAGTCGTCCTCCACCTTCTTGGGGATCACGAGGGTGTGCCCCAGCGCGAGCGGACTGATGTCCAGGAAGGCGTAGTAGTCTTCGCTCTCCGCGACCTTGTAGGACGGGATCTCGCCTTGGGCGATGCGGGTAAAGATCGTTGCCATCAGAAAGTGATATCGAGAATCTTGAACTTCATCGTGCCGGACGGGACCTTGGCCTCGACCGTCTCGCCCTTGGAGTGCCCCATCAGCGCCTTGCCGATCGGGGTGGTGGCGGCGAGCTTGCCCTTCGAGAAATCCGCCTCGCTCTCACCCACGATGGTGAACTCCATCACGCGGTGGTTGGCAAGGTTCTCGACTTTGACCGTATTGAGCATCTGGACCTGGTCGCAGTTGAGCTGCGAGCTGTCCAGCACCTTGGCGTTGACGACCTGGTTCTGCAGCTTGGCGATCTTGAGTTCGAGCAGGCCCTGCGCCTCGCGGGCCGACTCGTATTCCGCGTTCTCGGAGAGGTCGCCTTTCTCACGCGCCTCCGCGATGGCCGCGGCAATGACCGGGCGCTGAGCCAACGCCTCGGCGAGTTCTTTCTTGAGCTTATCCAGCCCTTCCTGGCTCATGTAATGTATTTCAGACATAGCTTCTTTTTGGTGTGGTTAACTAAAAAGGAGTCCTGCCTTTGAGGCAGAACCCTTGTTCGTTCGTATCATTTGCAAAGATAAGAAATATTTTGATTCCTGTCAACCTTCCCGGAGCCCGTATCAGCGCAGGCGGACGCAGCGGACGGACATGCCCGTACCGGTAGGATTGTTGTAGCCGGCGTCCACGTTGAACTGCACCAGGTCGGCATCCTCCGTCACGATCAGATAATTGTGACTCTGTTCGGCCTGGAGCAGCTGGATTCCCCGGGACGGATACCCCCAGTGGCGGTTGTCACCGCCGTTGTGCGCCCAGATCTCCCCGGCCGCCGGGAAATAGATGGTCCCGGTGAAGGCTTCGTTCTCATACCCTTCCGGGTAATAGTTCAGGCCCGGATGCTCGAGGGTCCACTCCCGGTGGCGGGCGTCGCCGCTGCCCGTCGCCAGGTCCTGATAGGTATATCGGAGCGGCAGCCGCCAGCCCGGCGGGCAGGGATCGTAGATGGCCTTGTCCGCCTCGCAATGGTCTCCTCCGTGCTGCTGGAAACGCGGATCGAACCAGTTTTCCACCGCGCTGAGCAGAGAGCCGTACGCGGCCCAGGAATCAACCGCATTGTAAAGGAAAACCTTGGGATTCCTGATGCCGTAAATCACACCTTTCGTCGCCTTGAGCGAGCTATGCCCGCTGCCATAGCGGAAAGGATCCTTGCGGCCCGGCTCGTAATAAAAACCGTGGCTCTCATACTCCCCGATGGCCGCCGTTGCGCCCAGGTTCCTGTCCATGATGAAAGCATCCTTGTAGGCTCCCGTCGTCCAGAGATTGCCGTTGTAGCGGTGCAGCGAGCCGCCGGGAACGGCGTAGATGTAGGTCCGCTCCACCGGCGTCATCTCCACGTCCGGATCGTAATCCGTCACCCAGAGGTGCCAGCTCCAGAGGATGGAGCCGTTGTACTTGATTGCGACAAGCGCGTTGCCCTTCACGCCGGCGTCCAGTTTCACGCGGATCCAGGGCTGGTGCCCGGCCGGCGGATCGGTGTTGTCGGGGTCGAAGCCCTGGCCGCTGTCGGTCAGCAGGAAATCGTCCACCAGGACGCCGTCTTTGTAGAGTTCGTTCCACACGATTTCCGTCGTCCACGCGGTCGTCTCTTCCAGGGTAAACGGTGCCGTGTCCTGCCTGGCCGCGTCGTAGACGCCCATGTTCGTATGGGGCGCATTCCAGAAGACGGCCGCCCGGCGCACCGGGAAGGCATAGTAGCGGGTCTGCCAGTCCAGCTTGGGCGGGTGCAGCAGATAGCAGTTGGCGTCGATGTCCAGTCGCTGCTCCGCCAGGTCCTCAATCCGGGAGTCATGGCTCGGATCGCCCTTCCGCGTCAGCGTAAGCTCGTAGGTGTATTTCCGGTTGGGCTCGACGTTGAAGTCGCTGACCAGGTCGGCGCCCAGGTAATACGTATAGCAGACGGGCGTGTCGTCCGCGCCATAGGTGGCATAGATGCGGAAGCAGGTGGCACCCAGCGGCGCGTGGCGGTTCTTGTCGTACTGGGAGCCGCTCGAATTCTTCCCGCGCAGGTTGGCCGGGATGTAATAGGTCAGCGTGCCGTCGGCCGGGATCTCCTGGACAGGCAGGTCCATGCGGAGCGGCGTCCGCGGGGAGTAGGTCTCGAAATCGGCGAAACCGGCCACCTGGGTGGCGAAATAGAGCTTCCGGCTGACGTTGCAGAGCTGGACGTTCCGCAGGATGAGGTTCTCCGCGGCCGGGGCCTCGTTCTTTACCTTGACGACCACCTTCGCGCAGTTGCGCTTGAGCTGCAGCGGGCTGGAAGCGGAACCCACCTCCGAGCCGAAATCCACGCCGTCCAGCACCACGGAGCCGCTCATCCGCAGATAGCGGTCGTCGCCGGCGGTGTACCAGATATCATCAAGGCCGTCGATGGTGCTGGCGTTCATCCCCTCCAGGAACGAGCCCAGCGTCGTACCCACCGGGAAGGAGATGTCGTCCTTGGCGATATTGGCAAACGCCAGGACGGTGTTCTTCCGATCCGACTTGACCAGCGCGAAGTTCTCGCCTACCTCCAGGCCAGTGGAGCTCCAGTGGTCGAAATACTGCTTCTGGCCGACCAGCTGCGCCTGCAGGACGTGGTCGGGATCGTCGTCCACCCACTCGAACTGCATCAGCGCCACGTTCCGGATCTCCTGCCAGTCCGCGCCGCCGTCCAGGTCCGGCTCCCGGTCGACCTTGGTGCCGGGCGTGCCGGGGTCCAGCGGCGCGACGCCCAGGTGGAGCGCCACGGACACGGACTCGCCTTCGCCCCGCTCCGGGCCGTCCGGCCGGAGGGCCGCCGGGTTGCAGGCAGCCAGCGCAAGCAGGAATGCTATGATACTTGTTCTTTTCATTTACTGATTCTTCTTCACGCAACGGACGGGCTCTGCCGTGGGGTTCATGTTCGTCCTGGAGTTCGAGGGGTTTCTGTCCGCCTGAACATCAAGCGCAGTGTTCTCCATATACAGGTTCACGGCGGTATGCCTGAACCGATACGAGCCTCCGTTCCAGATGATGTGGCCGGCGGCCGGGAAAAAGATGGCGCCGGTGGCGTCCCGGTTGGGATATCCTTCCGGATAATACCAGCAGCCATAGAGCTGCGCATCCCACGCCCGGTGCCGGTTTTCGCCGGTCCCGCCCGTCGAGAGATCGTTATAAGTCGAGCCGACCGGGATCTGCCAGCCCGGCGGGCAGGGGTCGTAGACCGACTTCCCCGGTTCCAGCCAGACGGCGGGCCGGGCGGGATCGTCGACCCGGGGGTCGGCCCAGGGCTTGTTCGGATCGCACACGTCACTGTCTCCCGGGCCGTTCCAGGCTCTGCCCTGATCCATCCGGAGGTACTCCGTCGGGTGATGGATGCCATACCGGATGTTTCCCGGGCTGATATGGGTGTTGCCGGCCGTGGCCATCCGCTGGGTGATGTGGGACCCTATGCCGTTGCCATACATGGGATCCTTGCGGCCGTATTGGTAGTAGTTGCCGTGGCTGTAGAAATCCGCCACGCCCCAGACCGTGGTCACGGCGCCCAGATTCCGGTCCATCGTGAACGCATTCTCATAGGTCGTCTGCCATACCGTCCCGGCGTAGCGGTGGAGTGCCCCGCCGGGCACCGGGTAGATGTAGGTCCCGTCCTGCTTCGCGACCGGCACGTCCGGGTCGTAGTCCGTCACCCACAGGTGCCAGCTCCAGAGGATGTCGCCATAGCTCTTGTCGCCGGCCGTGGCGGTCTTCCGGATGCCCACCAGGGCGTTGCCGTACATTCCTTTCGAGACCTTGACCGTCACGTACGGCTGGCTGCCGGCGTGGTCGGGGTCAAAGCCTGTGCCTTCCGTCACCTCAAGCAGCTCGCTGTCCGCCACCCGGTAGCCGTCACGGAACACGTCGTTCCAGATGATCTCCGCCGTCCACTGCGAATGCTCGGACAGGCGGTATTCCTCCTCGTTGCTGCCGCCATAATATCCCACCGTGATGTCCCGGGAAGCATTCGGCTCCTGATTCCAGAACACGGCCGCCCGGCGGACGGGGAAGGAGTACTTCCGCTCCAGCCCCCCGCCCTTCGGCGGGTGGAGCATATAGGCATTGGCGTCCGGCAGGACGACGGCCTTCATGTCGTCGACCCGGCCGTCGCTGTCGCCGCCCTTGCCGGGAAGGAAGAACTCGTAGCTGTATTTCCGGTTGGGCGCCAGGTTGAAATCGTCGGTCAGGTTCGCGCCCAGATAATACGTATAGACGATCGGGGTGCCGTTCTCCGGATCGGAAGGGTCCGTGCAGCCGTAGCGGGCGAAGATGCTGAAGCACGTCGCGCCCGGATTGGGATACCGGCTCTTCCGGGACTGGTTCTCGCGGGTGTCGTCCGCCCCGACGAAGGCGCTGACGCCCCGCAGGTTGGCGGGAAGGAAGAACGTGAACGTCTTCGTCTGGCCGTCCGCCTCGTACGGGGCTGCGCCGTAAGGGCGCGCCGGGTCGTCGAAACGGAAGGGCGTGATGGCGGAGTATTCATCCTTCCAGGCATCGCCCGCCAGGTAGTAGTATTTGCGGTTGACGTCCCGCATCTGGACCGCGTCGAGCACAAGCTTGTCCGCCTCGGGCGCGTCGTTGCGGACCTTGACGACCACCTTGGCGCAGTTGCGCCGCAGCGTGACGGAGCCCACGGAGGACGGCGTCATCGGCGGCTCGAGCTCCTTGGCGCCGCTCATCCGCAGGTAGCGGTCGCCGTCCGGCGCCAGATACCAGAGGCCGTTGCTGCCCGGGCCGTCGATGGCGTCCAGCAGGTTGTAGTTCATCCGGTCCAGGAAGTCTCCGTAGGTCGTCCCTTCCACGACGGGCAGCCTGCCCTGGATGTTGGCGACGACCACGAGGGTGTTCTTGCGGGCCGAGGTGGCCAGCACCGGCTTGGCGGAAGCCCAGTCAGCGGTGAAATACTGATAGATCAGGCGGGCGCCGGCGGCCGTACCGTCCTCCCACTCGAACTGCAGGATGGCGACGGACTTGACGGCCTGCGCCGCGTCGTAGGCCGGGTCGTCCGGCTCCCAGTCGGTCTTGGTGGCGGGCATCCCGGCCTCGGCGGGCGCGATGTCCAGCGAGAGGTCCACGGCCACGAGCGCGCGGTCCTGCGGCCCGTCCGGAGCCAGCTCCGACGGGTTGCAGGCGACCAGCGCCAGGATGGACAAACCATATAGCAGCAGTCTCTTCATCTCCGTTCTCATTTATTCCCAGCCCAGGGCGCTCCCGCCGCCTCCTTCGACCCAGCCGCCCGAGAAGTCCACGGCGCCCAGGTAGACGGGCTCCGCATCGTCGACGGACTGGATGTTGCCGCTGGCGTCCCAGGACAGGGTCGGCGCGAAATAGACATAGACATAGGTCTTGGAAATCCGCAGCGTGTAGGTGTATTCCTTCATCGGCTCCAGGTCCTGGTTCAGGGCCACGCGGGCCGTGAAGGGCTGCTCCAGGGAGGCCGCGCCCAGGACCACCGTGACCACCGGGCGCCTGGTGTCCGGAAGGGTGCTGTAGGCCAGGGCCGGGAACAGGACCTCCTCCGAAGTCCACTCCGTCGCAGGGTCGGTGGTGATATGCATCGGGCTGCCCGCAGGGCAGGTATAAAGCGTCCTGGAATCCGTGGTATAGGTCGATTCGTCGTCCAGATAGAAGCCGCGCGGGATGTCGTCCTTGCCCTCCAGATAGAAGCGCGCGGCGGTGAGCCGGTTGGCCACGGAAACGCTGCGCACGTCGCCCTCGTCCAGGCGACCGCAGACGATCTTGACCCGGACGGCCGCGCGCGGGTCCTTCATGCTGCCCGAAAGCGAGGCGTCGGAGTCGTAGACATATTCCCGGTCGATCCAGGAGCCGGAGAAACTGCCGGGCACGGATTCGCTGACATACATCGCGTCCGCGACGCGCTCCGTGCCGACGCGCCAGTCCACATAGGCGTACTGGTCGCTGGCGCCCGAAGTGTGCACGGCCAGGGCCGGGGAAAGCGCCACCAGCTCGACCGCCCGCGCAGGCTCCTCCATCATCGATCCGGTGTTCCAGCGCAGGCCATAGGCGCTACCATGGTCGGCGAGCGCAAGGTCGGAGACCACGACGCCGCCGTCGTCCAGCGGCTCGCCCGCGTCATTGACCCGGCAGGGCTGCAGCCAGGTAAAGCCGCCGGCGGAATAGGTATAAGTCGAAGAGCAATAGGCGCCCTCGCGCCCGGTGTAGTTCCGCTCGCCCGTGAAGAGGGCGACGCGGAAAGTCCGCTCGCCGCCGGACAGGGCCTTGGTGTCCATCCGGACCCGCAGGGTGCCTTCCGGACGCGGGTCCGGCTGCGGCGTGCGGGCACAGGCCGCCAGCAGGAGCGCGGCGGCCGGAGCAAGCAGATATTTGGCGAATCTCGTCCGCATAGGCATCAGATGTCTTCCGGTGACAGGTCCGTGTCGGCGGGCGACCAGTCTTCGTCGATGGTGAACCCGTTGAAATACACGTAATTGTCCAGGGTGAAATTGAACGTATAGGTATAACCGGCCCGGAAGCCGTAGGTGTCGTCGGCGTGCCGCACGTGCTCCTTCTTCAGGACGAAGGGCAGGAAGCTCTCGCCGCCGGCCAGCGTGAAGGTGAAGCTCAGCTCGTCGTCCACCGACACGGGCGTCGGGACGATCAGCATCGAGACCGTCATCGGCGTCGTGGCGGATGCGATGTCGCTGTAAGGATCCGTGATCACCTTCTCATTGGCCGTCGTCTCCACGAGGTCCGGATTGAACGTGCCGGTGATGGCGTTGAACGTGCCGGAAGCGTAGAGCGCCGCCGTGCCGCCCGCAGGATTGTTGTCCCGGACCGTGATGCGCCGGAGGTCATACAGGGTCGGTTCGTTCTTCAGCGTGAACTTGAAGACCAGCCGCGCCATCGCGTGGCGGAAATAGAAGGTCGCCTTCAGCGGCGGGGTATCCAGCGCGGGATTCAGGCCCGTATTCTTCTTGTCGGGTGCCGGGCCGGGGACATAGTCGGCCAGGTTCTGCACGGCATACATCACGTCCGCGCCAGCGGTGAAGGGAATCCGCGTCGGGCCGTTCAGATAAGCGTCCTTCACCCAGGGGGCATAGGCATACAGGTCGGCCGACTCGTTCTCGTCGCCCCGCGATGTCAGCACGAACCTGCCGGAGGCGCTGCCTTCCAGCGTGCCGTCGGCGGGGTCGGCCACATAGTTGAAGGACCCGCCCCGCGCATACACGTTGTAGGTGCTGGCCTTGAAGGGCTCGAAGGCCGTGGGCACGTCCTCGTGCAGGCAGGCGAAGATGCCGTAGGACTGGTCGTAGTCCACCAGGGGGCCCTTCGTCGCGGACGCGCCTTCCATGGCCGTGGTGATTTCCACGACCGATCCGCGGCGCGCCTCCCCGGCCGGCTTGGTGCAGGCCGACAGGACCAGGAGCGGGAAGATGAGATACAGGCTATGCTTAGTCATGGGGCATCAGTTCTTCGTTGTGGTCGTTGCCGGAATCGTCCCAGTCATAGACCTGCGCCACGACGTCCGAGACGCCGCGGGACGGGACGTTCAGCGTGATCTTGTAGCGGACCACCTTGCCTTCCGGCCAGGTGTCCAGCGAAGTCAGCGGCAGGCTGCAGGTCACGATCTCCGACACGACGGGGAGTCCGTGCTGCTCGACGAGCGCATAGACGACTTCCAGTTCGGCGTCGTCCGGGAGCTTCTGCGGGAGCAGGAAAAGGATGCCGCGGTCCGTCTGGACCGCGAGATGGTTGTCGTTGGCTGCGTTGCGCTCCGGCACGTTCACATAGCGCGCATTGAACTGGGCGATGGTCCGCAGCTCCTTGTCCGCGCCCGTGATCTGATAGGTGGCGCGCGGGAAACCGGCGGCCACCGTCGCGGGATCCGCCGGAGAGACTTCCCCGCTCCAGGCGCATCCGGTCTGGTAGGGCTGCGTCTCCGTGAAATACAGATATTTCGAGCCGATGACGTTCTTGAGCGAGATGCTGGTCACGCGGACGGCCACCTCCTCCCCTTCCGGGACGGTGCCCGTGGGATAGACGAAACCCGTCTCGTTGAACGAGAACTCGACGCGCGTCATCCGGTGCTCGCTGAAGTCCAGCGGGAACGCGCCGTCGGTGCGGCGCTTGTCGAGCAGGGGCGGCGCGGCCAGGAAATCGACCTGGTCGAGCGCGCTGAGTTTCGGAGAGACACGGATCAGCGGCGAGCCGGGCAGATAGTCCGGCAGGCGGGAAATGATCCCGGCATCCGTCACGGCCGGCTCCAGCACGATGTCGCGCACGTCCGGATCGGACGGCGTGGCAGCCGCCGCATCCGCCCGGCAAGGCGCGTAGCAGAAGAAGCTCAGGGTGCCGTCGAGCGGCCAGTAGGCAGGGCGGGCGGACAGATTGTTGCCGCTGCGGTTCACCCCCTGCCAGGCGTGATTGGCGTAGCTGTTGTCCTCGCCGGAAACCTTGATATAGCCGAAACGGTGATTGCTGATATAGGCGACGGCCTGCGATCCGTCCTCGTCGTGGAACGACGCCCCCTTCGGCGAGTACCACGCGCTCACGCTGAAATCCTGCGCGGCCAGCGTCGCCAGGGTCGTGATCGCCGTCTGGCCCTTGGTGGACGGTCCGTCCAACGAAAACTCGATGGGATCGCCGGAAGGAGCCGCAGGCTCTTTGGAACAAGAAAAAGGCAGCAGCGCACCCAGCGCCGCAGCCAGCAGGAGACAAGTTTTCGTCAAGCAGGAACGGTTCATCCTCTTCTTGTTGGTCAAGACAAGCGAAGACGAAGATAAGAATAAATACCGAGAATTCCGACAGGTCAGACCGACCGGGCGATCAGCGCACGGCAGGCCTTCTCGTCCGCGGCAAGCTGCGTATGGAGCGCCTCCAGCGTGTCCAGCGCCCGCATGTCGCGCAGATAATGGCGGAACCGCACGCAAAGCTCCGCGCCATAGACATCC
The DNA here is from genome assembly GCA_900319975.1 of uncultured Bacteroidales bacterium. Classification (GTDB taxonomy): domain Bacteria; phylum Bacteroidota; class Bacteroidia; order Bacteroidales; family UBA932; genus Cryptobacteroides. The sequence goes on along the minus strand of ONQP01000014.1, from coordinate 20,692 downwards.
CCCTTGAAATCGAAGATATACGTCTCCAGCACGTCGTCCACGTTGGTCATTCCCCAATACCGCTTGCCGAGCACCTCGATCTCGGTCAGGTAGACGCCCCGCTTCGGGACCAGCTTCAACGGATCGCAGAGCCGCAGGTTCGCCGTCGGATACCCGATCTCGCGCCCCAGGTGCTTGCCGCCCACGACCACGCCCCGCAGCCCGTACCAGTAGCCCAGCATCGCCCGCGCCGTCTCGACGTCCCCGCCCTCCAGCGCCTCCCGGATCTTCGTCGAACTTACCGCAACCGTAGCAGTTCCGGCAGTCCCCTCTGCAGACCGTAGCCACCCTCGGCTCCGTAAGAGGGAGGGGCCCGCTTCCGCAGGAAGTGGGAGGGGTCCGACGCAGTCGGACGTCTGCAGAGGGGAGCTGCCGGACTGCTCGTAGATAGAAGTTTGCGGAACGATGATGACCTCCAGGCCGAAATATTCGGCCAGGGGTTTGATGCGGTCGGGGGTCAGGCAGTCGGAACCGAGGCGGTTGTCGTAGCCGAGGACGAGCGCCGTGGCGCCGAACCGGGCCACCAGCACATCGCGGATGTACTCGCAGGCGCCGAGCCGGGCAAATGCCTTGTCGAACGGCAACGTCTCCACCCGGTCCACGCCAAGCGCACGCAGCAGCGCCTCCTTCTCCTCCGGAGAATTCAGCAGCCGGAGCGCGTGCGCGTCCTGCCCCAGCACGGTGCGCGGATGCTGCGCAAAAGTAACGGCAATCGCCTCCTCGCCCCTTTCACGGGCGCAGGAGACGAGTGCCTGAATCACCTGGCGATGCCCCAGATGGACCCCGTCGAAAAAGCCGGTAGCGACTACAGCCATTTAACGAGCGGAAAATCCTGACGATGCGGCAGCAGCGGATTCTTCGGGAAGATACGCTTGGCCACCTGATACATACCGGTGTGCTCCGGAAGCACCTCCGTCACATACGTGGCTACGCCATTCTCGTAGCGCACCATCTTCAGCTCCTCCACCTCCTGAATGTGCATCTCGCCCTTGGCGTCCTGCGTCGTGAAGAGAATCTCCACCCCGACGTCCTCCGGCTTCAGCCGGCCCAGGTCGAGCACCACCTCGCTCTTGAGCATGTTGTTCTGCGAAAGCACATAGGAAGCGTCCGGCTGCGAGCAGGACACGATGCGGATATTGTTCCACTCCGCAAGCACCATCTGCTTCCACGCCGCAATCTCGCGCGCCATGCGTCCGCCGTCGGCGGACAGCTCCTGCGTCCGCTTGTACTGCGGCTCGTAATACTGCCGGCAGTAGTCCGCCAGCATCCGGTTGGTCGTGAAATTGCACGCCACCTGCGCGATCGTATTCTTGATGTAACCCACCCAGACCGGCGAGAACTTCAGCCGCTCGTCCACGTCGTAGTAGGTCGTGGCGATCTCGTTCTCGATGGTCGTATAGATCGTCGCGGCGTCGAGGTCGTTCTGGTAGTTGACGTCGTCGTAGGTGCTCTCCAGCGGGAGCGCCCAGCCGCAGCCTTCCTTATAGCCTTCGACCCACCAGCCGTCCAGCACGGAGAAATGCATCACTCCGTTCATCGCGGCCTTCTCGCCGGACGTACCGGAAGCCTCCAGCGGACGCGTCGGGTTGTTGAGCCACACGTCCACGCCCTGCACGAGGCGCTTGGCGAGCGTGATGTCATAGCCCGGCACGAAGATGATGCGGCCCAGGAACCTGTCCTGCTTGGAGATCTCGACGATCTGCATGATCAGGTCCTGGCCCATCCCGTCGGCGGGGTGCGCCTTGCCGGCGAAGATGAACTGCACCGGACGCTTGGGATCGTTGACGATCGCATCCAGCCGGTCGAGGTCGCTGAAGAGCAGCGTCGCGCGCTTGTAGGTCGCGAAACGGCGGGCGAAGCCGATCGTGAGGACGTCCTCACGCAGGCGCTCCTTGATCGTGACGACCTGGCGCGGCGTGTAGTGCGCGCTCACCACCGGGTCGGACAGGCGCTCGCGGATCGCGCGCACCAGCTCCTTCTTGAGCGTCTTGCGGACGTTCCAGATCTCGGAGTCAGGCACGGAATAGATGCCCTCGAAGCACTTCTTGTCATAGTGATGGGTCTGGAACTCGTGGCCGAACACCTTGGCGTGCAGCTCCTTCCAGTACTTGGAAGCCCAGGTCGGATAGTGGACGCCGTTGGTCACATAGCTGATATAGAGCTCCTCGGGCAGATAGCCCGGATACATGTCGGCGAAAATGTCCTGGCTCACCTTGCCGTGGAGCATCGACACGCCGTTGACGTTCTGCGAGAGGTTGGCTGCCAGGTGGCTCATCGAGAACTTCTCGTCGTGGTTGTCAGCGTCGATCTTGCCCAGGCTCATCATCGTGCGCCAGTCGACGCCCATCCGGGACGGATAGTGGCCGATGTAGTTGCCCAGCATCTCCTCGGTGAAGGCGTCGTGGCCGGCCGGAACCGGCGTGTGCGTCGTGTAGAGGCCGGAAGCGCGCACGAGCTCCATGCCTTCGGCGAAGGACATGTGCTCGTCCTGGATGCACTCGCGGAGACGCTCCAGGCCCGCGAAGGCCGCATGGCCCTCGTTGTAGTGGTAGATCGTGGGACGGAGGCCCAGCGCGCGCAGGGCGCGCACGCCGCCGATGCCCAGCAGGAGCTCCTGCTTGAGGCGGTTCTCCCAGTCGCCACCATAGAGCTGGTGCGTGATCTCGCGGTCCTCAGGGATGTTGGCTTCGAAGTCGGTGTCCAGCAGGTAGAGGTCGGTGCGGCCGACCGCCACCTTCCAGATGCGGGCGCTCAGCGTACGGCCCGGCATGCGCATCTGGATGGTCTTCCAGGTGCCGTTCTCCTCGAGCACCGGCTCCGCCGGGATCTTGAGGAAGTCCTGCGGCTTGTACTCGGCCACCTGGTTGCCCTGCGGCGTGAGCCGCTGGGTGAAGTAGCCGTAGCGGTACAGCAGGCCGACCGCCACCAGGTTGATGTTCATGTCGCTGGTCTCCTTGAGGTAGTCGCCGGCCAGGATGCCCAGGCCGCCGGAATACACCATCAGGGAGGTGTCCAGACCATATTCCATACAGAAATACCCGACGGAGGGCTCGGTGCGCTCCGACTTGGCGGCCATATAGTTGTTGAAGTCGGTCATCACCTCGTTGAGCAGCGCCAGGAACTCCTTGTCCTTGGCGAGCTCCTTGTATCGCTTGAGGCTGACCTTGTCCAGGATGACCATCGGGTTGTGGCCGGATTTGTGCCACAGTTCATAATCCACGGCGCGGAACAGATCCTTGGCATTGTCGTTCCAGCACCACCAGAGGTTCTTGCACAAGGTCTCCAGACCCGAGAGTTCCTCCGGGAGATGCCGCGTCACCATCACACTTTTCCACACGGGCGCGGCGTTTTCAATATTGTTGATCATACACTACTACTGTTTTTCTGCTATAGCATTGTTGACTCTTATCATAAAGTCGCTAAGCACATTCATATAATTGATAAATGCCTCGTAAGGCGTATCATACGGGTTGAAACGTTTGTGGACCTCCCCGTCGGAGAAGAACTTCGTGCACATATAGTACAGGTGGTCGCTCTCCTGGAGATGGCCATAATCCTTCCACAGGGCCGAATCGTCGGCCAGGGAAAGCTTCTCCTGCAGGCCGTAAAGCTTCTTGAACGCGTCCTGCTGGAGTTCGTTGCCCAGCCAGGCGGACGTGTCGCGCTCCTCGTCCGCCCAGGAGATGGCCTGCGGGACGGAAAGGTCGCCGACCGACTTGTGCTTCGCGGCGGCGTCGGCGGGCGTCACGAATTCGAGGTCCTTCTCCCGGGCCACGGCGCCGGGCAGGGCGCGCATGAACTCGAAGATGCCGCACTCGGCACCCTGGTGCTCCCCGAAGGTCTCGTAGTCCAGGAAGAGGTTGACGATCTCGCCTTCGGCGGCCTTCAGCCAGTCCACGAATTTCTCCGCGGTGAGCGGCCATTCCGCCCAGCCCCGGTCGGAGAAGCGGAACGCGATGTCGTCGCTGAGCGAATAGTTGCGCAGCAGGAGCTTCAGGTCGGGATTGAATTCGTTGTTATAGAGATAGTTCGGGCTCTTCCAGCCCATGATGTGGCGGGCGCCCTCGGTCAGCATCGCCTGGAAACCGAGTTCGCGGACCATCCCGCCGATGCCGTCGGAATAGATCAGCTCGGTGTTGCGGAAGGTCTTCGGCTCCACGCCGAAATACTGCTCCACGGCCGCCTTGTGCTTCTGCACCTGGTGGGCGAATTCCTGCCGGGAGGCCAGGGAGGCCAGGGAGTGGTTGTATGTCTCGCAGAGGAACTCCACGCAGCCGGTCTCGGCGAGCTTGCGGAAGCTCTCGATGACCTCGGGGGCGTAGCGGTCGAACTGCTCCAGGGCCGAACCGGAGATGGAGAAGGCCAGCTTGAACTTGCCCTTGCCCTTGGTGACCGCCTCGAGCAGGAGTTCGTTCATCGGCAGATAGCACTTCTGCGCGATGCGCTTGAGGATCGTGCGATTGGCGAAATCATCGTAATAGTGCGAATCCTTGCCGATATCGAAAAATCTGTAAAGACGCAGGCGGGTAGGCTGATGGACCTGGAAATACAGGCAGATGGACTTCTTCATACTATGGATTGACTACAGATTCATAAACTTTCTTGAGCTTCGCAGTGGCGTTGTTCCACTTGAGCGCATTGACTTCGTCGAATCCCTGGCGGTTGGCAAAATCCGACAGCGCCGGATACTGCAGCAGGGCGTAAATGTCGTCGGCCATCGCATCCACATCCCAGAAGTCGACCTTGAGGGCGTATTTGAGCACCTCGGCGGCGCCGGACTGGCGGGAGATGATGGAAGGGACGTTGGAGCGCATCGCCTCGAGCGGGGAGATGCCGAAAGGCTCGGACACCGAGGGCATGATGTAGACGTCCGACAGGGCGAACATCTTCTGCACCTCCTGCCCGCGCAGGAAGCCCGTGAAGTGGAAGCGGTCGGAGATGCCGAGCCGGGCCACCTGACGGATGGCGCGCTGCATCATGTCGCCGCTGCCGGCCATCACGAAGCGGACGTTCTTCGTCCGCTTGAGGACCTTGGCCGCCGCCTCGATGAAGTACTCGGGGCCCTTCTGGAACGTGATGCGGCCCAGGAAGGTGACGACCTTGTCCTTGACGCCGCGCTCGACCAGCAGGTTCTCGCGCCCGCTGAAGTCCACGGCGTTGTGCACGGTCACGACCTTGGCGGGGTCGATGCCGTATTTGTTGATGACGATGTTGCGCGTGAGGTCGCTGACCGTCACGACGCGGTCCGCGGCCTCCATGCCGCGCTTCTCGATGGCATAGACGCGCGAGTCGACCATGTCGTCGGTCCCGCGGTCGAAGGAAGTGGCGTGGACGTGCACGATCAGCGGCTTGCCGGACAGCTCCTTGGCGGCGATGCCCGCCAGGTAGGTCAGCCAGTCGTGCGCGTGGATGACGTCGAACTCGCCGGCGTGCTGCAGCGCGATGGTGCCGCCCACCTGCGCGTAGCGCGACACCTCCTCGAGGAGGTTGGCGCCGTATTTTCCGGAGAACTTGAACTTCTGGCCGAAGCCGACCGTCACCTCGCGGACGTGCTCGCGCTTCATCTGCTCGATGGCCTCGAAATATTCGTCGGGGTCCACGTAAGGGACCATGCTCGAATCGACGGCGATGAACTTGACCTTGTCGAGGAACTCCTCGACGGTCTCGCTCACGTACTTGACGGCGACGTCGCTCGCATTGAGGATGGTGGCGCAGCTCTGGTCTTCATCGCCCGAGGCGCAGGGCATCACGAACAGCGTCTCCACGCCGTTGTGCGCCAGGCCCTTGACGATGCCTTCGCACGCTGTGCCCAGGCCGCCGGCGATGTGTGGCGGGAATTCCCACCCGAACATCAAAACTCTCATCGTCTACTCCTCCTTGTATTTTTCCAACATATATTCCACGGCCAGCAGGGCCGCCGTGCTGAGCGCGGACGAGATGGCGCCGTGCGGCTCGTGCGGGGGATCTCCGTCATAGAGCTCGGAGAAGGCGCCGACGCCGTGCTTGCCGAGGTCGGCATAGAAGCCCTCGATCAGCCATTCGGCCCGCTTCCAGAAGGCCGGGCCCTTGATCTTGAAGCTCACCTCCACATAGGGGCGGAGCAGGAACGGCCGCGTGCTGCCCTGGTGGTAGGCCAGGTCGCGGTCGCGCTGCGTGCCTTCGTACACCGCCTTGTAGCGGGAATCGCGCGGCGAGAGCGTCCGCAGGCCGCGGGTGGTCACCAGCTCGTTGTCGAAGATGCGCAGGACCGAAGGGGCGAGCGCCTCGTCGACCGGAGAATAAGGCACCGCAAAGGCGAAGATCTGGTTGGGCCGGATCTCCATGTGCTGGCCGTCGTTGTCTACGTAGTCGGCCAGGCAGCCGAACCGCTCGTTCCAGAAGGTCGGCTGGTAGTTGGCCTTGATCAGGTCGCGGATGCCGGTCCACTTGTCCACGAAAGGATTCTTCCTGGGACCGAACTGTTTCTCCATCTCCAAGGCAAAGCACACGGCGTTGTACCAGAAGGCGTTGGTCTCGACCTGGTAGCCGGCACGCTCCGTGACGGCGCGGCCGTCGATGTAGGCGTTCATCCAGCTCAGGGCGACGCCGTCCTTCTGGGCCCACAGCAGGCCGTTGGGGTGCATGGACACCTCGGCGCGCTCGCCCGGGAGATAGCTCTCCAGGACGCCGCGCACGATGACGCCGTATTGATCCCAGACCTTCCTGGGGTCGGCGCCGTATTCGATATAGTCCTGCAGGCAGGTCACCAGGCACAGCGGGGCCTCCACCTGCGTGGTACGCATGAAGAGGCGCTCCTGCTGGTCGGAGATGAGGTTGTCCAGGATCTCCTCGAACTGGGCCGGGTCGTTCAGTCCGTAGAGCGTGAGGCCCGGCAGGGCCTGGAGCGTCTCGCGGAGCAGGCCCGTGTAGAGCCAGGAGTAGCCGGCATTGATGCGCCTGCGGTTGTTGTGGTTGGTGATCAGCGTGTCCGCGCAGCGGCGGAGCTGGTCACGGTAGCTCGTGATCTCGCCCGCCTCCTGCACGAAGGTGCTGAAGCGGGTCTTGAAGCCGGCGGGGTCCTCCTGCGTGACGGACGCGGAGAGGACCAGCGATTCGCCGGGCTTCAGCCGGGCCTCGAAATAACCGGGGACCATCAGGTCCTCCCGGCAGTCGAAACCGCGGCGGTATTCGTCGGAATAGGTGATCGATTTGTTCCAGTAAGGTCCGGCCGTGAAGGTCGCATGCTTGTCGCTGAGCTGCAGGTGCAGGTCGGGGAAATGCGGATACAGGCAGAACGACTCGCCGTTGGGGACCGGCTTGCCGGTCGGGTCGGCCACGGGGTTTTCGTGGGTCAGGTCGTGGATGTTGCGGAACGCCAGGAACGGCCGCAGCTGCAGCTGGACGGGAGTCGGGCTCTCGAGCAGCTCGTATTTGATCAGGACCTGGTCGCGGTCCTGGGCCAGCACGATGCTCTTGCGGAAGAGGATCTCTCCCACCTTGCAGGTGATCTGGGGCACGGGATCCGCGCTGAAGTCGACGACGTATTTATGGCCGCGCGGCTCATAGATGTCGCCGTAGCAGTGGATACCCAGGTTGAACTGCTTGCCGTCCACGATCAGGGACTCGTCCACGCCGGAGAGCAGCAGGAAGCGGTCTCCGCCGAAGCGGTCCAGCATGACGGCGAGCAACCCGTGGTAGCGACGGGTATTGCAGGTGATGATTGAGGTGTTGCAGTAGGCACCGGTCTTGTTTGCACACAAGATCTCCCGCTTCAGCGAGTACGCGAGGTTGACAAGCTCGGACTTGTTAAACTTCAGGAATGCCATATTGTATTGTCATTTAATCTTCTTCAACACCAGGGCTACCCGGCTCGGCAGATACAGCGACAACTCCCCGTCGCAGGTGGCATGGCGCTCGTCCTGCCCGAGTCTCGAAAACCCTCCGAACCTGGACTCGTCGGAATTGAACGCCATAGCGTATTCTCCATGTGGTGCCTGGAACCGGAAATCCTCAAAAGAGGCAGTCGGGTTGAAGTTGAATGCAAATATACTACTTCCCCGGCTGAAAATCAAGACCTTCCTTCCCTCGTCCACATACAGCTGCTGCAGGGCGCCGGACAGGGTCCGCTCCCGTTTCACGTAGCGGATCATTTCCGCGTCGAAGGCCTGCAGGCCGCCGAAACGGAGCTTCGGGTCGTCCGCGATCGACCAGAGCCGGCGGGCGTGCGCGTAGGACCAGCCGTTGCCCTCGCGCGGGAAGTCGATCCACTCGGGGTGGCCGAACTCGTTGCCCATGAAATTGAGATAGCCCCCGCCGCACGTGGCCAGGGTCACCAGGCGGATCATCTTGTGCAGCGCCACGCCACGGTCGACGAGCAGGTTCTGCGAGTCCTTGTCCATCGACCAGTACATCTCCTTGTCGATCAGGCGGAAGATGATCGTCTTGTCGCCCACGAGCGCCTGGTCGTGGCACTCGGCGTAGGAGATCGTGCGCTCGTCGGCGCGCTTGTTGGTGAGCTCCCACCAGATGCCGCCCATGCTCCACTGGTCGTCGGACAGCTCCTTGATCCACTTGATCCAGTGGTCGGCGATGCCCATCGCCATCCGGAAATCGAAGCCGACGCCGCCCGCGGCGAACGGGGCGGCCAGGCCGGCCATGCCGCTGACGTCCTCGGCGATCGTGATCGCCTCGGGGTCGATCTCGTGGATGAGCTGGTTGGCGAGGGCGAGGTAGCTGACGGCGTTCTCGTCCACGCCCTGGTCGAAGTAGTAGTCGTAGTTGCCGAAATCACGGCCCAGGCCGTGGTCCCAGTAGATCATGCTCGTGACGCCGTCGAAGCGGAAGCCGTCGAGGTGGTATTCCTCCATCCAGTACTTGCAGTTGGCGAGCAGGAAGTATTTGACCTCGTCCTTGCCGTAGTCGAAACAGCGGGAGCCCCAGGCCGGGTGATGTCCCTGCGGGCCCTGGTAGAAGTAGAGGTCCTCGCGGCCGTCCAGGCGGCCGAGCCCCTCGAGCTCGTTGCTGACGGCGTGCGAGTGGACGATGTCCATGATCACGGCGATGCCGCGGCGGTGCGCGTCGTCCACCAGCGCCTTGAACTCCTCGGGCGTGCCGAAGCGCGAGCTCAGGGCGAAGAAATTGGAGACCTGGTAGCCGAAGGAGCCGTAGTAGGGATGCTCCTGCAGGGCCATGACCTGCAGCACGTTGTAGCCCAGCTTCGCCACGCGCGGCAGGACGTCGCGGCGGAAGTCCTCGAAGGAAGCCACCTTCTCCTGCTCCGAACTCATCCCGATGTGGCACTCGTAGATGAGCGGATGCGGGCGGCGGCCGGGCTTGCGGCCCGTCCACACATAAGGTTTCTCGGGCGCCCAGACCTGGGCGGAGAAGACCTTGGACTCCGGATCCTGGACCACGCGGGTCACGTAGGCGGGCAGGCGCTCGCCGCCCCCGCCGGGCCATTCGATCCAGAGCTTATAGAGTTCGCCGTGGCGCAGGAACATCTCCGGGATGCGCAGCTCCCAGTTGCCCGCGCCGACGGGCTTGAAGGCGTAGGCCTCGGTACGCTTCCAGTTGTTGCAGTCGCCCACCAGGTAGATGCGGGTGGCGTTGGGCGCCCATTCGCGGATCACCCAGTCGCCGCCCTCGCGGTGCAGCGGATAGTAGATGTGGTTGTTGACCGCCGGGCCGATGGGCCCGTCCCCCGCCAGCTTGCGGCGGTCGGCGAGGATCCGCTCGTGGCGGGCGTCGATGGCCCCGCGATGCGGCTCCAGCCAGGGATCGGTCTCGTAGATCTTGCGTATCATAGGTTATCGATTGTGTCCCTGACGGTACGGAGGTATTCGCGGCACTGGCGGATCAGTTCGTCCGAGCGCCTGATGCAGCGGTCGATTTCGTCCAGACCCGTCGCGGGGTCCTCCACCCTGGCGGCGATCTTCTCCAGTTCGGCGACCGCCCCGTCGTAATCGAATTTCTTCTCCATACTCATTCTTTTTCTTTCGTGACGGCCTCTATGGTGCCGTCGGCAAACATGACCTTGAAGGACGTCCCCGGCGGCAGGGCGCCGGCGGACTTGACCACCACGCCGCGCGCGTCGGTGACGAGCGCGTAGCCGCGGGCGAGCACGCCGCGCGGGTCGGCGCCGCGGATGCGGTCGCCCAGCGCGACGAGGCGCTGCTCCATCGCGGCCAGGCGCGCGGCGAAAGCCATCCGCAGGCGGTTGCCGTAGGAGCTGATGCGCTCGTCTTCGGCGGCAAACGCGTCGATGAAGCGGTCGGCCAGGGCCGTGGGCGTCTTGACGAAGTCATAGGCCACCTGGTCCGCGACGTGGAAGTCGCGGTCGTGGCCGATGGCCGTGTAGACCGGCACGGGGCAGTTGGCGATGGCGAAGCAGAGCCCGTAGTCGTCGAAGCAGGCGAGGTCGAGCGCCGACCCGCCGCCGCGCATCAGCAGCACGGCGTCGAAGGCGTCCACGATGCTCGCGGGGGCGTCCTCCCCCTGCATCGTGGCCTCGAAGAGCTCGACCGCGAACACGAAGCCGTAGGCGTTCTCCGTCAGGTGGCGGCAGAAATCGCCGTAGCCCGCGGCGTCCCGCGCGGAGATCACGGCCAGGCGGTACGGCAACAGCGCCGGCGCGAGCTCCTTCTGCCGGTCGAGCAGGCCGTCCGCCGCCAGCTTCTCGAGCGTGCGGCGGCGCTGCAGCTCGGCGGCGCCGAGCGTGAAACGCGGCTCGATCTCGTCGACCGTGAGGGTGAGTCCGTAGAGTTCGCTGTAGCCCACCTGCACGCGCAGGAGGACTTCCATCCCGGCGGCAAGGTCGCCTCCGGTCGCTTCGCGGAAATAGGCGCGCAGCGCTGCATAGCGGCTGCGCCAGACGACGGCCTTGGCTCGGGCCACGATCCGGCCCTCCTCGCTCTGGCTGAGGTCCAGGTAGCAGTGGCCATTGGCCTTGGCCTGTACGGAAGCGATTTCGGCCCGCACCCAGCAGCGCTCCGGGAAGGACATCTCGATCTCCTCCCGCAGCCGCGCCTGCAATTCGAGCAGGTCTATGTAATCACGCTCCTCCATACATCACAAAAATACGCAAATTCTATGAATTCGCGCATTTTTGCAAAAGCCTCCGGAAAGGGGGATTATTTCTGCCGGCAGTAGATCTGCACCGGACAGCCCGTCAGGCTGAAATGCTTGCGGAGCTGGTTCTCCAGGAAGCGCTTGTAGGGGTCCTTGATGTACTGCGGAAGGTTGCAGAAGAAGGCGAACGCCGGGAAGGCCGTCGGCAGCTGGGTGATGTACTTCACCTTGACGTACTTGCCCTTCCATGCGGGCGGCGGCGTCTCCTCGATCACGGGCAGCAGCGCCTCGTTGAGGCGGGCCGTCGGAATCTTCTGCGAGTAGTTGGCGTACACCTGCGTGGCGGCGTCCAGCACGTCCTGGATGCGCTGCATCTTCAGCACGGAGGTGAAGATGACGGGCACGTCGTCGAACGGGGCGAGGCGTGCGCGGAGGGACTCGGTGTAGTCGCGCATCGTGTTGGAATCCTTGATGAAGAGGTCCCACTTGTTGACCACGACCACGCAGCCCTTGCGGTTCTTGATGATCAGGTTGAAGATGTTCATGTCCTGCGCCTCCATGCCGGTCGTGGCGTCGATCATCAGGATGCAGATGTCGGCGTGCTCGATGGCGCGGATGGAGCGCATCACGGAGTAGAACTCCAGGTCTTCGTGGACCTTGGTCTTGCGGCGGATGCCCGCCGTGTCGACCAGCATGAATTCGTGTCCGAACTTGTTGTAGTAGGTCTCGATGGCGTCGCGCGTGGTGCCGGCGACCGGCGTCACGATGTTGCGCTCCTGGCCCAGCAGCGCGTTGGTCAGCGAGGACTTGCCCACGTTCGGCTTGCCCACGATCGTGATGCGGGGCAGCCCGGCGTGCGGGTCTTCCTGCTCTTCCTCCTCCGGCAGCGCGGCCACCACGGCGTCCAGCAGGTCGCCGGTGCCACTGCCGTTGGCGGCGGAGATGCTGTAGAGCTCGCCCAGGCCCAGGGAATAGAACTGGTAGGCGTCGAACATCTTTTCGCCCGTGTCCACCTTGTTGACACAGAGGACGACCGGCTTGCGGGTCCGGCGGAGGATGTCCGCGATCTCGGCGTCGTAGTCCGTGATGCCCGTGGCGGCCTCGACCAGGAAGAGGACGAGGTCGGCTTCGTCGATGGCGATCTGGACCTGCGAACGGATCGCCGATTCGAAGACGTCGTCCGAATTGGTGGTATAGCCGCCGGTATCGACGACGGAGAACTCCCGGCCGCACCATTCGCAGCGGCCGTAATGGCGGTCGCGGGTCACGCCGGCAGTGTCATCTACGATGGCCTGCCGCATCCCGACGAGGCGGTTGAAAAGGGTGGATTTGCCGACGTTAGGCCGGCCGACGATGGCAACGAGACTCATTTGCTACGGGTGTTGGGTGTATAATTGACAATCTTTGCAGGCATCAGACTGCTCGCCCTTGCAATGTCTGCCGTGCAGGGCGGCATCCTCATCCTTGTAGCAGCGGATGCCCCGGCGGCGCATCTCCTCGTTGGACCCGACATCGTACTTCGGGAACTCCTTCCCGAAGAGGATGTTCACGGCCAGGCCGAGCACGCAGAGCCCGACCAGCACGAGTACAACGAGGAAAAACGGCCACATATGCTTCTACTGGACGAAATCGGGGCTGATAGCCTCGTAGTTATAGACCTTGTGGATGATGGAGGCGAACACCTCGGTCATCGACACGATGCGGATCTTGGGATCGTCCGCGAGCTCCGGGTGCGGGATGGTGTCGGTGATGAACACTTCCTGCAGGGCGGAATCGTGGATGCGCTCGACGGCCCCGCCGGAGAGGAGGCCGTGGGTGGCGCAGGCGCGCACGCTGTTGGCGCCGCGGTTCATCAGCACCTCGGCGGCCTTGCAGAGCGTGCCGGCGGTGTCGATCATGTCGTCCACGATGATGATGTCCTTGCCCTCGATCTCACCGATGGCGGTGATGGAACCGACCACGTTGGCCCGCTCGCGGGTCTTGTGGCAGATGATCACGGGGCACATCAGCTCACGGGCATAGACGTTGGCGCGCTTGGCGCCGCCCATGTCGGGCGCGGCGATCGCGAGGTCCTTGAACTTGCGGTCGCGGATATAGGGAATGAAAACCTTGCTGGCGTAGACGTGGTCCACGGGGATGTCGAAGAAGCCCTGGATCTGTCCGGCGTGCAGGTCGCACGTCATCACGCGGTCCGCACCGGCGGCGCGGAGCAGGTTGGCGACGAGCTTGGCGCCGATGGCCACGCGCGGACGGTCCTTGCGGTCCTGGCGGGCCCAGCCGAAATAAGGCATCACAGCCACCACCTCATCGGCCGAGGCGCGCTTGGCGGCGTCGATCGCGAGCAGGAGCTCCATCAGGTTGTCTGCAGGGTGGATGGTGGATTGCAGGATGTAGACGGAGGCGCCGCGGACGCTCTCGGAGTACTGCGGCTGGAATTCGCCGTCGCTGAAAGGGGTGACTTCCATCTCGCCCAGATGGACTTCGGGCTCCTCCGGCGACTTGAGCTGGTTGAGGTGATTGATGACCTGGCGTGCAAAGTTCTCAGAGGCTCTGCAGGCGAACAATTCCAAACGATGGGTGTGAATCATACGATTAATATGTAAAGCTAAATTGTATCCAGAATGTTTCCGATATAGTCCAGGATCTCTTCCCTGCCGCGACCCGACTGCGAGGAGCTGCAGAACACCGGCGGGAGCTCCTCCCACTGCTGCAGCAGGATCTCGCGGTCCCGCTCCATCTGTGCGGCCAGGACGTTGGGGCCCTGCTTGTCGCATTTGGTCAGGATCAGGGCGAAGGGGATGCCGTGCTCGCCGAGCTCCGCCAGGAAGTCAAGGTCGATCCGCCCGATGTCGTGGCGCGAATCGATGAGCACGAACAGGAGCGCCATCTCCTGCGAACCCGTGATGTAATCCTTGATCACGGAAGCGATCTCCTCCCGGCCCTTCTGACCCAGCCTGGCATAGCCATAACCCGGCAGGTCTACCAGGTACCAGCTGTCGTTGATCAGGAAGTGGTTGACCACCTTGGTCTTGCCGGGGGTGGACGAGGTCATGGCAAGCCGGGATTTTCCGCATAGCATATTGATGAGCGAGGACTTGCCGACGTTGGACCTTCCGATGAAGGCGAACTCCGGCAATTTGCGCTTGGGCTTCTGGGAAATCCGGGTGCTGCTGCCTGCAAACACGGCCTCGGAAATCTTCATACAAAAACTAACTCTTATTTCACTGCAAAGATACACAAAAAATAGATTATATTTGCGAGATACGAACCTAGATCAAAATTCGATTAACCATGCCCACTGTCATCACCTTCGGAGAGATCATGCTCCGACTTTCCACGCCCGGCTATCTGCGTTTCGGACAAGCCAGGCAATTCGACGCCACCTTCGGCGGCGGCGAGGCCAACGTTGCTGTTTCGCTGGCCAATTACGGCATCGACGCCAAGTTCATCACCCGGCTTCCCGACAACGACATAGCCAAGTCCTGCATCAAGGACCTCCGCTCCTACGGCGTCGACACCTCCGGCATCGTCTTCGGCGGCGACCGCGTGGGCATCTATTTCCTCGAAACCGGCGCCGTGGCGCGCCCGAGCAAGGTCGTCTACGACCGCGCCAACTCCTCCATCGCCACCATCCAGCCGGGTATGATCGACTGGAAGAAAGTCTTCGAAGGAGCCGACTGGTTCCACTGGACCGGCATCACCCCCGCCCTCAGCCAGGGCGCGGCGGACGTGTGCCTGGAGGCCATCAAGGCCGCCAACGCCCTCGGCGTGACGGTCAGCTGCGACCTCAACTACCGCAAGAATCTCTGGAAATACGGCAAGAAGGCCGGTGAGATCATGCCCGCCCTCGTCGAGGGCTGCGACATCATCCTCGGCAACGAAGAGGACGCCGACAAGGTCTTCGGCATCCGCCCGGAGGGCTTCGACGTCACCGCCACGGGCGGCGCCATCGACCAGAAGCGCTTCCAGAGCGTGGGAGAGCAGCTGATGAAGCGCTTCCCGCGCGCCAAGAAGGTCATCATCACCCTGCGCGGTTCCATCAACGCCAACCACAACACGTGGGGCGGCGTGCTCTGGGACGGCAGGACGCTCTACCAGTCCCCGCGCTACGACATCACGCACATCGTGGACCGCGTCGGCGGCGGCGACTCCTTCATGGGCGGCCTTATCTACGGCCTGCTCACCTACACCGGCGACGACCAGAAGGCGCTCAACTTCGCCGTGGCCGCCTCCTGCCTCAAGCATACCATCTTCGGCGACTACAACCAGGTCACCGTCGCGGAGGTCGAGAACCTGATGAAGGGCGACGCTTCCGGACGAGTATCAAGATAATCCTACGACTATGGCAAAATACGACAAACTCCAGGTCCTCGCGACGATGATGGAGACCGGCATGGTGCCGGTGTTCTACCACGCAGACGCCGAGGTCGCCAAGAAAGTCCTCAAGGCATGCTACGACGGTGGCGTGCGGGCGTTTGAATTCACCAACCGCGGCGATTTCGCGCAGGAAGTCTTCGCAGAACTCGTCAAATACGCGAACAAGGAGCTCCCCGGCATGATCGTCGGCGTGGGCAGCGTCATCGACCCGGCCACCGCCGCGCTCTACATCCAGCTCGGCGCCAACTTCGTGGTCGGTCCCCTGTTCAATCCCGCCATCGCGCCGGTGTGCAACCGCCGCCTCATCCCCTACTGCCCGGGCTGCGGCACGGTCAGCGAGGTCGGCGCGGCGCAGGAAGCCGGCTGCGACCTGTGCAAGGTCTTCCCGGGCGACGTGCTCGGCCCGGCCTTCGTCAAGGGCCTCCGCGCCCCGATGCCGTGGAGCCGCCTGATGGTCACGGGCGGCGTCAAGCCCGAGCGGGCCAACCTCGAAGGCTGGTTCAAGGCCGGCGTGGCCTGCGTCGGCATGGGCTCCAACCTCTTCCCCAAGGATGTCATCGCCGCTGGCGAATGGTCCACGATCACCAAACTCTGTCAGGACGCCCTGCAAATCATCCGGGAGGTAAGATAACATGACGACCACACAACAGAAACTGATGACCAACTGGCGCTGGTGGCTGTGCTCGCTGCTCTTCGTGGCGACGACCGTCAATTACCTCGACCGCCAGGTCCTTTCGCTCACCTACGAGGAATTCATCAAGCCCGAATTCCACTGGACGGATGCCGACTACGGCACCATCACTTCTTTCTTCTCCATCTTCTACGCCATCTGCTGCCTGTTCGCGGGCAAGTTCGTGGACTGGATGGGCACCAAGAAGGGCTACCTGATCGCCATCTGCGTCTGGTCCGTCGGTGCGTGCATGCACGCCGCCTGCGGCTGGGCCACTTCCCTCTTCACGGGCCTGGACGGCGTGGCCGCCCTGCGGGCCGTCGAGGCGGGCAGCAACGTGGCGCTCGCCGTGTCCACGACGTCCGTCTACCTGTTCCTGCTCTGCCGCGGCATCCTCGCCCTCGGCGAATCCGGCAACTTCCCGGCCGCCATCAAGGTGACGGCCGAATATTTCCCGAAGAAGGACCGCGCCTTCGCGACCTCCATCTTCAACGCCGGCGCCTCCGTCGGCGCGCTCGCCGCCCCGCTGCTGATCCCGCCCCTCGCCGTCAGATTCGGCTGGGAGTGGGCCTTCATCATCATCGGCGGCCTGGGCTTCATCTGGATGTTCTTCTGGACCTTCATGTACGAGAAGCCCGAGAAGAGCAAGCGGGTCAACGAAGCCGAGCTGGCCTACATCCACCAGGACGACGAGATTCCCGGTCAGGCCGGGAATGACAGGAAGGAAGACGGCGGGAAAGAGAAATCCATCCCCTTCGTGCAGTGCCTGCGCTACAAGCAGACCTGGGCCTTCATCACCGGCAAGTTCTTCACCGACGGCGTCTGGTGGTTCTTCCTGTTCTGGGCTCCCTCCTATTTCAGCAACCAGTTCAACGCCCCCGCCACGTCCGGCCTGGGCCAGGCACTGATCTTCACGCTCTACGCCATCGTGACCGTCATTTCGATCGTCGGCGGCTACCTGCCCAAGATCTTCGTCGAGAAGAAAGGCATGAACCCCTACGCGGGCCGCATGCTCGCGATGCTCATCTTCGCCTTCTTCCCCATCGCCGCGCTCTTCGCGCAGCCGCTGGGCATCAACCTGGGTTCCGCCTGGTGGCCGGCCATCCTGATCGGCCTCGCCGGCGCGGGCCACCAGGCCTGGAGCGCCAACCTCTACTCGACCATCGGCGACATGTTCCCGAAGAGCACCATCGCCTCCATCACCGGCATCGGCACGACGGCGGGCGGCATCGGTTCGATGATCGTCCAGAAGGTCGCCGGCAACCTCTTCACGCACGCGGAAGAGGCGGGCGCCGCCTTCCGGTTCCTGGGATTCGAAGGCAAGCCGGCCGGCTATTTCGTGATGTTCTGCTACTGCGGCGTGGCCTACCTCATCGCCTGGTTCATCATGAAGTCCCTCGTCCCGAAATACAAGCCCATTGAGCTATAGATATGAAAATTTGTCTCGTCCAATCTGATATCGCCTGGGGAGACCCGCAGGCGAACTTCGCCCACCTCGACACCCTGCTTGCAGGGGCGCCCAAGGCGGATCTGTATGTCCTTCCGGAGATGTTCACCACGGGATTCGCGACCCTGGAGGGAGCGACCGTGGAGCAGGAGCCGTCCGTCGGCCTGGCCTGGATGCAGCGCAAGGCCGCCAAGCTGAAGGCCGCGGTGGCCGGCAGCGTCGCCCTGCAGACACCCTCGGGCAAATGCGCCAACCGCTTCTTCTTCGTCCGCCCGGACGGAAGCTATGAGCATTATGACAAGCGCCACCTGTTCGGCTACGGCGGCGAGGGCGAGCGCTTCCAGGGCGGGCAGCGCCGCGTGGTCGTCGAATACGGCGGCGTGCGCTTCCTGCTGGCGGTCTGCTACGACGTCCGCTTCCCGGTCTGGCTGCGCAACCGCGACGACTACGACGCCATCCTGCTGGTCGCCAGCTGGCCCGACGTGCGGCGCTTCGCGTGGGACACGCTCAGCCGCGCCCGCGCCATCGAGAACGCCTGCTACCTCGCGGCCGTCAACCGCGTCGGCACGGACCCCGCCTGCAGCTACAACGGCGGCACCACCTTCATCGGACCCTTCGGCGAGACGCTCGCCGCCGTGCCCGACGGGCAGGAGGGCTTCGCCTGCGCCGAGGTGGACCTGGAGCACCTGGCCGCCTATCACGCCAAGTTCCCAGTCCTGGAGGACGCCGACAGTTTCGAACTGAAATAAAAAACGGGAGCCCGACGGCTCCCGTTTTTCTTATCTATGTCAGAGATCTTTAGAAGACCTCTTCGACATTCTCCTTGTAGTCGTCGAAGGACGGCGCAGGGGCGTCGTTGCGGGGACCGTTGTTGTGGCGCGGGCGGTCGTTGTGACGGCCGTCACGGCCGCCTTCGCGGCGCTCGCCGCCACGACGCTCGTCGCGGCCGCGGCCACCCTCGCGGCGACCACCCTCACGGCGCTCGCCGCCACGCTCGCCGCGCTCACCGCGCGGACGGCGCTCCGGCTCCTTGTAGCCTTCCGGCTTCTCAGTCAGGGCGCGCATGGAGAGGCGCATCTTGCCGGTCTTGGCGTCGATCTCGAGGAGCTTGACGTCGACTTCGTCGCCGACGGAGAGGACATCCTCGACCTTCTCGGTCTTGTTCCAGGCGATCTCGGAGACGTGCAGCAGGCCTTCCTTGCCCGGCAGGATCTCGATGAACGCACCGAACTCGAGGATGGAGACGACACGGCCGTGGTAGACCGTACCCACCTCAGGAACGGCGCAGATGCCCTTGATCCAGTCGAGTGCCTTCTGCATGTTGTCGGCGTTGTCGGAAGCGATGTCCACGACACCCTCGGTGAGGTTGGTGCCAGGGATCGGCTCCTCGTCGATGTTGATGACGCAACCGGTCTCCTTCTGGATCTTCTGGATGGTCTCGCCACCCTTGCCGATGACGGCGCCGATGAACTCGGCGGCGATGCGGATCTGGACGATGCGGGGCACGAACGGCTTGTAGTCCGCACGCGGCTCGCTGATGGTCTTCATCATCTCGCCCATGATGTGCATACGACCCTGACGGGCCTGCTCGAGGGCTTTCTCGAGGACTTCGTAGGACAGGCCGTCCACCTTGATGTCCATCTGGGTGGCGGTGATACCGTCGGCGGTACCGGTGACCTTGAAGTCCATGTCACCGAGGTGATCCTCGTCGCCGAGGATATCGGTGAGGATCGCGTAGCGGTCGTTCGGACGGGTCTCGTCGGTGATGAGGCCCATGGCCACACCGGCCACCGGCTTCTTGATCTTCACGCCGGCGTCCATGAGGGCGAGGCAGCCGCCGCAGACGGAGGCCATGGAAGAAGAACCGTTGGACTCGAGGATATCGGAAACGACGCGCACGGCGTACGGGTTCTCGGGAGCCATGGGGATGACGGGCTTGAGGGCGCGCATCGCCAGGTTGCCGTGGCCGATCTCGCGACGGCCGGGGCCGCGCTGCGGCTTGGCCTCGCCGGTGGCGAACGGCGGGAAGTTGTAGTGGAGCACGAACTGCTGGTCCTCCTGGATCAGCACCTCGTCCATCTCCTTCATGTCCATCTTGGTACCGAGGGTGACGGTCGCGAGGGACTGGGTCTCACCGCGGGTGAAGATGGCGGAGCCGTGGGCGCAGGGGAGGTAGTCCACCTCGCACCAGATCGGACGGACCTGGTCGCAGACGCGGCCGTCCAGACGGATGCCCTCGTCGAGGATCATGTTGCGCATGGCTTCCTTCTCCTCGGCGTGGTAGTAACGCTCCACGAGCGGGGTCTTCTCCTCGAGCTGCTCCTCGGGAATGGTGGCGAGGAACTCCTCCTTGATGGCCTTGAAGCCTTCCTCAGAAGTCGTGGACGGCCTTCTTGAGGTCCTCGTCCTCGACGTCGTGCGGATAGTCGCGCTTGTTGACGTCGGTGCCGAGCTCGTGCATGAGCTCCTTCTGAACGCGGCAGTGCTTCTTGATCTCTTCGTGGGCGAACTTGATGGCCTCGAGCATGTCGTGCTCGCTGACCTCGTTCATCTCACCTTCGACCATCATGATGTTCTCCTCGGTGGCGGCGACCATCAGTTCGAGGTCGGAATCCTTCATCTGGGAGAAGTTCGGGTTGATGACGAATTCGCCGTTGATGCGGCTCACGCGCACTTCGGAGACCGGGCCGCCGAACGGCAGGTCGGAAGAGGCGAGGGCGCAGGAGGCGGCCAAGCCGGCGAGGGCGTCGGGCTGGATGTCCTTCTCGGCGGAAATCAGGCTGATGTTCACAAAGACTTCCAGGTGGAAGTCATCCGGCCACAGCGGGCGGATGGGGCGGTCCACCAGGCGGGCGATGAGCACCTCGTAATCGGAGGGTTTGCTCTCGCGCTTCATAAAGCCGCCGGGGAAACGTCCCGCGGCATAGTACTTCTCACGGTAGTCCACGGTGAGAGGCATGAAATCGGTGCCTTCCTTGACTTCTTCGGCACAGGTCACGGTGGCGAGGACCATGGTGCCTCCCATCTTGACAACGGCGGAGCCGGCGGCCTGCTTGGCCAGTTTGCCGGTCTCGATCTCGATCACGCGGCCGTCCGCGAGTTCGATCTTCTTG
>ONQP01000063.1 GCA_900319975.1 uncultured Bacteroidales bacterium | reverse complement strand
CCGGGTGTCCAGTCCGGCGAAGACTGGACCACGCGGACGGCTTCGGCGTCGATGGTCGGATGGGCGCTGCGAAGGACTTTCACGTTCTCTATCTTGCCGGTCTCGGAGACCATGAACTCCAGCATGACCCGGCCGGAAATGCCGGCTTCTTTGGCCTCATCCGGGTAGGAGAGGTGCTCGGAAACCCAGGTGGAGAATGTCTTGGCGTCGCCGCCCTGGAATCTGGGCTTGACATCGACCAGCATGAAGGGAATGGCTTCCTCTTCTATGACCTCCCGTTTGATATGCTTGGCGACGGCTTCCTGCACCGGGGCCGGGGCTTCTTCGAGCGGGACGACGGTCTGCGTGCCTTTCTCTACGTCGGCGATATTGACGAGGGTTTTCTGTTCTTCCTGTGCCGGCTCCTTGATCTTTTCGTTTGCGGGGTTGCAGGCGAACATCGTGACGGCGAGGAGGGGGAGGACTCCGACATACGCATAGCGGATGAAGGACGGTGAGTGTTTTTTGTGCATCATGGCGATTCGTTGTTTAAGTTTGGCATGGTTGAAGCCGTTGGCCAGGGAGAAGCGGTGCTCTCCTACAGCTTTCCGTACCAGAAGTAATTGATATTGAGTTGCATCGATGCCTTGTTGGATGAGGCTCTCGTCGGCCTCGTATTCGTGCAGGAGCGCCAGCTCCGCGCGGGCGATCCAGACCAGCGGGTTGAACCAGTGGACCGCATTGACCGCGGTGATCAGCAGGATGTCCAGCGAATGGCAGTGCCGGACGTGCTGGATCTCGTGGCGCAGGATGGCGGGATATTTCTCATAGTCGCTGCGGCTCATCACGATGTGCCGCAGGCAGCTGAAGGAAGGGACGTCGCCCTCCACGAGCGTGAGGCGGTAGCCGTTGCAGGGGACCTGGGTGCCCTTGCGCACGAGGCGCATCGTCCGCAGGGCGGACACGACGACCAGGGCGACCACGACGCCGACGCCTGCCAGATAGAGGAGGGTAGGCAGGGGGAGGGTGGCCGACTGGGGGCCGTAGCCGGTCAGGACGGGCTCACCGACCGCGGTCAAAGCCTCGCCGCCCACTTCCTTCGTCACGAAGACGGTGCGCAGCCGGATCAGCGGCAGCACGTGGCAGACCACCGTGCCGATGAGCAGCGCGGCGCGGTTGAGCCGGAAGAAGGAGGTCTTCCGCATCACCAGCAGGAAAAAGGCGTAGAAGATAGCCAGGTAGAGGCTGACGCGCCCGATATAGAGCAGGAACGGCGTGATCATTTCTTCTTGTTTTCGATGGTGGCGATCAACTGCTTGAGCTCGTCCAGATCCATCTTGTCGTCTTCGACGAACTGGGAGACGAGCAGGGAATAGGAGTTGTCATAGTAGCGCTCGACGAAGTCCCCGAGCGTGGAGCCGCGGTATTCCTTCTCGCTGAAGGCGGGGGTGTAGCTGAAGCTGTTGGCCATCGGCTTGCGCTTCAGGAACCCCTTCTCCTCCAGGAACTTGACCTGCGTGGCCACGGTGTTGTAGGAGGGCTTGGGATCGGGGAGCTGCGCGACGATGTCGCGGATGAACATCTCGCCTGTCTTCCAGACGATCTGCATGATTTCTTCTTCTTTTGCTGTCAGTCTTGTTTTCATATCCGGAATGATTTCAATGCAAATATAAACATATTTTTTTAATCTCCTAATTTTTTTAGGAGAAATCCTACAAAAATTCTGACATAACCTTTTGGGATTTAAAAAGACAGAATAAATATGTATCTTAGCGGCCGTTTTTAGAAGTAATGAGAGTTTTATTCGTTTGTAACAATGCATTTGCACGCGGCAATGGCCTGAGCGCATCGGTCCGCGTCACGATGCAGGGCCTCAAGGCGCACGGCGTGGACGCCCGCCTGATGGCGGTCCGCAATCCGGACCCCGAAGGCCCGCAGCCGGATTTCCCGCTGAAACATTTCAAGTTCCCGATATTCGAGCCCCTGATCTATACCAACGGTTTCGCGTTCGCGTGCGCGGACAAGAAAGTCATCCGCGAAGCGGTCGCCTGGGCCGACGTCATCCATTTCGAGGAGGCGATGCCCCTGCAGATTGTCGTCCGCAAGATCGCTGTCGAGATGGGCAAGGCCCGCACGGGCACGTTCCATCTCTTCCCGCACAACGTCGCCGCCAACCTGGCCCTGCCCAAGCGCAACCCGCTCAACGGCCCGCTGGTCCGCTGGTGGCGGCGCGACGTCTTCGACCATTGCTCGCACGTCCAGTGCCCGACCGGGGAAGTGGAGCGCTACCTGCGCGACCATCGCTTCAAGGCGGAGCTGCGCGTCATCTCCAACGGCATCTCCCTGCCGGAAGAGCCCGTGGTGGCGGAGCCGAAGCAGCCCGGCGATCCCATCGAGATCCTCTGCGTCGGACGCCTGGCGTCCGAGAAATCGCAGGACACGCTGCTGCAGGCGATGCGCTACAGCCGCTACGCCGACCGCATCCATCTGCAGTTCGCCGGCAACGGCCCCAAGGCGCGCCACTACCAGAAGGTGGCCGCGCGCCTGCTCGACGAGGGCGTGCTGAAGATTCCCGCCAGCTTCGGCTTCTACAGCGCCGAGGAGCTTCGCGCGCTCGCGCGTAATTCTTATTTATACATCCACTGCGCGTGGGTGGAAGTCGAGGGCCTCTCCTGCCTGGAGGCGACCCGCGAGGGCATCGTCCCGGTGATCGGGGAAGGGGAGCTGATCGGCACGTCCATCTTCGCCCTGTGCCCCGAGAGCCTCTATCCGTCCTGCGACAGCCGCGCCCTGGCGGAGCGGATCGACTGGTGGATCGAGCATCCGGAGGAGCGCAACCGGATGGCGCAGCGCTACGCCGACGCCGCGCGCGGCTATGACATCAACGATTCCATCGTCGCCCTGGTCAAGATGTTCCAGGACGCCATCGAAGCCGCGAAACGATGAAAAAGATCCTCCCTCTCTTCCTGCTGGCCCTCCTGGCCTGCTCCTGCTCGATGGCCCGCTTCGCGCGCGGCCCGGAGAGCCGGGACATCGAGGGCCTGACCGGCTACGACGGCATCATCCGCACGGTGACCTACCCGAGCAGCGAACCCGGCCTGTCGGAGCGGCGGATGGTCGTCTATCTGCCGAAGGAATATGAGCGCGACACGCTCCGGCGCTATCCGGTGATGTATCTCCTGCACGGCGCCCGGGGCAACGAGAAGACCTGGATCGACAGCGCCAATGTCTTCCACTGCATCGACACGCTGCGCCGCCAGGGCCGCGCGGCGGACTTCATCCTGGTGATGCCCAATATGAACAACTACCGCGGCGACCGTGACTACAGGAACGGCCGCGCCATTCCCGCCACGCGGGCCTTCTTCACGGTCAACGGGGAAGTGGAGCGCTATTTCCTGCACGACGTCGTGGAGCGGGTGGACAGCCTCTTCCGCACGGTCGCGGACAAGTCGGGCCGCGCCATCGCGGGGATGTCCTGCGGTGCGCTGCAGACCATCTATCTGTCTGCCAATCATCCGGATACGTTCGATTATATCGGGCTGTTCTCGCCCTATGCCTACCCGACGGGCGCGGCCAGATACCACCGCGACGTCTATGGCGGGCTGCGCTGGAAGCTGAAGCGGCAGTTCGCCGACCCGCCCGCCTTCTACGGCATCTATATCGGCAAGGCTGACTTCTTCTACCCGCACATGCGGCTCTTCAGCCGCCGGCTCGTGGCCAACCACTATCCCCACCGCCTGATCATCAACACCGGCGGCCACGAGTGGTACAACTGGTCCGACTTCCTGGAATCCTTCTGCCAGGAAGCCTTCCGCTAGCCCCTCCGCCCTTCGCTCCGGCTTTCCTCTATTCCGGAAGCCTGTCCCGAGCGCTTGGCCCGGACAGATTTACATAATAACGCCTTCTCACGCGTGTTTAGGTGTAAATCTCCCCCGTAAAACAGCCCGTTTAGGCCAAATTGCGGGGGAGATTTACATCCAGAATGGCCTACAGGACCGTTTTTATGTAAATCTGTTTTCAAAACAAGAAATCCATAGGAGAAGGAAAGGATAATTCTTATCTTGCGGAAAACTATGAACTATGAAACAACTTTATCATCTGAGTATCAGCTGTCATGCCGAGACGCTCTTCCGAAATCCGGAAGATGTCCGTTCCATTACCAATATCCTGGCCCTGGTCGCTTTCTCCGTCGGGGTGGAGATCTGGGTGGATGCCCTGATGGGGACCCATCTGCATCTGATTGTCTTTGGAGAAGAGGACAAAGTCCTCTTGCTGGGACGGCGCCTCAAACAACGCATTACCAAATATCACCGCTGTCGGTACCGGGGAAACGGACCACTCTTTGATCCGCCTGTCTTCCTGCTCCGGCTGGAGGGGCCCAACCATATCCTGGCTGCTGTCAGCTATGTCCTCCGCAATGGGTTGCACCATGCCCAGAGCGCCACGCCTTTCGGCTACCAGCCCTGCTCAGTCAATGATTTGTTCCGGGCGGAACTCGGTAAGCCCGAGTTGGTCCCTTGCCATACGTCGCGGGTGGATGTTGCGCGTGTCCTGCCGCGTTTTTCCGAATTCCCGGACCGTTTTGCCCTGGATGCCGACGGGATGATCATGCGCTCGAGTTTCGAGGAATTGCGCCGGGTGGAACTCTTTTATAAGACACCCCGGGCCTTTCTCTATCAGATGAACCGGCTTTCTTCGGAAGAATGGGAAAGGGAACAGGCGGAAGACGGGACAGGGGATGAGCCGGTCACGCTCCGGAACATCGAGCCGGATCCCGACGAACGGTCGATGAGCGCCTGGCTGTCCAACGAGCGCGGATTCCAGTTCCGGCCTGACCGGAAAACGGACATGGAGGTGTGCATGATCATCGACCGGGACCTGATGTCCCGATATCCGGGGAAGAGCGTCTACCAGTTGGATGACAAGCAGAAATTGTATCTCGGTAATATCCTGCAACGCGAATACCACCTGCCGGTGGCGCAGATCCGGCGGTGTCTGGCAATGGACGCGCGCTGATGCGCGCTATTTCAGGAGACGGAGGCTGATGCGGCCGCGGTCGAGGTCGATCGCGGTCACGGCGACGCGCACCTGCTGGTGCAGCTTGACGACCTTGGTCGGGTCGGTGCCGCGCGGGCCCATCTGGGACACGTGCACCAGGCCGTTGTCGTGGATGCCGATGTCGACGAACGCGCCGAAGTTGGTGATGTTCGTGACGATGCCCGGCAGCTCCATGCCGACCTTGAGGTCGTCGATGCCGTGGATGTCGTCGGCGAAGGCGAACTCCGAGGCCTGCTCGCGCGGGTCGAGACCCGGCTTGGCGAGCTCCTTGAGGATGTCGTTGACCGTGGGCAGGCCGGCCTTGTCCGTGACGAAGTCCTTCGCCTGGATCCGGGCGCACAGCTCGGCGTTGCCGACGAGCTGTTTGGTGCTGACTCCCAGCGACTTGGCCATCTTGTCCACGATGCCGTAGGACTCGGGGTGCACGGCGGAGTCGTCCAGCGGGTTCTCCGCGCCGCGCACGCGCAGGAAGCCCGCGCACTGCTCGAAGGCCTTGGGCCCGAGGCGGGGGACCTTGCGCAGCTCGTCGCGGCTGCGGAAGCCGCCGTTGGCCGTGCGGTAGCTGACGATGTTGTCCGCGAGCGCGGGGCCGATGCCGGCCACGTAAGCGAGCAGCCAGGGGGAGGCGGTGTTGAGGTTGACGCCCACGGCGTTGACGCAGCTCTCCACGGTGTTGTCCAGCTTCTCCTTCAGGAGCGCCTGGTCCACGTCGTGCTGGTACTGGCCGATGCCGAGGTTCTTCGGGTCAATCTTGACGAGCTCGGCGAGCGGGTCCATCAGGCGGCGGCCGATGGACACGGCGCCGCGCACGGTCACGTCCTCGTCGGGGAACTCCTGCCGCGCGATCTCGGAGGCGCTGTAGATGGACGCGCCGTCCTCGCTCACCGTCCAGACCTTGCAGCCCTCCGGCAGGCGGATGCGCTTCATGAAGTCCTCCGTCTCGCGGGAGGCGGTGCCGTTGCCGATGGCGACGGCCTGGATGGCGTATTTGTCGAGCATCTGCTGCACGGCCATGATGGCCTTGACCTTGTCGTTCTGCGGCGGATGCGGGTAGATGATCGTATGATGGAGGAGATTGCCCTGCTCGTCCAGGCAGGCGATCTTGCAGCCGTTGCGGAAGCCCGGGTCGATGGCCATCGTGCGCTTCTGCCCCACGGGGGCGGACAGCAGCAGCTGGCGGAGGTTTTCCCCGAAGACCTGGATGCTCTCGCGGTCGGCCTTCTCCTTGGCCTCGCGCAGTACCTCGCCGCTGATCGACGGCTCCAGCAGGCGCTTGAAGGCGTCGGCCACGGCCTCCTTGATCTGGTCGGCCGTGGGGCCGGCCGGGTAGCCGTGTTCCTGGCAGTAGTCGTAGTAGATCTTGGCGTCGCACTTGTCGGCGTCCGTCTCGATGCCGACGTTCAGGAAACCTTCGTTCTGCGCGCGCAGGATGGCGAGCAGGTTGTGCGAAGGGATGCGGTCGAGCGGCATCTTGAAATCGAAATAGCTGCGGTATTTGGCCGCCTCGGCGCTGTCGCGCCCGGCCTTGGTGACCCCGGCCGTCACGCGCCTGCGGCGGAAGATCCCGCGCAGGTTCTCGCGGATGACCGCGGTCTCGCTGAGGCGCTCGGCGACGATGTCGCGCGCGCCGGCCAGCGCCGCGTCCACGTCCGCGACCTTGTCGCCCACGAACTTGCGGGCGTCGGCCTCCGGGTTGCGCGTCTTGCCGTTCCACAGGAGGTCGGCAAGCGGCTCCAGGCCGAGCTCGCGGGCGGCCGTGGCGCGGGTGCGCCGCTTGGGCCGCCAGGGGAGGTAGAGGTCCTCCAGCTCCGTCGCGGAGACGCAGTCCTCGATCCGTTTGCGCAGCTCATCGGTCAGCGCGCCCGCCTCGGAGATCGTCCCGAGGATGGTCTCCTTGCGCTTCTCCATCTCGGCGAAGACGTCCACCCAGTGGCGGACCTCCGCCACGTCGGCGTCGTCCATGCCGCCGGTCTTCTCCTTGCGGTAGCGGCTGATGAAGGGGATGGTGTCGCCGTCCGCGAACAGGTCGGCGCAGTTCTCCACCTGCCAGTCCTTCAGTCCCAGCAGGCCGGCGATGTGCCGGATATAGATCTCTTTCATGACTGTTTGGGATGGAGTTTGCGGAAGCGCAGGGCCAGCACGCCCCAGAACGCCTCGCCGAAGATGCCGCCGGACATCTTGGACGTCCCTTCCTTGCGGTTGACGAAGATGACGGGCACTTCTTTGATCCGGAAGCCCAGCTTGTGGGCGGTGTACTTCAGCTCGATCTGGAAGCCGTATCCCTTCATCTTGACCGCATCCAGGTCGATGGTCTCCAGGACCTTGCGGGTGTAGCAGATGAAGCCGGCCGTGCTGTCGAAAACCTTGAATCCCAGCGCCAGGCGCACGTAGAGCGAGGCGCAGTAGGACATCATGATGCGGCCGAGCGGCCAGTTGACGACGTTGATGCCGTCGCAGTAGCGCGAGCCGATCGAGAGGTCGGCGCCGTCCTTGCAGGCCTCCAGCAGGCGCGGCAGGTCGGCCGGGTTGTGGGAGAAGTCGGCATCCATCTCGAAGACATAGTCGTAGTCGCGCGAAAGGGCCCACTTGAAGCCGGTCACGTAGGCCGTGCCGAGTCCGAGCTTGCAGCTGCGTTCCAGCAGATGCAGCTTCTCGGGGTAGACTTTCTGGAGCGAACGGACCACCGCGGCGGTCCCGTCGGGGGAACCGTCGTCGATGACAAGGATGTGATAATCACCCTCTAACGCGAACACCGCCTGCAGGATCTTGGAGATGTTCTCGATTTCGTTGTATGTCGGGATGATGACGAGTTTCTTTTCCATAGTTCACAAATATACTAAAATTGAACCGCAATGGGCTTTTTTTTCAAAAAACTTTTATATCTTTGCAATCCCATTTGGAGAGATGCTCGAGTGGCTGAAGAGGCACGTCTGGAAAGCGTGTGACCGTCCAAAGCGGTTCCAGGGTTCGAATCCCTGTCTCTCCGCACGATACAAACCATGATGCAACTACTGCCGCACCCGGAACAGGTGCGGCAGTTTGTGTTTATAGGAATTGTCCGTGATAATCCATATCATTGCAATATGAAAAAATTCATCCTCCTCACGCTGCTGGCCGCGACGGCGATCTCCGCATCGGCCCAGACCAAGAAAGTCTCCATCCTGGGAGACTCGTATTCCACGTTCAAGGATTATAACCCCGAGGGCTACGCGCCCTTCTATCCCGACGCCAACAACGACGTCACCGAAGTCGGCCAGACCTGGTGGAGCCTCTTCATCGAGGCCAGGGGCTACCAGCTGGAGCAGAACAACTCCTGGGGCGGCACCACCATCTGCAACACCGGCTACTTCGGGATGGATTCCTCCAGATCCGGTTTCCTGAGCCGCGTGGACATGCTCGGCAATCCCGACATCATCTTCGTGTTCGGCGGCACCAACGACGCCTGGGCCCATTCGCCGGTGGGCGAGTACAAATTCGCCGACTGGACGGCGGAAGACCTGAAGACCTTCCGGGGCGGTTACGCCTGCCTGCTGGACACGCTGATCAAGAAATATCCCGAAGCGCAGATCTATTCCATCCAGAATTCCGAGCTGGACGAGGCGTACAACGAATCCAGCCGCGAAGTGTGCGCGCACTACGGCATCCAGCTCATCGAACTGCACGACATCGACAAGCAGAACGGCCATCCTTCCATCGCCGGCATGCAGAGCATCTGCGACCAGCTGCTGGAAGCGGTCAAATAGCCGGCGTGCCGCTATTGCCGTCGTCCTCGTCTAGTCGA
>ONQP01000044.1 GCA_900319975.1 uncultured Bacteroidales bacterium | reverse complement strand
AGATGAAATATGCTGAATAAATGGATCCTGGCGGCCCTGGCCGCATTCCTGAGCCTGGGGCTCGGTGCCCAGAACCTTCCGGACGCGAAGCTTGTCGACGCGTCCGGGAAGGCCGTGAGCACCCGCTCCCTGGTCGACGGCAAGACCCCGTTCGTCGTGACCTTCTGGGCCTCTTGGTGCAAGCCCTGCCAGAAAGAGTTGGCGGCCCTGACCGAGATCGCCCCGGACTGGGAAGGGGATTTCCCCCTGCGCATCTACGCCGTGGGCGTGGACGACAGCCGCAGCCTCTCCCGCGCCAAGGCCATGGCCGCTTCCAGCGACTGGCCGGTGACGGTGCTCTACGACACCAACCAGGAGATGATGCGGACCCTGAACATCTCGTCGATCCCGCACGTCTTCGTGTACGACAAGAACGGCAAGCAGGTCTATTCCCACACGGGGTACATCCCCGGTGACGAGGAGGCGCTCCTGCAGAAACTCCTCGAAGCCAAATGACCCTGCGCCACATCGCAACGCTTCTCTCCGGCGCCCTGCTGGGCGCCGGAGCGCTTTGCGCCCAGGGCGTCCTGAGCGGCAGCCTGGAGAGCAGTTCCATCTATGACGTCCTGCCGGGCTCGTCCTACAACGGCTTCCATTCCAACAACTACCTGAAGCTGGACTACCGTTCCGGCGACTTCTCCGCCGGCCTGCAGGCGGAATGGTATCCTTCGCCGCTGCCGGGCTTCGACCCCGCGCTGCGGGGGATCGGCCTGCCGGTGAAATTCGTTTCCTGGCAGAAGGACAACTGGAAAGTGACGGCCGGCGACTTCTACGAGCAGTTCGGCACCGGCATCCTCCTGCGCAGCTGGGAGGATCGCGACCTCGGCCTGGCCAATTCGCTGGGTGGCGTGCGCGTGGGGGCTGATTTCTTCGACAGGGCCCTCTCCGTGACCGTCCTGTCCGGCGTGCCGCGCGCGGGCCTCGGCTACGCGAAGTCGCTCGCCAGCGGCGCCGACGCGACCCTGACGCTGGGCGATTTCTCCCTGGGCGCTGCCGTCCTGGACCGCTGGGAATGGGCCCCGGACGCCGACCTTGCGCTGCTGCTTGGCTCCGCCGCGCCCGCCAACGTGTTCCAGTATTCCGGTCGCGCTGCGTGGGAGCATGACGGGCTGCGCCTCAGCGCCGAATATGTCGGCAAAGGGAAGGACTTCACTGCCATCCGCCAGGCGGCCGGCGGCGACAAATACGCCCTCGAGCCCGGCCGCGCCTTCACCGCCGAGGCGGCCTACGCCGCCGGCGGCTTCTCCGCGACGGTCACCTGGCGCTACCTCTACAACATGGGCTTCGCTTCCCAGCGCACGCTGGGCACGCGGAGCATCTCCAATACGCTCAACTACCTCCCGGCGCTCTGCCAGCAGCAGACCTACATGCTGGCCTGCCTGAACCCTTACGAGACTTACGCAGAAGGCGAATCCGGCTTCCGCGGCGACCTCTACTACAAGTTCGCGAACGGCACGAAGCTGGGCGGCCGCTACGGCATGACCCTGCACGTGGGCGGCTCCTGGATCAACGCGCTGGGCAAGGTCCTGCCCCGCCGGGACCGGGACTGGCTGGCCTACCGCGACATCAACATCGACCTGGAGCGGCGCTGGAACCGCAGGTTCAAGACGACGCTCTTCGTCTCCATCCAGGAGAATTCCCCCACGCACGGCAACCGCAAGGCCACCAACGCGCAGAACGTCTTCGTGTTCGAGGGCCTCTACAAGTTCCAGGGCGCCGTCTCGCTGCGCTGGGAGTTGCAATATCTCTACTCGCAGGAGCTCACGAAGGACTGGATGGCCGCCCTGGTCGAACTGGGCGTGGCGCCGCACTGGAGCTTCTCGCTGAGCGACATGTACAACCACGGCAGTACGGGCGACCATTACTGGAGCGCGAACGTGTCCTACAGCACCGGATCCTTCAAGGTCCTGGCCGCCTACGGACGCAACCGCGCGGGCATGGTCTGCTCCGGCGGCGTGTGCCGCTATCAACCTGAATATCAAGGCGCGTCCCTGCGCGCACAATGGTCTTTCTAGCGATGAAAAGAATCTTATTCTCCATACTTGTGGCCATCGCGGCCGTGTCCTGTGTCGGACAGCTGGACGACGACGAACCCGACGTGGGCGGCGGTTCCACCGAGGTCTCCGAAGGGGCGGGCATCATCCTGGACTTCACCGCCACCTGGTGCGTGAACTGCCCCCGGATGCACGAAGCCATCGAGCAGGCCCAGGCGGCCCGCCCGGGCAAGGTCATCCCCATCAGCGTCCACTTCCAGGACCAGATGATGTGCGACGACGGGAAGGAACTCATCGACCGTTTCGAAGTGGCGGCCTATCCGACCGTCATCGCGAACATGGACGCGAAGTCCCTGACCACTGCCACTTCCGCGGAGCTCCTGCTGGCCAGGCTCGACGCGGCGGCTTCCTCCAAGAAGCCTTGCGCCGTCGAAGGCCAGCTCCAGGCCGACGGCACGCTCACCGTGTCCGTCACGGCGCAGGAGGCGGCCGGCTACACCCTTAGCGTCGCGCTGCTCGAAGACGGCATCGTGGCCGCGCAAACGGGTGCCACGGAGAACTACGTCCACAACAACGTGTTCCGCGGCTTCCTGCAGGAGCGGCTGTGGGGAGACTCGCTGGGCTTCCTCGACGCCGGCGTGCCCGTGACGCGCACCTACACCGTCCCCGACTACGGGACGAAGCAGTATCGCGTGGTCGCGTTCGTCTGCCACGACGGCATCGTCAACGCCGCGTGGGCGAGCGGTCAGAACTGATAGTAGATAAACGGCTGGATGTCGCCGCTGCGCAGCTGGATGACCAGCTGGACCGCCAGCAGGAAGACGACGAAAATGACGATCCACGGAAGCCGTACGAAGCGGGCCTGCAAGCGATTGTAGGCCCGCTCCGGTATCAGCAGGCCGGCCATCGCCACGGCCAGCACCACGCACCAGAGCTTGCGCGCGGCCCAGAACGGCGCGGCGTAGGCGAAGTCGAACTCCGTGCAGATCCGCCGGAAGATCTCCCCGACGTCCTGCAGGCTCCCGGCGCGGAAGAAGATCCAGCACGCCATCACGAAGAGCATCGTCAGCAGCCAGCTGGCGGCCTTGACCGGCCAGCTGTCGGGGATCTTCTTCAGCCACCCGCGGCAGAGCTTGTGGACCGCCAGGCCCGCGCCGTGCAGCGCGCCCCAGAGGACGAACATCCACGTGGAGCCGTGCCAGAGGCCTGCCACGACCATCGTCAGGAAGTTGTTGAGCAGGGTGCGCGCCTCGCCCTTGCGGTTGCCGCCCAGCGGGATGTAGACATAGTCCCGGAACCAGGTGGAAAGGGAGATGTGCCAGCGCCGCCAGAACTCCGTGAGGTTGAGCGAGCGGTAGGGGAAGCGGAAGTTGTCGTCGAGGCGGAATCCCATCAGCGAGGCGATGCCGATGGAGATGTCGCTGTAGCCCGAGAAATCGAGATAGATCTGCATCGTGTAGCCCAGCGCCGCCATCAGGAGTTCGTAGCCGGAATAGGCGGCGGGGGAGTCGAAGGCGAGGTTGTTGTAGACGGCCAGGTAGTCGGCCAGCACGCCTTTCTTCAGCAGGCCGCAGACGATGAGCCAGAGGCCCAGGCGCAGCTCGTGGCGCGTGGCCGGCTCGGCGCGCCGGATCTGCGGCAGGAACCTGCCGGCGCGCGTGATCGGGCCGGCGAGCAGCAGCGGGAAGAAGGATAGGTAGAAGCAGAATTCGAGGAAGTCCGGCCGCCCGTCATACTTGCCGCGGTAGACGTCCACCGAGTAGCTGATGGCCTGGAAGGTATAGAACGAGATGCCGATGGGCAGGATGATGCCGCTGTCGAAGGCGCCGCCGTATTTGAAGAACACCAGCGTGCCGAGGTCCAGCAGCACGGTCAGCGCCAGGATCCAGCTTGCCCGGCGGCGGAGCAGCTCGGTCAGGAAGAAGTTGACGGCAGCGGTGGCGGGCAGCAGCAACATCAGCCAGCCGTTGGCCTGCCAGAAGAAGAACAGGTCGAAGGCGATCACCCAGAGGAGCATCGCCGTACGCGACCACTTCTTGATGAAGATATAGAGCAGGAAAAAGGCGCAGAACGCTGCCCAGAAGCTGATGCTGAGGAAGTTCATCGGGCGTCAGTCTTTGGGCGGCGAGAGGATGGTCACGCCGTGCGTCTTGGGAGTGTCCTTGGCCGGGATGTCCCAGCGGATGGGGTGCGCGCAGGAGTCGCGCAGCCAGGTGGAGACGGAATCCGCCCACATGTTGTAGGACTTCAGCACCGGGTGCGCGCCGTCCTTGGCGCGCTCGTATTTCAGCCGCAGGCTGGGATAATAACGCCTCCCGCCGCAATGCCGCAGCAGGATGTCGTTGATGCCCGTGTCGGGCTTCCAGTTGGGCGGGCCGATCCAGATGAAAGGAAGGTCGCCGATCTCGCGGATGACCTCGCCGACCGCCGCGTCGCGCTCGTCCAGGTTGCGGACGAACAGCTCGTTGGCGCCGATGCAGAGGAAGATGTAGGTCGGGTCGAACTTCCGGATGAAATGGCTCAGCGTGTCGGACTTGGCCCAGTACTTCGACGAAGAACTGTACCAGATCACACACTGCATCGTGTGGCCGTTGGCCACGGCGTATTGCGAAAGACGGTAGCGCAGCCCCTCCACCATCGAATCGCCCACGAACAGGATGCGGTGGGCGCTCGTGTCCGGCCCGGCGGGCTCCGGCAGGGGCGCCGGCGCCGGGATGGGCGGGAGGACCAGCGTGTCGGCCGTGCGGGCCTTCAAAGGCCCCAGGTCGACGCGCCTGAGCCCGCGCTCCGGGTCCTGCGGCGGGCAGAACCGGGCGAAGGCGAGGATGCACAGGAGTGCGGCTGCGAGGACGGCGAAAGCCGACAGGGAGTGTTTCATCGGCTAGCGCAAAGGTTCATCCTCCAGCGGCCAGCCGGTCAGCGTGGAGACATAGGGAATGATGGCGTAGGCCTTCTTCAGCTGGCCCCGCCAGTTGGGGTGGTAGCTGGCGCCGAGCTCGCCCTCGCTGTCGTGGACGCTGCTCGT
This sequence comes from uncultured Bacteroidales bacterium, assembly GCA_900319975.1. Classification (GTDB taxonomy): domain Bacteria; phylum Bacteroidota; class Bacteroidia; order Bacteroidales; family UBA932; genus Cryptobacteroides. The sequence continues at coordinate 9,771 of ONQP01000044.1, read as the reverse complement.
CAGCACCATATACGTGACCTGCTTCATCTGGCAGGCGAGCATCGCCGCCTTGATGTAGTCGAACATGATGTCGCGCCCCTTGGGCACGACGCACAGCACGGGATGCGCCTCGCCGTAGTTGTCCTTGATGCGCCGGATGAGGGTGAGGTAGTTGTTCACGAAAGCTTCGCGTGTGGGCTGCTTGCGGCTGGAAGCGTCGTTGGTGGCCAGGTAGATGACCGTCAGGGCCGGCTTGACGCCGTAGCGTTCCGCCGACCAGGCGGGCTGCTTCTTCTCGTCGAAGGTCTGCAGATAGCGGTCCGGCATGAAATAGCCGGGGAGCATGTCGCCGTAGTTGCGCGCGATGCCCATCCCGGAATGCGCCACGAGCCAGAAATCGGCGCCGAAATGGCGCGCGATGACGGCCGCGTAGGTGCGGTTGCAGTCTTCCGTCTCCGGGGTGAAGGGGTCGCGGGCGTTGTCGCTCAGCGTGCCGTAGCCGCAGGTGTAGGAGTCTCCGACAAATTCAATCACGCGCTCGCGCACGGGACGCGCCTGCCCGAGCGAGTCGGCGCAGAAGGCGTGGAACGTGGCGCAGCCCTGCTCGCCCTCCGTGCGCTTCTGCACGATCAGGCGGTGCTCGCCGGGCGCGCCGGCAAAGAGCGTGAGGGTGGTGTCCCTGCTGCTCAGGCAGAAGGTGGTGTCGGGGAGGGCGGTCATCGCGTCGCGGTCATACCAGACGTTGAAATAGTCCTTGCCGGTGTCGGAGGCGCGCAGCGTGAGCGTGTCGCCGTGGAACTGGACGAGGGCATAGACGCCGCTCCAGTCGAAGGAGACGTCGGCGCCCTGGACGGCGGTGCGGCCCACCCAGGTGATGCGGCTGTCGGATGCGGGGAATTCCTCCGCCGCGACGCGGCAGAAGGGGACCGCGAGCAGCAGGAGGCAGGCGAGTAAGTGTTGTCCTGTGGTCATAATGACCCACAAGATACGAAAAAATTGGTATATTTGAGGACAGAACCCGATCTGTCCATGAACCGCATTATCGAATGTGTCCCCAATTACAGCGAAGGCCGTGACCCGGCCGTGATCGACGCCATCGTTTCCGCCATCGGCTCCGTGCCCGGCGTGCAGGTGCTGCACGTGGACCGGGGCGAGGCCGCCAACCGGACGGTCGTGACGTTCGCCGGCGCGCCGGAGGCGGTCGTGGAGGCCGCGTTCCGCGGCAGCGCGACCGCGCAGGAGCGCATCGACATGCGCCTGCACCACGGCACGCACCCGCGCACGGGCGCCATCGACGTGCTCCCGCTGGTCCCCGTGTCCGGGGTCACGCTCGCCGAGTGCGCCGCCATGGCGCGCAGGCTCGCGGAGCGGATGTTCCGGGAGCTCGGCATCCCCTGTTTCTGCTATGAAGCGGCTGCCTATCGGCCGGAGCGGCAGAACCTCGCGGTGTGCCGCATCGGCGAATACGAGGGCCTGCAGGCCCGGATGGCCGACCCGGACAAGCGGCCGGACTTCTGCGGCGGTTGGGACGAAAGGGCCGCCCGCAGCGGCGCCTCCAACGTCGGCGCGCGCAACTTCCTCATCGCCGTCAACTTCAACCTCAATACCACTTCCGCGGAGCTGGCCACCGAGATCGCCTGCGATGTGCGGCAGAAGGGACGCAAGGGCCCCGACGGCCGCTGGATCCCCGGCCTGCTCAAGGGCTGCAAGGCCATCGGCTGGTACATCGAAGAGTATGGCATCGCCCAGGTGTCGATGAACGTCACCGACATCCAGGCCACGCCGCTGCACGTGGCCTATGAGACGGTCTGCCGGGCCGCCGCGGCGCGCGGGCTGCGCGTCACGGGCACGGAAATCATCGGCCTGGTGCCGCGCTGCGTGCTGGTGGACGCCGGCCGCCATTTCCTGGGGGCGGACGCCGACGAGGCCACGCTGGTGCAGACCGCCGTCCAGGCGATGCACCTGGACGACCTCAAGCCCTTCGACCCGCAGAAGAAAGTGATCGAATACCTGCTTAAAGAAACGATATGAAACGTCTCCTCCTCTCGGCCCTGAGCCTGCTGGCCTGTCTGTCGGCGGGCGCGACCCACTACCTGGGCATCCAGGTCGTGGACAACGAATACCTGATGCTGCACTTCCGCGACGGCGAGGTGCGCTACCGCGACGACGCCACAGGCCCGAGCGCCTACCTGGGCCACTCGTTCGCCGAAGGCGACGACACCCTGGTGGTGTTCCATCCCCGCCTGGACGTGGATGCGGCCGCGAACGCCTCGGCGTGGCTCGTCACCTCCGCGGACGACGCGTCCTTCGCGCCTTCGTCCCCCGGCGCAGCCTGGCGCAAGAGCAAGCCGATGAACACCGACCACACGCTCACCAGCGAGCTGGACCACTGGATCTTCCTGCACCTGACGCAGCCGATGCGGCAGGGCTGCACCTACACGGTGACGATTCCCGAGGCGGTGGGCTCCGACGTGCGCAGCGTCTCGGTCAAGTTTGACTGCTGGTCCGCGCAGTCCGAGGCCGTCCACGTCAATATCCTGGGCTACGCCCCGCAGGAGGCCGTCAAGGCCGCCGACCTGTATCTCTGGCTCGGCGACGGTGGCGCCCGCGACTATACTGCCTACGAGGGGCGGAAGGTCTATCTGCTCAACGTGGAGACCGGCCGGTCCCGCCAGGTGGGCACCGTGAAGCCCTGGAAGGCGGCTTCCGAGAGCGCCAAAGAGGCCGGCGGCAAGGACCTGACCGGCTCGGCCGTGTGGAACGTCGATTTCAGCGAGACCGCCCCCGGCCGCTACCGCCTGGTGGTGGAGGACGTGGGCTGCAGCTTGGATTTCGATATCTCTAATGACATCTATTATGAGCCGTACCGCTACTCCGTACGCGGTTACTACTATATGCGCCTGGGCGAGCCCGTCGATCCCCGCATCGTGCCGGTGCCGCGCCAGCCGCGCTTCGCGCCGGGCGAGGACCCTGCCGGCTTCGTCGTCTACAAGACGGACCTGCAGCCCTGGCACCCCGACTGGCGCAAGCTGCGCGGCGACGTCTGGGACGAGCCGCATTTCAAGGACGCGCAGGCGTCCGCCTTCTGGCAGCACCGCCTGCCCGGCAATCCGGTCAACATGGACGTGCGCGGCGGGCATTCCGACGCTTTCGACTGGGACCGCCACCTGGCCCATGTCGTCAATATCTATGACCTCCTGCTGCCGTACCTGATGACGGACGGCCGCCTCTCCGAGGACAATCTCAGCATCCGCGAGAGCGGCAACGGCATTCCCGACCTGATCGACGAGGCGCGCAACGAAGTGGACTTCTTCCTGAGCATCCGCGACGGCGAAGGCTACTCGCAGGGCGTGACCAATCCCGACAAGAACTGGACGGTGATGTTCCAGGCCGGCTGCACCACGATGGCCGCCTGGGCCAACGCGGCCAACTGCGCGATGCTCGCGGACGCGTTCCGCGTGCAGGGCAACGCCGCGCTGCGCGACTACTATAAGGACGAGGCCGTCAAGGCATTCCGCTATGCGGAGAAGCAGGAAGACCTCCAGCTGGACGAGCTGCAGGGCATCGGCAACGAGCGGATGCGTGGCCGGGATTTCCGCCAGATGGCGGCGGCCTATCTGTACAACGTGACCGGCGACCGCGCCTGGGAGGACATCATGGCCGCCGAAAGCGTGATCACGGCCGACGATTCGCCCGTGATGAAGACCGGCTGGCAGGGCGCCTACTACCAGCTCTGGGGCACGGCCGCCTACCTGCTGTGCCCGCGTGAGCGGCACTATCCGGAGCTCTACGCCCGGATGTGCGCCGCCGTCCGCGCGCAGGCGCACGCCGACCACCTCGACCGCTGGGTCGAGCGGCCGTCGCGCCGCAGCGCGGCCGACCCGCGCTGGCAGGTGTCCGAGAATCTCCAGCTCGTGATGCTGGTGCACTACATCAGCCAGGATCCCGCCGAGCGTGCCGCCTGCGAGCAGGCGATGTACCAGGAGGCGGGCTGGGGCCTGGGCCGCAATCCGTCCAACACGGTGGAAATGACCGGTCTGGGCCAGCGCCACATCACCGGCTGCTACACCACGGGCCGCAACGACGGCACGCCCGAGGTGCATCCCGGCCAGACGCCGTTCAACGGCACGGAGACCTGGTCGCCCGGCGACGGCGGCGACGCAAGGATCCTCCTGAACCGCTGCTATCCGGACTGGAATGCCGGATGGCCGCGTCAGGAGTCCTTCTTCAACCAGCGGTATCTCTGGGTGAACGGCGAATTCACACCGCGCGAGACGATGCGCGGCAAGATGGCGCTGCTGGCCTATCTCTACGGAATCCGGTAGTCCGGATCAGGGGAACCGACTTACTTCTTCGTCAGGGTGAACATATCCATGTTGATCCTGGCTTTGAGTATGTCGCCGCGCTGCGAAAGGTTGGTCCAGACCCGCGCGTCGAGGTAGGGTATCTGGGATTCGGACCACTCGTGCCAGGGATTGGCCTCCATCGTGTTCACGTCATAGGGGTTGATGACATACTTCGGCGGATTGAGGCCGGTCTGATAGTAGGAGTCGGAACGTGTCTTGGGCTTGAAGCTCAGCTGGCCGTCGGAATAAGTCCACGTGCCGGTCTCCTTCTGGCCTACGTCGTACACGGAATACTTGCCGTCCTGCGGCAGGTATTCCTGGTGCATGTGCCACAGGATGTAGTTCTCCCCGTTGAAGGTGACGCGGTATTTCTGGCGGTAGCCTTGTGCCATGTCGGCCTCGATGCTGCCTTCCCAGGTGCCTTCCAGCTTGATTTCATCGTTGTCCGGCTCGGTCTTGACCTTGTCGCAGGAGACAGGCAGGAGCAGGAACAGAATGGACCCGATAAGTGTGAAAAATTTTTTCATGTGGTTAGCAATTAGAGATTTATGCTCACAAAGTAAGCAAAAAATCTCCAATTGCCCACCTATGCTAAAGGTTTTTGGCCAGATTGACCATCTCGATGGCGGAGGTCATGGCGTCGAAGCCCTTGTTTCCGGCCTTCGTGCCGGCGCGCTCGATGGCCTGCTCGATCGTGTCGGTGGTCAGGACACCGTAGATGACGGGGATGCCGCTCTCCATCCCGACGTGGGCGATGCCCTTGACGGATTCGTTGGCGACCATGTCGAAGTGCGGGGTGCTGCCGCGGATTACGGCGCCCAGGCAGACGATGGCGTCGTACTTCTTGGAGGCGGCCATCTTCTGGGCGATGAGGGGGATCTCAAAGGCGCCCGGCACCCAGGCGACGGTCAGGTCGTCGGCGTTGCCGCCGTGGCGGATGAACGAATCCTCGGCGCCGCCGAGCAGTTTGCCCGTGATGAATTCATTGAAACGGGAAGCGACGATGCCGACCTTGAGGTCGGTGGCAATCAGTTTTCCTTCGATGGTTTTCATGACTGTAATGATTTATCGTTTGTAATTATTTGTTCGTGTCGTCCATGTGGAGCAGGTGCCCCATCTTGCTGCACTTGGTGCGCAGGTAGCGGTCGTTGATGGCGTTGCTCTTGATCTCGATCGGCTCGCGGCGCACGATCTCGATGCCGTAGCCGTCCAGACCGTTGATCTTCTCCGGGTTGTTGGTCATCAGGGCCAGCTTGCGGGCGCCGAGGTCGGCCAGGATGGCCGCGCCGGTGCCGTATTCGCGCAGGTCGGGCGCGAAGCCGAGGGCGAGGTTCGCCTCGACCGTGTCCATGCCCTGCTCCTGCAGGTTGTAGGCGCGCAGCTTGTTGATCAGGCCAATGCCGCGCCCTTCCTGGCGCAGGTAGAGCAGGATGCCGCGGCCGGCCTCCTCGATGCGGCGCAGCGCCTCTTCGAGCTGCTCGCCGCAGTCGCAGCGCAGCGAGCCGAAGACGTCGCCGGTCAGGCACTCGGAGTGCACGCGGCAGAGCACGGGCTCGTCGGTGGACACGTCGCCTTTGACGAGGGCGACGTGGTGCTCGCCCGTGATCTTGCTCTCGTAGCCGTAGGCCTTGAAATGGCCGTATTTGGTCGGCAGGTCGGCGATGGTCACGCGCTCGACGGTCTTCTCGTGGCGGCGCCGGTAGCGGATCAGGTCGGCGATGGAGACGATCTTCATCCCGTGCGTCTGCGCGAACTGGACCAGCTCCGGCGTGCGCATCATCGTGCCGTCCTCGCGCATGATCTCGCAGCAGAGGCCGCATTCTTCCATCCCCGCGAGGCGCATCAGGTCCACCGTGGCCTCCGTGTGGCCGGCGCGGATCAGCACGCCGCCCTTGCGGGCCTTGAGCGGGAACATGTGCCCCGGGCGGCGGAAGTCGGACGGGGACGCCTCCGGCGAAATGCATTTCATCGCCGTGACGGAGCGCTCGACCGCGGAGATGCCCGTGGTCGTGGAGATATGGTCGATGGACACGGTGAAGGCCGTGTGGTGGTTGTCGGTGTTGTAGGTGACCATCTGGTTGAGGTTGAGCCGGCTGGTGTAGACTTCGCTCATCGGCATGCAGATCAGCCCCTTGCCGTAGGTGGCCATGAAGTTGATGTTGTCCGGCGTCGCGAAGCGGGCGGCGCAGATCAGGTCGCCTTCGTTCTCCCGGTCGGGATCGTCGATGACGACGATGATATGACCCTGACGCAGCTCTTCAAGGGCTTCTTCGATGGTAGACAGTGTATATTTTTCCATATGTCAAAAACCGTTTTCTTTCAGCCATTCCAGGGAAAGGCCGCTTTTCTTTTCTTCTTTGGGGGTGCTTGCGGCGAGCAGGCGCTCGGTGTAGCGGGCGAGCACGTCCACCTCGACGTTGACGGGACTGCCGGGCTTGAGCTCGCCCAGGGTCGTGACGGCGCGCGTCTGGGGGATGAGCGAGACCGCGAACGAACGGTCGTCCACCGCCACGACGGTGAGGCTGACGCCGTCCAGGGTCACGGAGCCCTTCTCCGCGATGTATTTGAGCAGGGGAGCGTCGAGCGCGACGGTCACGCGGTTGGCGATGCCGTCGCGGACGATGGATTCGACGCGGCCGCAGCCGTCCACGTGGCCGGACACGATGTGGCCGCCCAGGCGCCCGGTGGGCTGCATCGCGCGTTCCAGGTTGACCTTGGCGCCGGGATGCAGGCGGGCGAGGGAGGTGCGGCGCACCGTCTCGGGCATGACGTCCGCGGTGAAGGTGCGGCCGGCAAGGGACGTGACCGTCAGGCAGACGCCGTTGACTGCGATGCTGTCGCCGATGACGGTCCCTTCGAGGACCTTGTCGGCGGCGATGCACAGGGCGGTGCCGGCGCTGCTGGAGGTGATGGCACTGACCGTGCCGGTTTCTTCGATGATTCCTGTAAACATGTGCTATCTGTTTCCCGGGTATCCGTGGATGAGGAGGTCGGGCCCGAAGGACCGGACCGATTCGATCCGGACGCCCCGGGCATCCGCCATCTTGGCAAATCCGGTGCCACCTACGGCCGTCTTTGCATCTTTGCCGCCCAGGATCTTTGGGGCGACGAAGAAGTAGTATTCGTCGACGAGGCCCTGCCCGATGAAACTACCGTTGAGGGCCTCGCCGCCTTCGAGCAGGATGGAGTCGATGCCCAGCGCGCCGAGCTGCGCCAGCATGTCGCCGAGGTCGATGCGGCCGTCGCGCGCGGCGCAGGGAAGCGTCTCGACGCCGCAGGCGCGGAGCTGTTCCAGCTTCGCGGGCGCGGCGGCGCCGGTGTGCGCCAGGATGGTCCGGATGCGGCCCGCGCTCTGCGCGATGCGGCTGTCCGGCGAGAGGCTGGCGCGGCTGTCGGGGAGAATGCGGACGGGGTTCTTGCCCCCTTCGAGGCGGCAGTCCAGCATCGGGTCGTCGGCGCGCACGGTGCCGGCGCCGACGCAGATGCCGGTGAGCTGGCTGCGCAGCTGGTGGACGAACCCGCGCGCCTCCGCCGACGTCACCCAGCGGGCGTCGCCGTCGGCGGTGGCTATTTTCCCGTCTAGGGTCATGGCCACCTTGAGCGCCACCCAGGGGCGCTTCGTGGTGATGTATTTCAGGAAGATGCGGTTCTGCTCGCGGATCTCGTCCGCCAGCAGGCCGGCCTCGACCGCCACGCCGGCCGGCCGCCAGGAGGGCGTCCGTGCAGGGCGGCTGCTTGCCGTGGTGGCAACAGGGCTCCAGCGTGACGTAGGCCGTCGCGCCCGCCGGATCTTCCGTGCAGGCGGCGAGGGCGTCGCGTTCCGCGTGGAGGTCGCCGTATTTGTGGTGGTAACCGCGTGCGATGGTCCGGCCGTCCTTGACGAGGACGCATCCGACCATCGGATTGGGCGCCGTGAAGCCGCGCCCGCGCTCAGCAAGGAGTCGCACCGGTTCAGTCCCCGCATCGGGGAGTCGCGGACTATACCGCCAGTAGGGAATTGCACCCTGCCCTGAAGAGATAATCTTTAATGGCTGCAAAGATAGGGATAAAATCCCTTATATCAAAGCTCATGCACGATCTTGCGGTATTCGCTCGGCGTCATCTTGTATTTCTCCCGGAAGAGGGTGTTGAAATGCGCGCGGACGGGATCAGCGCCAGTCGGCGACCGCGTCCTTGTATTTGCGGGAGATGGGCAGCTGGGTGTCGCCGACATACAGCAAGTCCACGTCGACGCCGGTGACGGCGGTCCGGTTGACCAGATAGGCGCGGTGGATCCGGATGAAGCGGGGGCTGAGGTTGCTTTCCCACTGGGAGATGGAAGTGTAGTTCCTGTAGCGCCGGCCCTCCGTCGCGACGACGGTCGTGACGTCGTCGTTGGACTCCACGTAGAGGATTTCGTCGAGCGACAGGGAGACCGGCTTCCGGTCCGACGTGAACTTGATGGGGGCCGGCTGCCCGGGATGCCGTCTGTCCAGCCACGTTTCGAAGAAGTGGCTTCCCACGGCCAGCGTGGTCAGGATAAACGCGATGAAGACGGGATTGGTGAGGATGGCGGGGATGTCGGGCATGAGGTTGGCCGGCAGGGAAAAGCCCGCGCGCAGGTCCATGATGTAGCGATGGGCGAGCATGAACAGGAAGATCTCCCCGACCAGGATCCCCAGCACGATGAAGACGGTGTCTTTGATCCGGGACTTCCTGTCTTCGCGGTCTACCTTCCGGAGAAAGAACTTGGCCGCCAGGGCGCCGGGGAGGAACAGGGTTCCGAGGAAAATCGCTTCGGAGAAGCGGTATCCCAGGCTGCTGAGGACGGTCGCCATCACCAGGATGGAGACGAGCCAGTAGGCGGTTATGAGCAGTATCTTTTTCATCACCTATACAAAAATAACAAAATAATCGGCGTTTCCTGCATGTCAAAAGGGGATTCTGGGGATTTAACTCCGCATCCCGGGGTTTCGGCTTGGACGGAACGGGACCGTCCGTTACCTTTGCCCCCGGATTAACCCTAAAACTTTTAGCTCTATGTTTAAAATCTTTGTTTCTGGCGGACTGCTCCCCATGTCCCTGCTGACGGTGCTTCTGGTCGCCCTGTTCTTCGCCGCCTGGAAAGCTCCCAGGTGGGTGAAGGAAATCGGCAATTTCGCCCTCGTGCTTGGCCTTCTGGCGCCCTTGTTCCCGCTATATCAGCTTTTCAATACGCTGCAGCAGGTGGCCGTGAGCCGGGGCGGAGAGATTTCCGGTGTTTTCGACCTGATTTCCCCGAGCGTGCTCTTCTCCGCCAAGGTCCTCCTGATTCCCGTTATTTATGGTATGTGCATCTACCTGGTCGCCCAGGTCGTCCGGATCGTCCAGAAACCCCGTCTGTAGGCTTATGAAACATTTTTTCTATCTTCTTCTCATCGGCCTGCTGGCCGTTTCCTGCGGACAGGATGAAACGATCAAGGTAAAC
>ONQP01000073.1 GCA_900319975.1 uncultured Bacteroidales bacterium | reverse complement strand
GCCTTCAGGATATTCACGGCCGTCGTGTGCGTGGACCGGTACAGGGCAGCTTCGTCTTCTCCGCGGCCCAGCCGGTCCATGATCCAAATCGACTCCGTGCACGTGTCGAGCGGTCCTTCGACGAACTGGATGGAGCCGGACGAGCGGGACTCCAGGATCACGGCCGGGAAGATCACGGTGCGCAGCTGTGCGACGAGCTCCAGGATGGCGTCCAGGCCGTCCGCCTCGCGGATCTGATTCGCGTCGATGATGCCGGGCACGCCGCCGACCTGGACCGGGTCCTGGCCCTGCTGCGGCGTGGTCATCGTGCCGACCAGCAAGCTAACGAGAAGGTTTCTTGACAGCATTTTCGTACAGGCGGTTAAGTGAATAGAGGACGGAGTGGACTTCGGTGCGCAGGATCTTCTCATTCTCCTGCGGGCGGTTGTCGTTCATACAGGCGAGCAGATCCTGCAGGATCTCCGCCTGGGTCTTGCTGGTGATGCTTTCGCCTTCGCGGAAGACGTAGGGATAGCGCTCCTTCAGGTAGGCCTTCACGCCGTTCCACCAGATCACAAAGCCCTGCTTCTGCCAGTCGAGCATCTTGCGGCGGCGTCCGCCGGTCAGCTGCTTCAGCGCTTCCTTCAGGTAGCAGTCGTTCTTCTCCGCGGCGGCACGCATCAGGTAGGAGTCCGCGGCGAAGAAGGCCTCGAAGGATATCCCCATGATGCGGCGGTCCACCTCCGGGAAGGGACTCGGCGGCAGGCCGACGGCGTCATAGATGAAGCCGAGCTGGCGGCAGGCCTCCGCGATGACGTCCGTGGCGATGAGGTACGGCTTGCCGTCGATGATGAACGGCGAACGGCCCTTCAGTTTCTTGGGGTCGAAGGCGCGGGCGTCGGCGGGCTTGATGTGCGTCAGGCGGCACAGGCACAGGTACAGCGCGCGCTCGCGATCCAGTCCGGGCATGGTGAGGATGGTGCAGACCTCCTTGAAGTCATCGGCGCTCATCATCTCCCAGCAGGTCGGGTACTCCAGGTTGATGCGCTTGGCGCGTTCGGGGAAGAGGCGCCGGAAGAATTTCTTGATCTTGCTCATAGAACTATATCATGTAAAAGATTGGCGTGTCACCATGCTCGGCGGTCCGGTCTTTTGCGGCGTCGGACTGCGCGTAGGTCGGGAAGTCGGAGAGGTTCTTCTTCATCAGCGCGACAGCTTTGAAGACCTCCGTCATGCCGGTCTCTTTGTCGCCCAGGGCGATGGACGCGATGGCGACCTTCACCAGCTGCAGCACCTTCTTCTCGTTCGAGCCCATCGCTTCATTGTCGCGGACCTTCTCCAGCAGCTCGGTGGCGTATTCCGGCGAGATGTACGCCGCGACGTCGGCGGTCAGCGCGACGTTCAGCGCGGCGTTCAGACGCAGGAACTCGCTCCAGGACTTCGGGTAGAGCTCCGCGGTGCGGGGGCTGAAGACGGCCACATCGCGGAATTCCGCAAAGGTGAGGATCAGGCCGTCGGAGATGCGGGCGAATTCCTCGGTCCCGCGCCAGGCGATGTAGGCCTCGGTCTTCATCAGGAAGGTCACGAGCCGGTCCTTGCTTTCGTCGAGCCGCTTTTGCAGGGCGGCGGTCAGGGCGGCGACGCGCTCCTTGCTCGCGGGCGCCATGTCCTGATTGCTGACGACGCCGAAGCCGGCATCCGTGAGGACCACGTCCAGCTCGGGGATCGACGCCAGGAAGGCGGCGATGGAGACGATCCGCTGGCAGAGCTTCAGCAGGGCGGCGTCCGCCTCGGCGCGGTTCTCCAGCTGCGCTTCCAGATCGGTGCCGATGATATCGGCGACCAGGTCCTGCTGCGCAGTGTCGAGGGCGTCGTCGAAGATGGTCTGCGCGGCCTTCATCTCGATGGCCGGCAGGAATGGCTTCATTTCGGTGTAGTTTCTTACGAACATGGCGGTCAGGCGTTGGTGTTGGTGGATTCCTCCTTGCCGGATTTGTTCTGGTCCAGCGTGGTGAAGATGTATTCCGGGATGGTGATCATGATGTCCTTATCCCAGCCGTTATATTCCTTGATGACCTTCAGCACGCGCAGGCAGCGGTCCACGACCGGCTTCATCAGCGCCTGCTTCATCATGTAGAGCTCGCGGGCGTTGCTGCCGCCGAGGGTGTTGCTGTTCTTGCCGGGCGTGGCGCCGATCAGCGCTGAGTGGACTCCCATCGCGTAGCAGATGATGTTCGCGGTGGATTCCGTGTCGTCGATGTATTCGCCGCCCTTCAGGTCGTTCTGGACCGGCGTGATCTCGATGTACTTCTGCTCCACGCCGCCGGAGGATGTCGGCATGATATCCTTCAGCGCGAGGATGGCCTTGTTGGCGTTGTCCTCTCCGGCGAGATAGTCGGAGAAGGCCTGCTTCTCCTTCTCGACGCGCTCGCGGACGGCCTCCAGGTCGTGTTCGTCGATGCCTTCCTTCTGGAAGATGTCCTTGAAGTATTTCGGCGAGATGTAGATGATATACTTCACGCCGAGCTGGTTCTTCAGGATCGCCTTCTTCAGCTTCGGCACCATGCAGCTGTGGTCGTACCACCCCGAGGTGAAGATGGAATACCATTCCGGGCGGGAGTAGTACGGCTTGCCGGGGGACGGCATATAGGCCGGGAAGATCAGGCGGCGCTTCTGCGCGGCATACATCTTCAGCTCCTGGACGGCCTCGAACTCGTCGAGCACGCGCGTGGTGACGATCGGGTAGTCCTTATCGCCGGGATTGCGGTCCCAGCCGGAGCAGTAGTAGTGGAACTTGATGTCTGCGTTGCGGTTCATCTCGCACCAGCGGCTGAAGACGGCCTCGCGGTGGCGGATGGTGGCGATCTTCGTCCCTTCCTTCGCGTAGGCCAGTTCGGAGAAGGCGTTGTAGAACGTGACCATGTCCGTCAGCTGCTCCATGATGAAGAGCGGGATGTCGTTGCGCTCGAAGAAGTCGAATTCCTCTCCGGACGCGACCTCTTCGTAGTCCGTGATTTTGCCCTTGCTTCGGGCAAGTACGCGGATGAGCTTCGGGCCCAGACCGAAGCAGACGTCGCGGTTGAACTTCAGGTTCGCGGAAACGATGTCGTTCTTGGAGATTTTCTCCAGCACGTGATTCGGCAGAAGGTTGTCCGGTCCCCAGGGCACGACCTTGTGCCCGGCGATATCCTGCGCGTCCAGATTGTAGTCCTGGCGGAAGTCGTCGGCGGAGTCCATGACCAGCACGGACTCGATGCCGGGGAGATAGGTGACGCCGTCGATGATCTCGATGCCGCCGAAGGCCTGCGCTTTTTCCTTACTCATAGCACGACCTCCTCTCCGTTGATCTCGATCACCGTGTAGCGGTTCACCTTGCGGATCTCGCCGGACGGGATGATCTTGATGTTGAACGTCTCCCCTTCCCCGTGGAAGGAGGTGGGCACGCATTTCTCCACGGAGATGATCTCGCCGTTCTCGGCGACCCATTTCAGGGATATCTCCTTTTTGAGCTTCGCGAGCTCGCAGATTTTGCTTGAACTGATCATATCTTCAGATTTTCGGGAGACAAATTTATATCAGCGCCGGAGCGGAAAGTAGGACAGGACCGGCCCTTCGCTGTTGCTTCCATTTTTCGGTCAAAAAACTGTCTTTCAGGACGGAAGGGGTGTCTGAAATCCGGACGGGACTCGTTTTTGCCTCTCTTGCTCCCCAGCCCTGCCCTGTCGCGGGAGCCGCAACCGGAATGGCAATTTGCGTAATATGCCGACGCCGATTTTCTGCTGGATCCTGACGCGATCATAGTGAAGAGCCGATGCCGGCGCCGACGGAGCTGTAGGGGAATAGGAGGTTGCCCAGGTAGAGGGTGTCGAAGGCGTCGGTGCCGTCCGTGCGGAATTCGAGCGGGTCGTCTTCGGACTCCGCCAGCTTCTCGCCGCCTTTCTGTTTATGAAAGCCCAGCGGGGAGATATCGACTTCTGCCAGGGAGATGGCGACCAGGAGGGCTTCGTTGTTCTCCTTGTTGAACATCGGCATCAGGTCCTTGCCGCCACGGAAGCCGTCGTTGATCATCGAGTGCTTCAGGTTGTGGGCCATAGGTTTACCGATGAACTGCGACGTCACGATCCAGCCGTGCTTGTTGAACTGCTCGATGATGACGGCCTTGAAGTCGTCGTTCGCGACGGCGTAGTTCGAGCCCAGGGCCGTGGAGTCGTAGTAGAAGATCACCTCCTTGCAGAGGTGGGCGCGGTAGTATTGGCAGAAGTCGTCCACGAGCTCGCGCAGCTTGCGCGTGTACTTCACGTAGAAGGACTTCAGCACGCGCAGGATGGAGCCGTCGCGCTGACCGGCGACCAGCCAGTTAATGTTCGCGTTGTAGTCGAAGGCGATGGCGATCGGCGCCTTCAGATCCAGGTCGCCGTCCAGCAGGCAGCCGTAGTCCGTGCCGGGCGTGAGCGAATAGCCGGCATCCTGGAGCGGGGTGTTGTTGTTGGCGATGTAGGTGTGAAGGGAGTCGCGGAAGTTGGAGTAGAAGCCGTCCTGCAGGCGCTCGATGCGGCGCGACAGGATGGACGTCTGGAATACCAGCGGCGGGAGGTCGCGCTTCATCTGGCGGACGTACTGCAGGCCGACGACGTCGATATTCTCGAAGATGGACCATTCGCGATAGAAGACAGCATGGCGGCGCAGCTGGTTGATGGTCTTCTCGATGGACTGGATCCGGGCGGTGTCTGGCGTCTTCGCGTGCGCGAGGGTCCAGCGCAGCTGCAGCAGGCCGGCGATGGCGTCGTTCACTTCCGGCGTGGCCTTCTCGCGGTAGTTCAGCAGCCAGCGGCCGCTCTTCAGCACGGGCATATCGCTCACGAAGAGCACGGAGTGGTGCCAGGGGCAGTCGGAGAAATAGCGCATCGTGCCGCCGTTCGCCGGGAAGGTCTCGTCTTTGAGTTTGTCGTAGTCCAGGCCTTTCGCTTCGTCGGCGACGATCCAGTCCAGGGTGAGGGAATTCGAGCTCATTCGCACGTCCTGGGAGATGATGATCATCTGGGTGCCGTTGTAGAACGTGACGACGTCTTCGTAGTTCTGGACCGGGATGATGGGCTTGGCGAATCCGAGCTTTTCCGGCGGGCGCTTGCCGATGACGTAGTGGATGCCTTCGATGAATCCGGCTTCGCGCAGGCCGGACAGGGCGGCGGGCAGCGTGCGCGTGCGGGCCTGCTTGAAGGATGACGCCACGAAGGCGCCGGTGCTGCCTGGCATGAATTGGACGTTGCGCTTGATGCGTCGCGATACGATCCCGAAGGACTTGCCGAAGCGCCGGCTGCAGATCGGGATCTCGACGTTCGCGCCGATGGCGAGGGCTTCCTGCTGGGCGCGGTTGAGATAGGTGACTTTTGTCTCGCTCATCGCTGGTCCTGGATGTCTATATCGTCGTCGATTTCCTGGGTGTACTGCTTCAGCAGCTTGCGGGCCTTCTCTTCGATGCCGGGGACCTTCTTGATGCCGATGACCTCGGGATCCACGGAGAAGGACTCGTCGCGGGGCACGATTTCGTCGAAGGGATAGTCTTCGCCTTCGGGTTCGTCGAGCTGGTTCGCTTTGACGATCGCTTCGGCGATTTTCGTCAGGGCTTTCGCCTGACGCTCTTCGCCGGCGAGGGCGGCAGCTGCCGCCTGTTCGAGGAGGTGGTTCGCGCGGAGGCGCTGGAATTCTTTGTCGGCCTTCGGCGCGCTGCCGAAGAGCACTTTCACCAGGGCGATATCACGGTAGGCCTGGATGCGGCCGACGCTGTATTGGGTGATGATGTAGTCGCGCATCATCGACTCGGTGATCATCGGATTGCTCATCCAGCGGGCGAAGATCGCCTTCAGCCGTTCGAGGCGGGTCTGCTCGGGTTCGGGTAGTTTCGCCGCCGGGTCTTCCAGCGCGCGGGAGAAGGCGTCGATCAGGTCGCGGTTCGGGTCCTTTGCCATAGGTCAGAGTGTTATGACGCAAAAGTACCGATCTTTCGACCGGTACTTGGGACAGGGATGCGCGGGACTTGCGAGGCGTCAGATCAGGCCGCGGTCCTTCAGCTGCTGCTGCGTCTGCGGGCTGATCGTGCAGCCGTGATCCAGGAGGGCGGTCACGCGGGCGCGGACGCCTTTGCGGACCTTATCGGAGACGGTATCGGCGGCGAGGGCCTTCGAGATGTACGCGCGGCAGTTCTTCTCGTTGAAGGTGGTCTGCTGGGCGTCGATCTCGCGCTGCAGCTGGAAGTCGTCGATCTGCTTCCAGCCGGCGGCGATGCGTTCCTGACACGACAGGATCCCGGCGCGGAAGGTCGCGCGGTCCTGATCGGTGCGGGCGGCCTTCATCTTCTCGTGGTAGCCGCGGCGCACACGGTATTCCTCGATGGTGCGGTCGTAGATCGCCTGCATCTCGGGCGGCAGGGATGCGCGGACCGTGCGGCGCTCGTCGTAGGTGCGGAAGGTGATCTTCGGCGCCTCGGGAGCGGTGGCGGGATCCGGCGCAGGCGCGGCAGCTGCGGCCGGTGCGTCGAGGAACCGGTTGAAGCGCGTCTCGTGGAGCTCGGCTTCGGGATTGACGTGCACGCGGGGCGCTTTGTCGAGCTTCTGGAGCTCATAGCGCAGCATCTGCTCGTCTTTCTTACGGCCGATCCACGACATCAGCGACTGGTTCAAGGAATACCTGCAAAACAGGCGGAATCCGGAGTTGAAGTCCGGATTCGCCTGTTCCAGGTATTCTGCGATCTCGGGGATCATCGCGCGTCAGATCTATCCGGTCGTCGCGGGCGTCGGCGTGAAGGTGCCGTCGCCGCAGTCGAGCGTTCCGTCGTCGAGGGCGAGGTCGCCGGCATAGACCGGAAGCATCGTCACGTCCGGGCATTCCGCGGTGAAGGAGATTCCCTTCTGGGAACCGGGCGCGTCGCCGGAGGTCGGCGTCGCGACGGTCTCACAGCGGTAGTCCGGGGAGCCGATGACGTGGTAGCGGCCGGCGGATTTCACGACATACACGAAGTCGTCGTTCACGGACATCTTCGCGAAGCCGAGGGCGGCGGGAGTCAGGTCCGGGAAGCTGCACGCCAGGCGGTTGCGGAACATCTTGCCGTCCATCTCGCCGATGGTCTCGGCGGAGATAGAGCCGCGGCCCTGGGTGGAGTAGATCTTCTGCCACTTCTTGCCCGTTGCGAGCGTGAAGTCGCCGGAGTAGGTCGAAAGCGCTGCCTCGGAGGTGGCGCTTTCGCTGTCCGGATCATCCACGATCGTCGGCCAGGCCGTGATGTGGCGTTTCCGGATCCGGTAAGTCCTTTACCGGAAAGAACGAAATCACAAACCTCATGCTTTCTCACAATCAGATGAAGATCACGGATGCTGCCATGGCGCTGTTTGATCGGATCGTCGATCCTGCGCTGCTTACCCGTCATATCTATGTGATCTTCGGCAATGTCCTGC
>ONQP01000068.1 GCA_900319975.1 uncultured Bacteroidales bacterium | reverse complement strand
ATCGCGCCCGTCAGCAAGTCCAGGAACGTACTCTTCCCGACACCGTTGCGCCCCACGATCCCGACCTTGTCGAACCGCTGGAAATTATAGGTGAAATCCCGCAGCATCGGAATTCCTTCCCAATCATAATTGACATCCTTGCAATTGATGATCTTGCCGCCCAGGCGCGACGCGGCACCCACGCCCTCGAGCGAGATCTGCTTCGTCGTATACACCTGCGCCGCGCGGTCCGAGAGCTCGTGGAACGCGTCGATGCGGTACTTCGCCTTGCCGCTGCGGGCGCAGGGCGTCGCGTGGATCCACTCCAGCTCGCGCCGCAGCAGGTTGCGGACCTTGTCCGTCTCCGCGTTGTAGTGCGCGATGCGCTCCTCCCGCTTCTCCAGATAATTCTGATAATCCCCCTTGTAGGTATAGATCGCCCCGTGGTCCAGCTCCATCACCGTATTGCACACCCGGTCCAGGAAATACCGGTCGTGCGTGACCATCAGCAGCGTACAGCGGCTGCGCTTGAGATACCCCTCCAGAAACTCGATCGCCTCGATGTCCAGGTGGTTCGTCGGCTCGTCCAGCACGAGGAAATCCGCCTGCAGCGCCAGCAGTTCGCTCAGCGCCACGCGCTTCACCTCGCCGCCCGACAGCGCCGCCATCTGCTTGGACGGGTCCGGCAGCCGGAAACTGGTCAGCAGCTCCCGCACCCGCTGCCGGTAGTCGCGCAACTCCTCCTCGTGGAAGCCGGCGGTCAGCGGCGCGCTGTGGCGCAGCACCTGCTCCTCGATGCTGAGGGCCGGGTCATAATCGTATTCCTGCTTCAGGAACGCGATGCGGATGTCTTTCAGGAAAAGGATGCGCCCGCCGGAGTCGGACTTGTCCTCGCCGGCGAGGATGCGCAAAAGGGAAGTCTTGCCCGTCCCGTTGGGAGCGATCAGGGCAATCTTGTCGCCTTCGTTGACATTGAATCCGATGTGCTCGAAGAGCACCTTCGGTCCGTAGGATTTGGAGATGTTCTCGATCTGCAGGAAGCTTGGCATACTACATCAGCCCGAGCACGCGGGAACGGGACAGGAGGCAGTCGCCGACGGACGCGGCCCTGCGGCCCAGCTGCGAAAGCACGATGGTGGTGTCGGAAGACACGCGCGGCAGCGAGAGGCGGTTGACCGCCGTCTTGATCGGGAGCAGGAGGTAGTCCTTGCCGACGATGAGGCGGCCGCCGATGACCACGAGGCCCGGGTTGAAGACGTTGAGCACGCCGGAGATGCCGCGGCCCAGCGTGTCGCCGATCTGGCCGATGGCGTCGATCGCGAGCACGTCGCCGTCCTCGACGGCGCGCAGGATCTCGTCCAGCTCGACGTCGCCCTTCTTGTGGTAGTTCTCCGCCATCGTGGAGGCCTGGCCCTTCTTCAGCTTCTCGATGATCATCCGGTGCAGGGCGGAGCCGGACGCGCCCGTCTCCAGGCAGCCGACCTTGCCGCAGCGGCAGATGATGTCGTTGTCCAGGACAGGGAAGTGTCCCAGCTCGCCGGAATAGCCGGACTTGCCGTAGTAGAGCCGTCCGTCCATGATGATGCCCATGCCGAGGCCCCAGCTGACATTGATGAAGATCATGTCGGGGTCGGCCTTCTTGCCGAGGGACATATATTCGCCGTACGCCATGGCACGCGAGTCGTTCTCGATCGTGACAGGGACGTTGAATTCCTTCTGGAAGATGTTCTTGAGGGGAAGGTCGTCGCTGACGAAATACGTCAGGCTGTAGCCCTTCTCCGGATTGACGCGGCCGGAAAGGCTCACGCCCACGCCCAGGACCTTGATCCAGGGAATGCCGCTCTCGATGACCTGGTCCATGACCATCCGGCACATGGTGCGGAAGGAGTTCTCGTTGGCTTCCAACACGAACTCGATGTCCTGGATGTACGAAATGATCTCACCCTTGAAATCGCTGATCGCGATGTGGAAGTGGTGACGCGCCACGTCGACGCCGACGAAATAGCCGGCGTCCGGGTTGAGTCCGTACACGCTCGGGCGGCGTCCGCCGGAGGTGCCTACCTTGCCTTCGTCCTTGATGAAGTTCTCATCAATCAGCTCGCTGACGAATTTGGTGATCGTGGGCACGCTGATGCCCAACGCCCGGCTGAAGTCGGCGATGCTGTAGTTGTTGTGAGCGATGCACAACCGCAGGATTTCCCGCTTGACGTTGGCGCTCTTGCCGGAGATGTCGTTAAGGAAGGAATTGGGCATAATCGGTTCTAGCATGCATTCTTTGCAAAATTATACAATTTTTCCGTATATTTGCCATAATTCTTGAAGAAATTTAAAAATGTCGATCCGAAAGTTCTTCAAAAGGCTCCGGTCTTACCGGCTGACGTTGCGTGCAAAGCTGATCGCGAGCCTCTCGCTGATCGCCGCCATCCTGCTGGTTTCCCTCCTGATTTCCGTGATGGAATACTCCGGGATGAGCGACTATGTTTCGGACCTGATCGCAGACGATATCAGCAGCATCAACGTAGCCAACCGCCTCGCGGAGATGAGTAACACCTACAACCTCGACATCCTTGCGGTCGTCGGGGACGAGACCACCGCCGAGCTGCCGGATTTCGACGACGGCTACTTCAAGTCGCACTGCGATTCGCTCCGGTCCAGCGTTCCCTCCAACCAGGTCAAGCCCCTGGCGGATTCGGTGATGTATTCGTATTCCGCCTACATGCTGACCTCGCTGGAGCTGGACGACGTGATCCAGTCGGACTTCATCGATTCGCGCTCCTGGTATTTCGAGCGGCTCCAGCCGCGCTATGACCGCCTCCGCTCGGACCTGACGGCCCTCTCGAACGCGATCTACCAGGACCTGGAGAAGAATTCCGCCACCTTCGAGGGCGGCTTCTACCGGAGCATCATCCCGGGCATCGTGGCGGTGGGCGTGGGCCTGCTGCTGGTCGTGATGCTGCTCTTCTTCCTGCTCGCATTCTACGTCAATCCGCTCTACAAGATGCTGGAAGGCCTGGACGCCTACCGTTCCCAGGACAAGAAATACAATGTCAAATTTGACGGCGACGACCAGCTCGCCCGTCTCAACGAAGGAATTGCCGAACTGGCCAACGAAAACCGCCAGTTCCGCTCGAGGATCAAGACCATCGGCAAGCAATGAACTGGAAGGTCATCAGCAGGAACATCGGCTATGCCCTCCTGGTCAGCGCCCTTTTCATGCTGCTGTCCGTCGGGGTGTCGCTGCTCAACGGGCGCGATTCCGCGCTCGCTGCGCTGCTGATCTCGTTCCTGATCACCTTCATCGTCGGCATCTTCCCCTTCATCTTCGTCCGCGAGGCGCAGGCGATCACCCTGAAGGAAGGCTACGTGATCATCTTCCTGTCCTGGCTCCTTTCCTTCATCTTCGGCATGCTGCCGTACGCCCTCTGGGGCGGCCCCTTCACGCTGACGAACGCCTGGTTCGAGTCCGTGAGCGGCTACACCACCACGGGCGCCACCATCCTGGACGACATCGAGGCCCTGCCGGAGAGCCTGCTCTTCTGGCGCGCCTCCACGCACTTCATCGGCGGCTTGGGAGTCGTCGTCTTCCTGCTGCTGCTCATCCCGGGCTCCAACCAGATGAAGATGCGCCTGACGAACATGGAGCTGACCTCGCTCTCGCGGGGCGGCTATTCCAGCCGGACCAACAAGACGGTCTATATCTTCGCCTACGTCTACCTGGCTCTGCTCGTCCTCTCGTTCCTGGCCTATATGCTGGCCGGGATGTCCGTCTTCGACGCGGCCTGCCACGCGATGAGCGTCAGCGCCACGGGCGGCTTCAGCTCTCGCAACCTTTCCATCGCCGCCTTCGACTCCCGCTGGGTGGAGGGCATCACGATGGTGTTCATGTACCTGTCCTCGATCCACTTCGGACTGATCTTCCTGTCCGTCGTGACGCGCTCCCTCAAGCCCTACAACAATCCGGTGGTGAAGTTCTACACCGCCTCGATCGTGGTCGTGGCCCTGATCGTCGGCGCCGGGCTCAAGGGCCATGACATCTGCCCGACCTGGGGCAGCGCCGTCTGGAACGGCCTGTTCGAGACGCTCTGCGTCACGTCCACGTCCGGCTTCGCCATCCTCGACAATGCCACCTGGCCGCTCTGGATCGTGATGGTGCTGATGTTCTCCGCCCTCATGTGCGGCAGCGCCGGCTCGACTTCCGGCGGCGTGAAGGTGGACCGCATCATCCTGCTCTTCAAGTCGATCGGCCGCCGGATCCACCGTATCCTGCATCCTTCCTCGATCGACGAGATCCGGATGGGCAAGCGCGTCCTGCGCGAGGAGGAGGTCTCGCCGCACCTGCTCTACCTGGCGCTCTACGGCCTGCTGCTCGCCGTGTCGGTGGCGGCCTGCCTGTTCGTCGGGGTGGACCACCAGAACAGCTTCATCGCCTCGGTGACGAGCTTGGGCAACGTAGGCCCGGCGTATGGCGCCCTGGGCACGATGGGCTCGTTCAATTCCGTGCCGCTGCTGGGCAAGCTCGTCTTTACCCTGGACATGTTCCTGGGCCGTATCGAAATCTATCCTGTCCTCGCCGTCGTGGCGATGGTCTTCGACAAACGGGCGCGCGGATGATGGACCGCGCCGCATTCCTGGAGCAGCAGTTCCTCAAGCATTTCAAGGCGGAGCCGACACCCTGCCAGGCCCGCCTGTTCGGCGAAGTCGCGTCGTTCGTGACCTGCGACGACGCGGACATCCTCGTGGTCAACGGCTATGCCGGCACGGGCAAGACGACGGCCATCGCGGCGGTCATCGGCGCCCTCAAGAACGTCGGCACGCCCTCGGTGCTGCTCGCCCCGACCGGGCGCGCCGCCAAGGTCCTTTCGGGCATCGCCCACCGTCCCGCCTTCACCATCCACAAGCATATCTACCGCCAGAAGTCCGTCGGCAGCGACGGCTTCGGGCAGTTCTCCCTGTCGCCCAACAAGGCCAAGGGGACGCTCTTCGTCGTGGACGAAGTGTCGCTGATCGGCATCGACGCCGCCTCTTCGCAGGGCAGCACGGCCTTCGGGACGGGCAACCTGCTGGAGGACCTGGTGTCGTTCGTGCGCAACGGGCTGGACTGCCGGCTCATCCTGATCGGAGACGCCGCGCAGCTGCCCCCGGTGGGGCTGGACGCATCGCCCGCCCTCTCGAAGCCCTATATGGACGGCTTCGGCGGCGTGCGTTATAGCGAGCTGACCTCCGTGGTCCGGCAGGCGGCGGAGTCGGGCATCCTGCGCAACGCCACGCACCTGCGGGAAATGATCGCCGGGGGCGGGGAGTGCTTCTCCGACTGGAAGCTCGACCTGCACGGCGTGGACGACGTCGAGCGCATCGGCGGCGGGGAGCTGATCGAAGCGATCACCGACGCCTACTCGCGCTACGGCGAGGACGAGACCGTGATCCTGTGCCGTTCCAACAAGCGCGCGATCCGCTACAACCTCGGCATCCGCTCCACCGTCCAGTTCAAGGAGGAGCGCCTGGTGCGCGGCGACGCGCTGATGATCGTCAAGAACTGCTACCAGTTCGTGGAGGACGTGCCCGGGATGGACTACATCGCCAACGGCGACATCGCCAAGCTGCTGCGCATCAGCCACTACGAAGACCGCTACGGCCTGCATTTCGCCACGGCCGAGCTGGCCTTCCCGGACTACGGCGACGTGGAGCTGCGGGCGAAGGTCTGCCTGGACACGCTCGAGTCCGAGTCGGCCTCGCTGACCTACGAGCAGCAGAACGCGCTTTATCAGGGCGTGTCGGCCGACTACGCCGACCGCGGGAGCAAGAAGAAGATCTGGGAAGCGGTGCGCGAAGACAAATACTTCAACGCGCTCCAGCTCAAATACGCCGAGGCGATCACCTGCCACAAGTCGCAGGGCGGCCAGTGGGACTGCGTGTTCATCGACTGCCCCTTCTGGCAGGACGAGCAGACGCTCGACGACCTCAAATGGCTGTACACCGCGATGACGCGCGCGGTGAAGAAAGTATATCTCGTGAATTTCAAAGACCGGTTTTTCATATGAAAAAGACCTTGATTTCGCTTGCGCTGGCTTGTCTGGCGCTTTTCTCCCTGCAGGCACAGGACCGCAACGTGACGCCGTCGCCTGACGGGACGATGGAAGCTTTCACGCGGAACAACGACCTCTGGGTGCGCTCGCTGACGGATTCGACCGAGACGCGCCTGACCTTCGACGGGTCGGAGCTGATCCTCAACGGTTATGCCTCCTGGGTCTATTTCGAAGAGATTTTCGGCCGTCCGTCGAAGTACCGGGCCTTCTGGTGGAGCCCCGACTCGCGCCGCCTCGGCTTCTACCGCTTCGACAATTCGGCCGTGCCGATGTTCCCGATCTATTCGCCCTTCGGGCAGGACGGGAAGCTCCTGCAGACGCGCTATCCCAAGGCGGGGGAGCCCAATCCCTCCGTGCGCGTGGGCATCATCGAGGCGAAGGCCGGCGCAGAGCCGGTCTGGGCCGATTTCCCGGACACGCCGGAACAGTATTTCGGCACGCCGTTCTGGGGCGCCGACTCCCGCGAGCTGTACGTCTCGCACGAGCCGCGCCGGCAGAATACCCTGGACCTCTATGCCGTGAGCGTGGAGGACGGCTCGCGCCGCCAGGTCTATCACGAGGAATACCCGACCTGGGTGGAGTGGATCGAAGGGATGCTCTTCACCGACAAGGGACTCTATATGGCCCGCAACTTCGAGACGGGCTGGGAGCAGATCTATTTCCTGGGCTATGACGGCTCGCTGCGCCGCCTCACGGACGGCCCGAACTGGAACATCAACCTGCTGAAGGTCGATGCGAAGAAGGGCGACGTGTGGTTCACCGCCAGGCGGGACAACCCCCTGCACACGACGCTCTACCGCCTGGACCGCAACGGCGTCGTCACGGCCCTGACCGATCCGGAGGTGAACGTCTCCAAGGTCCAGCTGTCCAGGGATGGCAAAAGCTTCGAGGCGGTCGCGTCCACGGCCCGGATGCCCTGGACGACCATTACGGGCCGCACGGACAAATACGCGATGAAGCTGGAGACCACGATGGCCAAGCCGAACCCCTATGGTCCCCAGCCGTCGGTGGTGAAGATCGAGAACGACGGCTTCGACCTCTATGGCCTGATGTCGGTGCCGCTCGGCTTCAACGAGAACGAGAAATATCCGGTGGTGATGCAGCTCTACGGCGGCCCGGGCACGCCCTACGTGCGCGACACCTGGGGCGACCGCGACGCCTCCGACAGCTGGTGCTTCGACAACGGCGTGATCTACATCGTCGTGGATCCCCGCTCCTCGGGCGAGAACGGCCGCCGGGGCATGGACCAGGCGTTCCGCCGGATGACGGTGATCGAGCTGCAGGACTACATCGCCTGGGCGAAATGGCTCCAGAGCCTGCCGTTCGTGGACGGCTCGCGGATCGGCGTGAAGGGCTTCTCCTTCGGCGGCACGACCACCGCGATGCTGGTGCTGCGCTATCCGGAGTATTTCCGCTGCGGCATCGCCGGCGGCGGCGTGTATGACTGGCGCCTCTACGACACGCACTATACCGAGCGCTTCATGGAGACCCCGAAGGCCAACAGAAAGGGCTACGCCGAAGCGTCGGTGATGTCCTGGGTCCCGAAAGTCTTCGCAGGCGAGGGCCGGAAGCCCCTGCCCGGCGCGCTCTGTCTGACCCACGGTACGGGCGACGACAACGTCCACTTCCAGAACACCCTCCAGCTGATCGACGCCCTCCAGGAGGAGGGCTACCAGTTCGAGCTGCGCATCTACCCGGACGGCATGCACGGCTACCGCGGCTACCAGCACGAGCACGACCAGGTAGCTGAAGGCTTATTCTGGCAAAAATGGCTCCTGGAGTAATCCAGAAGCCATTTTTGCAATAATTTCCCAGAAGGATTATTTGAAGAGACGCTGCGCGAACTGATAGAGGGCGCGGCGCCAGGACTGCCATTCGTGGGCGGTCTCGGGGGAGACGTAGAAGACGGCGTTCATGCCGGACTTGGCGAGCTCGTCCGTGATCGGGCGCGGGTCG
>ONQP01000019.1 GCA_900319975.1 uncultured Bacteroidales bacterium | reverse complement strand
GCTGAAGAAAGAGAACAAGGACCAGGCAGAATAATTCCGACGCCTTATGCCGGAAGTGATCACCTCTCCTTCGAATCCGAAGATCAAACGGTTGCTCGCGCTGCAGCAGAAGTCCTCTGCGCGGCGCGAGGCCGGTCTTTTCGTGGTCGAAGGGCGGCGTGAGCTCCAGCATTGCATCGACGCCGGTTTCGAGATCGATACCGTCTTCTACTGTCCTTCGTTTCTTGCTTCGGGGAGCGGCGAACTGCCTCTGAAAACGTCCGGCTGCGCCGGACCCCTCCCACTTCCTTCGGAAGCGGGCCCCTCCCTCTTACGGAGCCGAGGGTGGCTACGGTTTTCCGAGGCAGTTGCCGCATCCCCGAAAGAATTTATGCGAAGATCGCGATGCGGGAGGGGACCGAGGGGGTGATCGCGGAGGTGCGGGCGAAGGAGCGCAGGCTCGAAGACCTCGCGCTGCCGGAGCGGCCGCTGGTGGTCGTGCTGGAGAGCGTGGAGAAGCCCGGCAACCTGGGCGCGGTGCTGCGCAGCGCCGACGCCGCCGGGGTGGACGCGGTGCTGTTCTGCGACCCGCTGACCGACCTCTGGAATCCCAATCTGATCCGCGCATCGATCGGCGCCGTGTTCACGGTGCCCTGCGTGGCTTGCAGCTCGGCCGAGGCCATCGCCTTCCTGAAGGCGCGCGGCATCCGCATCCTGACGGCGCAGCTGCAGGATTCTTCCCTTTATTATGATTGCGACATGACCGTCGGCACCGCCCTCGTGATGGGCACGGAGTCCACCGGGCTGACCGACGTCTGGCGCGAAGCCGCCGACGCGCATATCCGCATCCCGATGCTCGGCCGCCTGGACTCGCTCAACGTGTCCGTGTCGGCCGCCATCCTGCTTTTCGAAGCCGTCAGACAGCGCCAGAATGGATAAGTTCGGACTCATCGGGCATCCGATCGCCCATTCGCTCAGCCCTGCGCTGTTCACCGCCGCCTATGGCGGCAGATATGTCTATGACCTGATCGAGACGCCCGATTTCGACGAAGCCTGGCGGCGCTTCCTGGCCGGTTACCGGGCGATCAACGTCACCGCGCCCTTCAAGGGCGACGCCTTTGCGCGGGTGGACTGGCGCAGCCCCGAGTGCGAGCGCGCCGGCGCGACCAACCTCGTGGTCAAGACGCCCGAGGGGACGAAGGCCTACAATTCCGATTACCGGGGCGTGAAGGCCCTGCTGGCGCCGCTCGGTTGCCGCTCTGCGGCCGTGGTCGGCTACGGCGGGGCGGGCAAGGCCGCCCTCGCCGCCGCCGAGGACCTCGGCCTCGACACGCGGCTCTATCGCCACGCCGAGGTGGCGGGCGGCGTGCAGGCCGACGTCATCATCTACACCCTGCCGCGCGCCGTCGAGGGCATCGACCGGCTCGACTGCGCCCATCTGCTGGAAGCCAACTACAAGGATCCCTGCCTCGCAGGCCGTCCGGGCTACATCCCCGGCTCCTCCTGGCTGCTGATGCAGGCGGTCACGGGCTACGCCCTGATGACCGGCGAGGAGCCGGACGCCTCCGCGATGGAGGCCGTTTTTCGCGGTTAATTCTGAAAATATGCTCCTTAGGGGGCTGTTTTTTTCTCAGAATTAATTATATTTGTGTGACGCCTCCCCCTTAAGATATGAAAAGACTGCTGTTTTTTTCTATCGGTGTACTATGCCTGGTCGCCTGCTCCTCGGCGTCCCGGAAGGCAATCGTACAGGCGGAACATTTGCTTGAATCCCATCCGGACAGCGCTCTTCTTATTATGAACCGGATTGAGGAGACTCCCTTCCATCGCGGTTTGCGGGCTCGCTATGCCCTCGTCCTGACGGCGTCACAGGTCAAGAATTATCTGGATGTCCGGAGCGATTCGCTTATCAGCAGCGCTTACAGCTATTATCGCCGGCATGGAACGGCCCAGGACCGGTTGCGCTCCGCGTACTATTGGGGCGTTGTCCTGCAGAATGCCGGGGAGACCATCGAACCGTCGCTGCTGTTCAGCGAGGCCGAAGTCCTGGCCGAGCGGACAAAGCAATATCATTATCTGGGTCTCTCGCGGCAGCATCTATGCGCGCTGTACGCGGAGAATTATGATGCACAGGCGGCCTGCAACTATGCGGAAAAGGCTGTCGATGCATTCGAAACGGCCGGCGAGCCGTTATCTGCCGATTTCTCGCGGATGGATATGGCGCGCCAGCTCTTCCACCTGGGCGAGATCGACCGCTCGACCCGGATCGTCGATTCCCTGCTGACATTCCGTGCCACCATGAATCCCGGCCTGCGCTACTGTCTGTATGTTTTGAAGGCAGATCTATTCTATTGGAACCGGAACTATTCGGAGGCCGAAAGCTATTACGAACTGGCCCGTGAGGATGGCTATTCCCTTGACTTGGCCTCTTTGAGTAATTTGGCTTTTATAAACGAAATAAAGGGGCGAAGTGCTGATGCGGACAGCTGTCTGAACCTGATTCGGCAACAACTCAATTCTCCGATTGACAGCGCTGCTTTCTATGACTGTGAGAGCGCTATCCTCCTGCATCGTGGAGACGTGCGGGGGGCGTATCATCTTTTGGAAGACGCAACGAGCACCCAGAACAAGATCGTGTCTTCTTTGCTGGCCCGTTCGATCACGCATCTGCAGTCAACCTATTATGAAGAGCGCTATTCTTCGGAAATGGAGCAGAAGTGGACGGTCGTGCTGATCGCCTTCCTGTTGGTCTCGTTCATGCTGATCATTATCCTGGCCGCATTCAGCCTCCTGAAGAAGCGGAAGGTCCAGATCCTGGAGGAGATGGAGAAGGTGGAAGGCCTCAGCCAGGACATGCAGCTGCTCCAGGAGAAGCAGAAAGGCGCCGGCGCCATCCTGTCTTCGCTGGTCCAGGACAAGATATGCCTCATGCAGAAACTGACGGATTCGTATTTCTCCTGGACGGACGAGGCCTTGTACCTGCGGGAAAGGTTGCAGGGGAAATCTTTGAAAGAAGACGTTATCTCCGAGTTCCGTTCGACACTCCGGTCGCTGCGCAACGATGAATATTTCATTCCTTCGCTTGAGAAAACGCTGGATATCAACAACCAGAACATAATGAGCCGCCTGCGTGCGACTTTCTCCGGTGCCTCCGAACACAAGATGAAGGACATGGATTTCAAGCTGCTGACTCTGTTCTTTGCCGGCTTCACGCCCAAGAGTATCAGCTTCATCATGGATATGACCGAGGAGTCGGTCCGTACGCGTAAAAGCAGGTATAAAAAGCTCTTCCAGTCCATGGAAGGAGCCGGAGAGGAGTTCATTTCCCACCTTGCCTGATCCCTGTTGCATTCTTGTTACGCAACTTTTTTCGATGTTCTTGAAAATCAAACTGTTACAATTTAATTTGTAACGGTCCGTAATACGATCTTTCGGGATTCTCCCTCTATCTTTGTGATGAAAATTAATTCACCACAAGATGAAGAAAACACTATTCCTTTTATTTTGCGTGATCGCGTTAACGGCTCCTTTTGCCGTATGCACGGCCGAAAGAACGCACAGCCCGATTGTCGTCAACATCCCGAAACCTGGTGTCGGTGTCCACCGGCCGGAGATCTACCTTTCCTCTGTTGCGGAGATCCGTCTCGACCTGGGTTTGGTTCTGGTCATAGCCGATCCGGGAACATCCGTCAAGGTGACCATTGTAAGCGACGATCTTCCGGAGGTGCAGGAATATACGTGTCATACTTATGCATTGATTCCCCTCCCGGACGAAAGCTCTTTCGGCGGTTATGTGATGTTCGAGCAAATTGACGAGGACTGATCAATCCCTTTTAGTTTGGCGTTATTTGACGCAATATAAATTAATGTTTAACCCTTTTAACTCTAAAACCATGCTGTACTTAGCACAAGATGAACAGCCCAAT
Organism: uncultured Bacteroidales bacterium; assembly: GCA_900319975.1. Lineage (GTDB taxonomy): Bacteria > Bacteroidota > Bacteroidia > Bacteroidales > UBA932 > Cryptobacteroides. The sequence goes on along the minus strand of ONQP01000019.1, from coordinate 48,725 downwards.
GACGGCGGACAGAAAGCCGTTAAGGCCGCGGAAGCAGCGCTTGCTGCCGCAACGTACGCTCTTGAAGCTGCCATTGCTGTGGCAACTCAGAACCGTGCTTTGATTTAATCCAAATTCTTTGGGGGAGGAGAGCGTCCCCAGGATCAACAAGAGACGCTCTCCTCTTATTATCGGAAAATCATTAAACAATCAATATAATGGCAAGGGTATATAAAGAAGATTCTCCAATCAACACTGTTCATAAGATCAGATCCATCCTGTCCAATCTGGATTATTTCGTTTATGAAAGCTTTTGGGGAGCACCGTATCAAAACACGTTTTCCGTGAGAGTCCAGGCTGACGATGACAGCGGAGCCTTCGGTACGAACGGAAAAGGCCGCACCATGCAGTTTGCCTTGGCAAGCGCATACGCCGAATACGCGGAGAGACTGCAGAACGGTTTCCTCGCAGGAGGCAACTCGTTCAACCGTTTCTTCCTGAATCAGATCAAGGACCGTTCCGGGATCGTCTATTTCCCGGATGAGAAGGTGCTGAAGAAAGATGAGTTCAGGCAGCTGCCTGAGGCCATCCTGAAGGACATCCTTCGCGGTATCCCGACTGAAGCTGAGGTGGATAGATATTATGACAGGGCCAATCACAATGGCTATGATGGAATCCTCTCGATCCCGTTCTATGATGTAAAGAACAAGCGGGTTCAGTATATCCCTTACAATCTGCTGCTGATGCATACGGGTTCGAACGGAATGGCTGCCGGCAACTCGATTTATGAAGCCTCGTTCCAGGCCCTTTGCGAGCTTTGCGAGCGATATGCCTCCGCGCAGATCTTCAACAAACGCCTGACGCCGCCCACGATCCCGGTCTCTTATCTGAAGGAGCACTGCCCGAAAGAGTACGGTATGATCTGTGACATCGAGCGTTCCGGCCTCTTCAAGGTGACCGTGAAAGACTTCTCCGCCGGAGAAGGCCTCCCTTCCATCGGTGTGATCATCCGTTCCCGGGACGATAAGAAGTACAAACTGAACATCGGTTCCGATACCTCCCTGCCGGTGGCGCTGGGTCGTGCCCTGACGGAAATCTACCAGGGTTATGAAGACGAAGCCGGCTTCCAGAAGCGGATGCTCGACCTCGCTACCGAGGAGCGTCCTTTCTTCCTCAGTTCGGATCCGCAGTGCGTCAAGGAGCGTGCGCTGCAGCTCTCCAAGTTCACGAAGGACGGCAGCGGGTATTTCCCGATCTCGATTTTCGGCGACGAGCCTTCGTATGAATTCTCTCCCGAAGTCTTCACTCCCGCCGAATCCTATCGGGAGGATGCCATCCGGCTCGTGCGATATTTCCTGAACAGCGGCCGCGAGGTTTACATGCGCAATTCCTCGTTCCTCGGTTTCCCGACAGTCTACATCTATGTTCCCTATGTCTCGGGACTCGGGCGGAAGAATATCCCCGGCAAGCTGGAATCCGGCCTGCTTGAGGCGCAGATCGAGACCGACCATATCGAGGACATCTTCTTCCCGACGAACACCTGGGATGATGACAAGATCCGCTCCCTGATCCACCTGCTCGACATCGACGAGGGCGAGGTCCGGAGCCCCAAACTTCTGATGGAAGAACTGCTGAAGCTCGAATTCAAGTCCAAGACGCCCTGGCACTCGGTGCCCGTCAACTTCTTCCTCCTTGGATTCGCCTGCGTCGTCAAGGAATACCAGAAGGCCAGAAGGTATCTGGATGAATTCACGCGAGCGACCAACACGACGGAAGTGCCGTACTACAAGAACCTGGATGTCTATCTGGAGTGCAAGGCGAACGGGAAGGATCCCAAGGAGCGCCTCGACGCCCGGGTCATCGAGGAACTGGAGAGCGGTATCAAAGACATCAAGTCCGTCTTCAAGCAGATCAATCTCCCGTCCTGCCCGGACTGCGAGAACTGCCCGCTGAATAAAGACTGTATGACCAAGAACCTGCTCGAGAAGACCATCACGCTCAACAAGACCATGATGGCGACCAAACTCGACCAGTTCGGCTCCTTCAGTGATTTCTCGTCCTAGTTTAACGAACAGCATTTTAATCCCGTGACCGAAACCCTGCTGACCGCCTATCGCTGCATCGTGCTCGTGTTGGCACTTCTCATGATGTATGAGGAGATCGCGAATTGTGTGCATATCGCCAAACAATTTGGCAGGAGGGAAATAAGGAAGATATTCATTATCCTTTACGGGATTAAAATACTGTTGTTTGGCATTATCCTGTCCCTGGTCGCCTTTTTCCCGTTCGGAGGCAATTCATACGACATCCATGGCGTGCGGGTTTATGGCGCATCCTTTTGCCGGATTGCTTTCATCGCCGGAGGCATCGCGTTGTGCTCTTTCATCAAGAAGGGGCTGAACTCGATCCTCAACAGCAAGATGGGAGACTGTGTCCCGGACGTTATGCCCGGGGCTTTCCTGATGGTCAAGACATTGGCCATCTTCGTCCTGCTTTCCGCCTTCCTTGCGGCCGGTATGTTCCTGTTTGACAGCAGCGCCTTGCTTTTCTGCATCGTAGCTTTCCTGGTGGCAGGGGTGGTCTCCATCGTCGCCGTGTCATTCCAGAAGCGGAACGCCAGGAAAGGTTTCCGGCTGGGGTATGTCGGCAGTCAGGACGATGCGATCGTGCCGTCTCCGGGAAGTGGAAGCAATGGGCTCCCGGTCTATCTTGTGTCTATGCGCTCATTTTACCAGAACTCGTTCCTGCTCGGAATCATCCATCCGATGGTCATCATCGGGATGGGGATGACCCTGCAGGGCAGCGATGAAACGCTTCAATGTATCGTCGCCCATGAGTCCGGTCACCACAGGAAAGGCCACATGCGCATTGCTTCATTTCTCCGGGTGGGGTATTACATCCTTCTTTTGACGGCATTCTATTTTTACGCACACGGTCTGCCTGGTCTGGACTTTCCATCTGCGGTATTGAGCTTCGTTGTCTTTATAGCCCCGCTGATGCTGCTCTCCACCATCCTGTTCAACAATATGAAAAGGAATTTCGAGTTCAGCGCCGACCGCTATGCGGTCTCGAAAGTCGGTGTGGAGAAATACCTGAGTTTCCTGGCAGACCTGGATCAGGACATCTATCAGACCCACCGTCTCCATTATGTCATCTTCGCCGATCATCCTTACCGGGAAGAACGGATGGGCAGGATACAAAACAATAAAGAATCATGAGTTCCCTTATAATCGACAATCTGTCAAAAGTCTATTCCGACAGGGGAAAAAGCGTGCAGGCGCTCCGCAACGTGTCGGTCAAGATGGAAGACAACCACATATACGGGCTTTTGGGAAAGAACGGCTCCGGCAAGACCACGCTGATAAAGGCGTGCACGAACCTCATTACGTATGAGGGCTCCATCCGGTTGGAAGATGAGCACGGCCTCCGGCCGCTCGGCTGTAAGGACTATAGCGCCGTCCTGGAAGGAAACAGGAACGTCTACTGGAGACTGACCCCCCTGGAGAATATCCGGTTCTTCACCGGAATCCGCGGAATCCGCTTCGGCACGATCAAGGCGGACTGCGAGAAAATGCTGTCCGACCTCGCCCTCTATGAGAAGAAGGATACGATCGTCGCGAACCTTTCCCGGGGAATGCAGCAGAAAGTGGCGATCGCCTGCGCCCTCCTGTCCAATCCGCGCCTGCTTTTCCTGGATGAACCCACCCTGGGTCTGGACGTGGAGTCGCGGAAGCAGCTGGAAACCTTCCTGGCCAATTCCGAGTACCTGCGCAACAGGATTGTCCTTGTAAGTTCCCATGACATGGGGTTTATCCGGAACATCACCGAGAAACACCTCTACCTGAAAGCGGGCGCCTTGTCGTTGCTTGACATCAATGACCTGAAAGATACTTTATACAAAGTACGCGTCTCTTCTTCCGATGCGGGCTGGGGCGGCGTCGCCGTCCTGCGGGCGACGGCTGTCAATGACCGCGAAACGGAATTGATCATAGATACGGCGGACACCCGTCTGCCGGACTGTCTTGGAAAGCTGGAATCGGCTGGCGTTTCTGTCCTGGAGGTGCTGCAGTTGAACCGTGACCTGGAATCCATTTATCTTGGCGTTGATGAATTTTCGTTATGATAGCACAAATCTTTAGAAAAGAACTCATATACCTGTGGCGATACAAGGTGAATACAATCTCCAGTATCGTGCTGATGTCCGTAATCTGCATCGCCATCACATCGTCGCAGCGCTTTGCCATGGCCATGCAGATGACCGGCGGCTCAAAGCTGACGATGATCGCTCCCTATTTCATGTGGCTGGTGATGATGTATAATTTCAACTCCATCACGGAAGGAATATCGAGCGACTGCGTGACGGGTATCCTTGAGCAGCTGTATGTGAACGCGTCAAGTTACATTAAAGTCTTGCTGTGCCGGGCGATGTCATCTTTCTGCCTGAACATGATCCCGCTCACGATCATCCTGGGCATCGTGTCCGTCTCTTCGAAGATTTCCCTGCTTCCGTTCCTAAACGCCGCGCCGGTCATCCTGCTCGGAATCCCGGCCATCTGGGGGTTGGCCCTGATGGCAGGCGCCTTGATCCTGCGTTTCAAGCAGGCGGGAACGCTCGTCTCCATCCTCAGTACGCTCCTGTTCATCGGGATGTCCTTCGCCTCCCTGAACGAAACGTTGAGTACGGCACTTCCTTTCTGCCTGGCGAACAAACTGTCCGTCGCCATCATCAAGGATCCGTCTTTCGGGATAGAGCTGGGCGAGGCGCTCACGATCGCCGCCAACAGCGCGGCATATATGATTCTCGGCATCCTGGTGTTCAAGATAGCAGAAAAGAACGCGAAAAAACACGGAAAACTCGGAATCCATTAATATTTAAAGCCATGAATAACAAAAACCTTCTATTGAAAATCTGTCTAATAATTTTTCTTGTCATGCAATCGATAACAATGATGTCGCAGGGAATCGAAGTCCACTACGAGATGGTTCCCAACGTTGCCAACAATATGCGCTCCGCCCAGGAACAGATGGGGATGGGCGAGATGGGTCGCGGAGTCATGGCCCAGATCCAGTCGGCCATGCAGGGGGTCAAGGTGCCCTATGTCCTGACTTACAACAAAGGGAAGAGTCTATATAAGAGCCAAAAGGTCGATAAACTTGAGGTGACGGTCATGGGGCAGACCGTGGACATCAGCTCCCGGCTTCCGGAAGACATCACCTATAGGGACCACAATGCCCATAAAGAGATCCAGCAGAAGGAAATGATGGGGAAGAGGTACCTGGTCGAGAGCGCCCTGGAGGCGGATCAGTGGCAGATCCTGGACGACGAGACGAAGATGATCGCCGGTTACTCCTGCGTCAAGGCCATCTCGACGACGGATTCCACGGAAGTCTGGTTCACGAGGAATATACCCGTATCCGACGGCCCTGTTTATACCGGTCTCCCCGGGCTCGTGCTTGAGCTGAAGAGCAAAGAACGCCATATCATAGCGAACAGTGTCGGCGAAGCCGGAAACACGCCGATCGTGCCGCCCTCCAAGGGGAAACAAATATCCAAGGAGGAGTTCATCAAGATGGCCAAGAGAAAGATGGCCATGGTGAACGTATCCGGACCGGTGTTCAGCATGGGCATGTAAAGATGAAGCGGAATGCGCTCATATCCATCTTTCTGGTCATCTCTTCCTTCGTCCCGGCTTTCGCCCAGAGCGGTGCCATCCGCGGGCGGGTACGTGATGATACGGGAGCGGTCCTGTCGGGAATCCCCGTGATCGCCGCTCCGCAGAAAGATACGGCCCGTTATCAGGTGTCTGTGACAGACGGCGCCGGAAGGTATGAATTCCCTGCGCTGGCCCCCGGCGCGTATTCCTTGACGGTTTCGTGCCTGGGTTATGATACGCGGCGGGAGAATGCATACTTGTTCCCGGAAAGCGAGCTGGTCATCGATTTCCCCTTGAAAACATCGGCGCTATTCCTGGAAGGGGCCGTCGTCGAGGAGAAATTCATGCCGGTCCAGATCATCGGGGATACGCTCCGGTACAATCCGGGGGCCTTCATGGATGGCGGCGAGGAAACGCTGGGAGACCTGCTGGACAAACTCCCGGGAATCAGCGTCGACAAGACGGGGCGCGTACAGGCGCAGGGAGAGCAGGTGCAGACGATCCTGCTGAACGGCAACAATCTGTTCAAGGATAACGTGCAGATCGCCACGAACAATCTCTCGGCCGACCTGGCGGATAAAGTCGAGGTCATCAACAATTATTCAGATTTCGATATCCTCAACGGGTTCCAGACGCATGAGGCAAAGGCTATCAACATCAAGGTGAAGGACACGTTCATCGGCCGGCTTTCGGGGCATCTGAATCTCGCGGGCGGCATCGCCAGCAAGTTCGAGACCAACAACAATCTCCTCCTCCTGCGGGAGAAGACGATGTGGTCGGTGTCCGCGACGGCCAACAACACGGGCGTCCCGCTCCTTTCCCTTTCGGACTATTTCAGTATGAAAGGTGGCATCTCGTCCGTGATTTCCAGCATGAACGACAATCTGGAAGTGGACGACAACCTGCTTGATTTCCTGACGACGGACAGCAACATCTACCGGAACGACAACGGCCTGGCTGCGCTCAACTTCTATTCGCAGCCGAATTCGAAACTGAAGCTGGAGGGATCCGCCTGGGTCAACCTGAACAGGACTTTCTCCCAGGTCCAGGAAGAGTACTCTTTCCTGGACGGCCTGGCGGCGAACTTGAAGGACGTCCGCGATACGAACCGGGTCAGTTCCTTCTACGGGATGCTGGATGTCCTGTACTCTCCTTCGCAGAAAACCAATCTGCATTACCGCGGCGACGTGTTCTACAACGACAAGCTGCACGGAACGGGAATCGCGCAGTCCGGACATACCTACTCCCCGGTCTGGAAGAAGAAGGGCCTGACGGCCAATCAGTCCCTGACCTTCATCAGGAAAATCCGGGATGATATCCTGTCCCTGAATGTCACCCAGCAATACTCGTCCTCGCCGACGACGCTGGTCATGGTGGCGGATACGGTCCACTTCCCGTTCATGCCGCATTTCCCGGTCGGGATGCTGAACCTCCGTCAGGAGAATCCGGAAAGCCGGCACCAGCTGGCCGCCGAAGCCAGCTACCTCCTGACGCTGGCCCCGAAGTATTACCTGCGTACAAGCCTCAAGGCTGATTTCCAGAAGTCAAGGGAAGGGATCCTGCTGCTGGAGGATGGCGAAAGAACGTTCCACGACCAGTCGGTCGAGAGGGATTACCGGCAGCAACAGCTGACCCTGAGACTTCACAAGAACAAGGGGGTCTTCCAGTTCCAGGTCGGTGGCGCCTTGCGTTTCCTGCAATTGTCGGTCAACAATAAGGACAGGCGCCTGTCGGAGTCTGCCGTCCGGTTCGATCCGCATGTCGGGATTACCGTGGACGCCGTCTCGTTCGGCAAACTGACCCTGAGTTATACCCGGACCTATACTCCGTATTCCCTGGATGATTATCTGGCGGGTGTGCGTATCGGCTCCTATGACAAATATTACTGGACGGACCTGGATGTCGCCGGATTCGAACGCCGGCAACGTCTGCAGGCTATCTACGTCCTCGTCGACCAGTTCAGGGGGACGCAGGTGAAGGCAAGCTGTTTCTACAGCGTCTCCGACGATGTGGTCTCTTACGATTATCGCACGACCGGGTTCGTGACGGAGGCGGTTCCGCGCAGAGGCGGGCATCAGACCTCGCTGTTCGCCGACCTGGAATATTCCCGCCGCTTCGCGTTCGCCCCCCTGGGCTGCGAGTCTACCGTCGAGTACAACCAGTTGAACTACCAATGCCTGTTCCAGGGTAACCCGGTGGATTGCGCCTCGATGTCTCCTTCCGTCCAGGTGTCGGTTGAAACGTATTTCAAGCGCGGCCTGAATGCGAAAGCGAGGATGGGGTATCACTACAGCGTTTTCCGGAACTATTTCGAGACGTCGCAATGGTGGATCGATCCCTTCCTGCAATTATCCTGGACCAACGGAAGGTTTCGGATAGCCTCTTCCCTAACGTATACGTACAATGTTACGGACAAGATGGACCAGAAACTGCTCAACGTAGGGGCCCGCTGCAGTTATACGTTAAAGAACCAGAAACTCCAGTTTGAGCTGGAGGGAAATAACCTGACGCATCTATACGACAACACCTGGAATGAGATCGTGATGGAGGACAATATACGGAGCTTCCGTTCGTTGTATACGATTCCAGGGAACTTGCTTCTGAGAGTCAAGTATTATTTGTAAGGAATCCTTTTCCCTTGGTGACGGCCATTTTGTCAAGACGGCGTCACGCATTTTGTTTTTTTACTTTTGCGATGAAATAATAATCAATATTATATGGACTGGAAACAAATTCTCGTCATTGTCTTCGCAGCGATTATGGCTGGAGTCCTTACTCCCGTTGTGGTTCGTTGGCTCTCCAAGAAAGGCCTCGTCAAGAATACGCGTGATTCTTCAAAATCATGATGTTCAAATCTCCGTCATTTACAGGGAATGGCCTGGATGACTGTCCTCGCTCCAACACAATTTTTTAAGAAGCTTCAGGAGCGATTACTACCTATCCTCAAAAACAGCCTCCCGTGAGGACGGGAGGCGTATTAATTGGGGTATGTCCTCAAAAATGGCCTTATTTGAGGATGGAGGGGAGGGCTAGAACAGCGTCGGCTCGTCGAAGAGGTCGCCGGGGAGGTCCGGGACATCGTCGAGGGCCTCGGGAGATTCTTCGCTGTCGCTCAGAATGACAGGGGAACCGCCCGGAACGACAGGGGAGCTGCCCGGGGCGGCATTGTCCTCCGGCTGGATGGCCTCGTCATCCCCGACCTGATCGGGGATCTCCTCCTCCGGTTCTTCCACGATGAGCGGCTCTATGAATCGCACGGTCTTGACCTCGCCGCGCTCGGCGCACTTCTTGCCCTTGGCGGCGATGCCCTTCTTGCCGATCCAGTCCTCGGCCACGATGGCCTCGGGCTCCTTGTCCGAGAGCTTCCAGACCACCTCGTAGCGCGGGTGGCGGTCGCCGCTGAGCTCCACGAGATAGGACTTGGGAGCGTCGGAGATGAAGCTGACCGGGGTGTTGTCGCTGGGCACGAAGGAGAAGCGCTTGACGTAGAAGCTCTTCACGGCGCCGTCCCAGTAGAGGGCGGTGAAGGTTTTGTCCGGATCGAATTTCTCGATCAGCAGCACGTCTCCCTGGTAGCGGTTGACCAGGTCGTAGGAAGTGGTGTAGAAGGTGCCGTTCTTGAACACGGCGAGCACCTTGTCGTCGTCCTTGAACTGGCCCAGGTAGATGCCGTGGCCGTCGTCGTTGAGCTTCTGGATGTCGGTGTCGTACCAGATGTCCTTGCCGGCGATGGTGCTGACGCCCTTGCTCTTGAGCGTGATGCGGCTGATGACGTTCTTGCTCACCAGGTTGCCGCGGGCCGTCTTGCTCTTGACCGCGAGCGTGGAGAAATCGTACTCGAAGCTCGTCTTCTTGAGCTTCGGTTTCGGACGCAGCTGCACGCGCACGGTCTCGGCCTCGCCGTTGTGGTTGGCGGAGAACCAGACGATCTGCGAGCCGGCGGCGCCGGTGGTGATGTCGTATTCCTTGTCGCGCGTCACGGACGTGATGGCGAAACGCTTGGCGTAGTAGATGGAGGTCTTGCCCTCGCGGTAGATGACGTTGTAGATCGTCCGGGAGTCGCCGCGGTTGAACAGGCCCACGTAGAGCAGGTCCTTGCCGAAGAAGGCCTTGTCCTCGACCTTGGTGATGCGGTACTTGCCGTCCTTGCCGATGACGATGATCTCGGAAAGGTCGGAGCAGTCGCAGATGAACTCGCCGCCGTCGTCGCGCTTGAGCCCGATGCCCACGAAGCCCTCGGCCAGGTTGGCCTGGAGCTTGGCGTTGTTGTTGATGACCTTGGTGGCCGTGATGGTCTCGAAGCCGGTCAGCTCGGTGCGGCGCGGGAAGTCCTTGCCGTATTTCTTCTTCAGCGCCTTGAACCAGTCGATGGTGTAGCGGTCGATGTGCTCGATGTTGTCGCGCACGACCGCCATCTGCTCCTCCAGGGCGAGGATCTTCTCGTCGATGGCCTTGGTGTCGAACTTGGAGATCTTGCGCACCGGCTTCTCCACGAGCTTGAGGATGTCGTCCAGGATGATCTCGCGGCGGAAGAGGTCCTGGTACATCTTCATCTGCGTGAAGATGTCCTGGATCTGGGTGTCCCAGTCGCGCTGGTCCTGCTCGAGGACCTTGTAGATGCGGTTCTCGAAGAAGATGCGCTCCAGGGAGCTGTAGTGCCAGTCGGCCTCCAGCTCGTCCAGCTTGATCTGCAGCTCCTGGAGCAGCAGGTCGCGGGTGTGGAAGGTGCCGTATTCGAGGATCTCGTTGACCGTGATGAACACCGGCTTGTTGTCCTTGATCACGCAGGCGTTGGGGGCGATGTTGATCTCGCAGTCCGTGAACGCGTAGAGCGCGTCGATGGTCTTGTCGGGGGACACGTCGTTGGGCAGGTGGATCAGGATGTCCACCTTGTCCGTGGTCATGTCTTCGATCTTCTTGATCTTGATCTTGCCCTTGTCCTTGGCCTTGAGGATGGAATCGATCAGGTCGCGGGTGTATTTGCCGTAGGGGATCTCCGTGATGGCGACCGTGTTCTTGTCGATCTTCTCGATGCGGGCGCGCACCTTGACGGAGCCGCCGCGCTTGCCCTGCATATATTTGCTGCAGTCGGCGAAGCCGCCCGTCGGGAAATCGGGATAGATCTCGTACGGCTTGCCTTCGAGGATGGCCACGGAGGCGTCGAGCAGCTCGTTGAAGTTGTGCGGAAGGATCTTGGAGGCGAGGCCTACGCCGATGCCCTCCGTGCCCTGCGCGAGCAGGAGCGGGAAACGTACCGGGAGCTCGGTCGGCTCCTGGTTGCGCCCGTCGTAGGAGTTCATCCAGTGGGTCACCTTCGGGTCGAACACCACCTCTTTGGCAAACTTGCTGAGCCGGGCTTCGATGTATCGGGGCGCGGCGTTGGAGTCGCCCGTGAGGATGCTACCCCAGTTTCCCTGGCAGTCCACGGTGAGGCCTTTCTGGCCCAGCTGGACGAGGGCGCCGAGGATGGACTGGTCGCCGTGGGGATGGTATTGCATGGCCTGGCCGACGATGTTGGCGACCTTGGTGTAGGCGCCGTCGTCCATCCTGTACATGGCGTGCAGCACGCGGCGCTGCACCGGCTTGAGGCCGTCCACGATGTGGGGGACGGCGCGGTGCAGGATCACGTAAGACGCGTAATCCAGGTACCAGTCCTTGAACATCCCGGAGAGCTTGAACTTGCGTGCGTCGCTGCCGAGCAGCCTGTCAAAGCGCCCCGAGGAAGGGCCTTCCTCTTCGATGATCTGTTCTTCTTCTACGGTTTCTTCGGGGGTGATGATGTTCTCTTCTTCCATATTCTACTCTTCGTATCCGAATTTGCGCAATTCGCGCCGGCTCTCCCGCCAGTCGGGATCCACCTTGACGTATATCTGCAGGAAGACCTTCTTCTGGAAGAAGTCTTCCATCTCGATGCGGGCCTGGGTGCCGACCTTCTTCAGGGCGGCTCCCTGGCGGCCGATGATGATGCCTTTCTGTGACTCGCGCATCACATAGATGACGGCGCCGATGTCGTAGCGTTCCGCGCCTTCCTTGAAGGACTCGATGCCGACTTCGCAGCAGTAGGGGATCTCCTCCTTGTAGTTGAGGAGGATCTTCTCCCGGATGATCTCCGATGCGAAGAAACGGAGGTTCTTGTCCGTGAAGGCGTCCTTGTCGAACCACGGCGGGCACTCGGGCAGGCGCTCCAGCACGGCGTCGAGGATGCTCTCGAGGTTGAAGCGCTCCTGCGCGGAGGCGGGGATGACCGTCGCCGCGGGGAGTTTCTCCTTCCAGTAGCCGAGCAGCTCCACGACACGGGCCTGGTCGCTGACGTCGATCTTGTTGACGACCACGATGACGGGGCACTCCACGTGGGAGAGCTTCTCCACGTACTCGCTGTTCTTGTCGGGCGTCTCGACCGTGTCCGTGACATAGAGGATGATGTCGGCGTCGCCGATGGCGCCGTCGACAAAATTCATCATGTTCTGCTGGAGCCGGTAGTTGGGCTTGAGGATGCCCGGCGTATCGGAGTAAACGATCTGCCAGTCATCCCCGTTCACGATGCCCATGATGCGATGGCGCGTCGTCTGCGCCTTCGCCGTCACGATGGAGAGCTTCTCGCCCACCAGCGCGTTCATCAGCGTCGATTTCCCGACGTTCGGGTTGCCGATGATGCAAACGAATCCCGAGCGGTGCGCCATTATACGTAAGCCCCCATCTTCAGAATGTTGGTCTCGCCCTCGGTGAGGTAGCGCCACTCACCCTTCTTGAGGCCCTTCTTGGTCAGGCCCGCGAAATAGACGCGGTCCAGCGCCTTGACGGTGTAGCCCAGGGTCTCGAAGATGCGGCGGACGATGCGGTTCTTGCCGGAGTGGATCTCGATGCCGAGCTTGCGCTTGTCTTTCTCGTCGATGTATTCCAGCTCGTCGGCCTTGACCTCGCCGTCGGAGAGCTCGATGCCGGACAGGATCTTGTCGAAGTCTTCCTGGCTGAGCGGGCGGTCGAGGGCGACCTGGTAAATCTTCTTCTTATCGTAGGAAGGATGCGTGAGGCGTTCGGCGATCTCGCCGTCGTTGGTCAGCATCAGCACGCCGGTCGTGTTCTTGTCCAGACGGCCCACCGGATAGACGCGGGCGGGGCAGTTCTTGACGAGGTCGACGACGGTCTTCTCGGCGTGGGGGTCGCTGGCCGTGGTCACGAAGCCCTTGGGCTTGTTCATCACGATGTAGACCTTCTCCTCGCCCTTGAGACGCTGGCCGTTGAAACGGATGTCGTCGGTGAAGATATTGACTTTGGTACCGAGCTCGGTCACCACCTCGCCGTTGACGGTCACGACACCGGCCTGGATGAGGGTGTCGGCCTCCCGGCGGGAGCAGACGCCCGAATTGGCGATGAACTTGTTGAGGCGGACGGTGTCCTGGATGGGCATCGGATACGGTGCCTCGGTGCTCTCGCTGCCGTTCACGACGGGACGGCGGCTGATCATGCGGTTGATGCCTTCCGTGGATTCACGGGTGAAGTTGGGCTTGCGGCCCGGCTTCTTGCTCTTCGGCTTGCCGGCGCCCATCGGCTTGCGGCCGCCGAAACTGCGGCCCTCGCCGTAGCTGCGGCCTTCGTTGCGGTTGCCGTAGCCGCCGCGGTTCTCGCCGTACTGGCGCGGCCGGCGCTCGCCGTAGCTGTTGCCGCGGTTCTCGCCGTAATTGCTGCGGCCCTCGCCGTAGGAACGGTTCTCGCCGTAGGAGCGGCGCTCGCCGCCCTCGCGGTTGTCGCCATAGCTGCGACGCTCGCCGTAGCCGCGGTTCTCACCGTAGCCGCCGCGGTTGTCGCCGTAGCTGTTGCGACCGCCGAACCCGCGGTTGTCGCGGTTGCCGTAGCTGCCGCCGCGGTTGCCGCCGTAGTTGCCACGGCTCTCGCCGTAGGGGCGCTGCGGACGGCCTTCGCCATAGCTGCGGTGTCCTTCATAATTGTTGCTTCTGTGTTCGCCCTCGCTTCTGTGCGCGCCGGGCGTGTACTCCACTTTCTCGGAGCTGGGACGGGGTCCCGCCGTCTTTCTGGGTCTAAGTTTTCGGCCTTCTTTGGTAAATTGGTCCATCACTACTTGAGTTTAAAATGATAAGTAATTGTGCCCTCCTGCATTGCGGGAGCGTCGGCGCTCATGTTGAAGTGCGTCTCGAGCGCGGCCTTTCGCGCCGCCGCCCAGAGGGCGTTGTCTGTAACGGTGGTGCCGTCGCCTCCCGGCACGGCTCTGACTACGTTGCCGTAGTTGTCCACCCAAATGGTAACGACCACGTCTCCGCTTTCCTGTACGTTATACACGGGACGTGGGATGTTGCCCACCGTGCTGCGTCCTTCGACGTGTGCGTTGGGCTTGCCGTCTGTGCGGCCATGGTCAGTATTGCCCTGCGGTTGACCGGCCTTGAAGGCCTCCCCAGCCTCGGCCGCCGCGTGCGGCGCCGTGTGGCTGGTGTCTTTGCGGGACATCCCGGGGAAGGAGGCCCTGGGGTCCAGGGCTGGCTCTTTCGGCTCGGGGGCAGGCACCTCTACGTCGCCGACCGGGTCCGGCTGCGTCTGCGGGGTCTCGTTGGGCTTGTCAGCCACATAGGGGGACTCGCTCCGCTGCGCCAGCTCGACGGGACGCGTGAGGTCGACCTCTTCCGCGAGGGGCTCCTGTCCCTGAAGCTGCTGTACCAGCTCGGGGGCCTCGGTGAAGTCGATCAGCATCGACTGCTCCTGGGGAGGGGGGTAGATGTACTTCAGACCGGACGTCGACACCAGGGCGAGGGCGCACACGTGGGCGATCGCCGACAGGATGATGCCGGTTGGCGATGTTCATCACCTGGACGATCTCGCCGATGGGGACGGTCTCGTCGGAGTAGATGGAGAAGGTGGGGTCCTCCTCGCTCTGGAGCAGGTCCACCAGCTCGTCCTCCACCTCGGCGAAGGCCACGGGCTCCTGGGCTCCGTTGATGTGGTAGGTGAAGCGGTCCTCGCCCCAGTCCTTGATGGAGACGCTCACCGTGGCCTTGGCGCCCACCTGGCCGGTGCTCTTGGGGAGCAGGAGCTTGAGGGCGTTGGGATTGACCAGGGTGGAAGTCACCAGGAAGAAGATCAGCAGCAGGAACACGATGTCCGTCATCGAGGACATCGCGATGTTGGGATCCGCCTTGGTGATACGCTTGAGGGCCATCTTATTCTGCTTTAGCGGCATCGGCGACGGGCTCGCCGAGCATGTCCATGAACTGGATGGTGGCGTTCTCCATGCTGTACACGAGGTTGGAGACGCGCGCCGTCAGGAAGTTGTAGCCGAAGTAGGCGAGGATACCCACGATCAGACCGCCGACCGTGGTGATCATGGCGGTGTAGATGCCGCTCGACAGCAGGGTGATGTCGATGTTGTTGCCGGCGTTGGACATGTTGAAGAACGCCTGCACCATACCGATCACGGTGCCGAGGAAGCCGATCATCGGGGCGCCGCCCGCGATGGTCGCGAGGTAGGGAAGGCCCTTCTCCAGGCGGGCCACCTCCACGTTGCCGACATTCTCGATGGCGGCCTGCACGTCGGTGGCGGGCTTGCCCAGGCGGGCGATGCCGGCCTCGACCATCCGGGCGACGGGCGCGTCGTACTTCTCGCACAGCGTCCGGGCGGACTTGGTCTTGCCTTCGTGGATGTAGTCGCGGATGTCGTTGATGAAATCCTTGTCGATCTTGCCGGCCTGGCGGATGATCCACCACTTCTTGCCGAAGATGTAGATGGCGATGATCGAGAGGGCGAGGAGGACCCACATCAGGGGGCCGCCCTTGGCTGCCATCTCGATGAGCGAATAGGACATCTCCTGCTGGACGGGGACCGCCGGCGTGATGTCTGTCTGGAGGAGAATCGTAAACATATTTAGGTTCTTTTTGTAACCAACAATTGCAAAAAATCTGCCCATTAGGGCATAATCGTACAAATATACGGAGATTTTTGGGATTTTTGGCCGTTTTTGGCCTGATAATCAAGAAATCTGTAATCAATAATCGACTTCGCTGAGGAAGAGGGCCTCCGCGGGGGCGCTTTCGCCCGCGAGACTACGTCTCGATACCTTCTCGCCGGAAAGGTCGTAATCCGGGGGCAGGACGAGCGCTGCGAAGTCCTCGACGCTGCGCTTGCCGCGGCCGACCTCGAGCAGCGTCCCGACCACGGCGCGGACCATGTTGCGCAGGAAACGGTCGGCTGCGATGCGGAAGTACCAGTAGTCGTCGCCGCCCTGCCGGCCCGTCAGGGCGAGGTGGGTCGGCGTGTAGCGGTGCCAGCCGGCCTCGAAGACCGTGCAGAGCGAGGTCTTGGAGTCGGCGCCCGTCTTCTCGAAGCAACGGAAATCGTGCTGTCCCAGAAGCGCTTGCGCGGCCCGGTCCATCGCTTCGAAATCCACCCCGGGAAAGGTGTAGAGATAGGAAAAGGCGTCCACGAAAGGGTCTTTGACGCGATGCAGAAAATATGTATATTCGCGTCTCGTGGCGTCGAACCTGGCGTGGAATTCCGGGGCTGCCGGAGCGATTTCGTGAATGACCACGGAACGGGGCAGGATGGCATTCAATTTGTAGCGCAATTGATGCGTGTCAAGCTCCCCGGCTGCGTCGAAATGAGCGACGTAGCCGATGGCGTTGACGCCCGTATCGGTCCGGCCTGCGCCGGTCACGGCCACGGAAGCGTGCAGCAGCGTGGACAGGGCGTTTTCGAGCGCCTGTTGGACACTCGGGGCGTCCGGTTGGACCTGCCATCCGCAGAAGTCCGCGCCGTTGTAGGAGAGCTTGATGAGGTAACGCATAAAACTGACCGCAAAATTAATGAATTATATGGAAAGTGTAAACATCAAGGAGTTGAATGAACGCATCCAGAAAGAGAGCGCGTTCGTCGACCTCCTGTCGCTGGAAATGGGCAAGGTGATCGTCGGGCAGAAGCACCTGGTGGAGAACCTGATGATCGCGATGCTCGCCGACGGGCACATCCTGCTCGAAGGCGTGCCGGGTCTGGCCAAGACCCTGGCGATCAGCACCCTCGCCCAGGCTGTCGACGGCAAGTTCAGCCGCATCCAGTTCACCCCTGACCTCCTGCCGGCCGACGTGACCGGCACCCTGATCTACTCCCAGAAGAAAGAGCAGTTCGAAGTGCATAAGGGCCCCGTGTTCGCCAACTTCGTCCTCGCGGACGAAATCAACCGCGCCCCGGCCAAGGTCCAGTCCGCCCTGCTCGAGGCGATGCAGGAGCGGCAGGTGACCCTGGGCGACCAGACCTTCCCGCTGCCGCGTCCCTTCCTCGTGATGGCCACGCAGAACCCGATCGAGCAGGAAGGCACCTACCCCCTCCCGGAGGCCCAGGTGGACCGTTTCATGCTGAAGGTCGTCGTGGGCTATCCCAAGAAGGAAGAGGAGAAGCTCATCATCCGGATGAACAACAGCGGGGAGTTCCCCAAGGCCACGCCCGTCGTGCGCCCCGAGGACATCGCCCGCGCCCGCGACCTCGTGCGTGAAGTCTATATGGACGAGAAGATCGAGCGCTATATCGTAGACATCGTCTATGCGACCCGTACTCCCGAGGAGTATGGCCTGAAGAATCTGAAGGACCTGATCGCCTATGGCGGCTCGCCGCGTGCGAGCATCAGCCTGTCGATGGCGGCCAAGGCCTATGCGTTCATCAAGCGCCGCGGCTACGTCATCCCCGAGGATGTCCGTGCCGTGTGCCCGGAGGTGCTGCGCCACCGTATCGGCCTGACCTACGAGGAAGAGATCATCGAGCAGGTCATCAATGCCGTCATCGTCCCGTAATACCCGCGCGACCGAGCTCCTGAAGAAAGTCAGGAAGATCGAGATCAAGACCAAGGCGCTCTCCCACCAGATTTTCGCCGGCGAGTACCATTCGGCCTTCAAGGGCCGTGGCATGGCATTCAGCGAGGTGCGGGAGTACCAGTGGGGGGACGACGTGCGCGCCATGGACTGGAACGTCACGGCGCGCCTGCGCACGCCCTACGTCAAGGTCTACGAAGAGGAGCGCGAACTGACGGTGGTGCTGCTCGTTGACGTGAGCCGCTCGGGCCTGTTCGGCACGGCGGAGTGCACCAAGCGCGAGCGCCTCGCGGAGATCGCGGCCGTGCTCTCGTTCAGCGCCATCCTCAACAACGACAAGGTGGGCGCGCTGTTCTTCTCCGACCGGGTCGAGAAATTCATCCCGCCGGGCAAGGGCCGCTCGCACCTGCTGCACATCATCCGCGAGATGCTGGAGCTGCAGCCCGTTTCCGATGGCACGGACGTCGGCGCCGCGCTGAAGTTCCTGACCAACGCGATCAAGAAGAAATGCACGGCATTCCTGCTCAGCGACCTGCTGGACGCGGACGCGCAGGGCAACCCGCGCTACGAGGAGGCGCTCAAGGTGGCGGTGAACCGCCACGACCTGAGCGTCATCCAGGTGCACGACCCGCGCGAGCGCTCGCTGCCTGCCGTGGGCTTCGTCCACGTCAAGGACAGCGAGACCGGCGCGGCCGCCTGGATCGATACCGACAGCCGCAAGGTCCGCGTGGCGTACGAGCGCTGGTTCGCCGACCTGACCGCCCGGCAGGACGCCCTGTTCAACAAATACCAGGTCGACCACGTGGACATTGCCACGGACGACGACTATGTCAAAGGCCTGATGGCCCTGTTTAACCGCAGATGAAGATTTTGACGCTCATACTGGCCGCGTTGCTGGAGACCGTTCCGGCTGGACCTGCCTGGATCAAGCAGCTCCAGCCCCGGGATTCCATCCTGATCGCGGACCAGATCGAATACGGGTTCCAGCTGGACAGCGTGCCGGAGGGGACCTCCATCCTCCTGTTTGATTACCGGGAGCATGCCACCGATTCGCTGCTGCTCCTGCGCAACTGGCAGCTCGACACGACGGCGCGCCTGCGCGTCCGCCAGCCGGGCTCGAAGGAGCGCGTGCGGCGGTACAACCTGCGCGGCAGCGTCGTGATCGCACCGTTCGAGGAGGGTATCTACCGGCTGCCCGACATCCGCGTGCTGCGCGACAAGGATACCCTGGTGTTCGAAGGACTGGACCTGGACGTGAAGACCATGCCGGTCGACACGGCGACCTACCAGCTTCACGACATCAAGGGTCAGATGCGCTATCCGCTGACGGCCAAAGAGGTCGTCCCCTGGGTGATGCTGCTCTGGCTGGTCGCGGGCCTCGTGGCCCTGACCGTTTGCCTGGTGATCATCCGGCGGCGGCGCGCGGACGGCACGCCGGTGAGCCGTGACCCGGCCTACATCGTGGCGCTGCGCGAGCTGGACAAGTGGCGCGGCGAGAAGTTCTGGGCCGCAGACAAGCAGAAAGCCTATTATTCGGGCATCACCGATGCCCTGAAATTCTATATCGCGGACCGCTTCGGCGTGGATGCGCCGGAGATGACCACGGCCGAGCTCTTCGACGCCCTGAAGGGCGAGAAGGACCTGCCGGCGGACTTGCGCGAGGACCTGCGCGGCGTCTTCGAGTGCGCCGACTTCGTCAAGTTCGCCAAGCACGTGGCTTCCGACGAGGACAACGCCCGTGCGCTGCCGACGGCCGTCCGTTTCGTGACTTCCACCTACCAGACCGTGCTTGAGGAGGAGCAGAAGAATCCGGATGAACTTTGAGTATCCTTCCCTTCTGTGGCTGCTCCTCGTACCGCTGCTGCTCGCCGGCCTCTATCTCTACCGGGAGCTGGCGGAGCGGCGCCCGCACCTGCGCGTCGCGACGCTCGCGCCCTGGATGCAGGCCGGCCGCAACCTCAAATCCGTCTTGCGCCACGTCCCGATGGTGCTGCGCACCGCCGCGCTCTGCCTGATCGTGGTGGCGCTGGCCCGTCCGCGCTCGACCTCCGAGGTCGAGAAGCGCGACACGGAGGGCATCGACATCATGCTGGTGATGGACGTCTCCACGAGTATGCTGGCGCGTGACTTCACGCCCGACCGCATCAGCGCGGCCAAGGACATCGCCATCGAATTCATCGCCCAGCGGCCGACTGACCGGATGGGCATCGTGGTCTTTGCGGGCGAGAGCTACACGCAGTGCCCGCTGACGACCGACCGCGCCACGCTGATCAACCTGATGAAGGAGGTGCAGACCGACCTGATCGAGGACGGCACCGCCATCGGCAACGGCCTTGGCACGGCGGTGACCCGCATGATGGATTCCGACGCGCCGAGCCGCGTGGTCATCCTGCTGACGGACGGCGTCAACAACACCGGCGAGGTGGCCCCGCTCACGGCGGCCGAGATCGCCAGGACCTATGGCATCCGCGTCTATACGATCGGCGTGGGCGCCAACGGGCTCGCGCCCTATCCGGTGATGACGCCCTGGGGCGTGGAGATGCGCAAGATGCAGGTCGAGATCGACGAGAACCTGCTCAAGCAGATTTCCGAGAGCACCGGCGGCCGCTATTTCCGCGCCACGGACAACACCAAGCTCGCGGAGATCTATTCGGAGATCAACAAGATGGAGAAGGCCCGCACGTCGGTGGACAGCTTCCCCGTCTATAAGGAATTGTTCGGACGTTTCGGCGTGGCGGCGCTCATCTGCCTGCTTCTCGAACTGTTCGTAGGACTTTTATTGAGGAGGATGCCGTAGTATGTTGATGTTTGCCCGTGCCTATTTCCTGTGGCTGCTGCTGCTCGTGCCGCTGATCCTGGCCGGATACGCGCTCCTGCGCCGCGCCCGCCGCGCCCGCATCCGCCGTTTCGGCGACGAGAAGCTCGTCGCCGCCCTGATGCCCTCCTGGTCTTCGGCCAAGGGCTGGTGGCGGACCGTCCTCTTCTGCATCGGCTTCGCCTGCTTCGCGATCGGCCTGGCCCGCCCGCTGCTGGGCGCCAAGCTCGTCGAGCGCGAGACCAAGGGAGCCGAGATCATGATCTGCCTGGACGTGTCCAACTCGATGCTCGCCCAGGACTATTCCCCCGACCGCCTGTCGCGGGCCAAGCTGGCCATCTCCCGCATCGTGGACCGGCTGGACGGCGACCGGATCGGCCTGATCATCTTTGCCGGCACGTCCTTCGTGCAACTGCCGATCACGACGGACTATGTGTCCGCCAAGATGTTCTTGAACATGATCGACACCCAGTCCGTGCCCGTGCAGGGCACCGCCATCGGTGACGCCATCCTCACGGCCGCCAAGAGCTTCAGCGTGCAGAGCGAGAAGAGCCGCGCCATCATCGTGATCACCGACGGCGAGAACCACGAAGACGATCCCGTGGAAGCCGCCCGCCAGGTGGCGTCGACGGGGATCCGCGTCTACACGGTCGGCGTGGGCTCGCTGCGCGGCCAGCCGATCCCGCTGGACGGCGACCTGATGAAGGACAAGGACGGCAACATCGTCGTGACCCGCCTGGACGAAGAGACACTCAAGCGCGTCGCGTCCGAGGGCAACGGCGCCTATGTCCATGCGGGCAGCGAGGAGTTCGGTCTCAACCCCATCCTCTCCGAGATCCGCAAGCTCGAGGACGAGCGCTTCAACAGCACCGTCTTCGAGGAGTATGACGAACAGTATATGTATTTCTTCGCGGCGGCGCTCTTCTTCTTCGTGCTGGAGATGCTGGTCGGCGAGCGTCGCGCCAAAAGGAGGTTGTTCGATGAGAAATAGTTTACTGGCCATCCTGCTGCTGTTCTGCAGTCTGTCCGCCTTCGCGCAGGCAGACCGCCACGACGTGCGGGCTGGCAACCGCAAGTTCCGCCGCGACCAGTTCAAGGAAGCGGAGATCGACTATCGCAAGGCGCTGGTCAAGGACTCCATGTCCGTGACCGCGCGCTACGACCTGGCATCGGCCCTGTACCGGCAGGAGGACTTCGAGGGGGCGTTCAAGACGCTGAACGGCGTCCAGCACCCGCTCGTGCCGGCGCAATACTGCTACAATGCCGGCAATGCCGCCGCGCAGCAGAAAGACTGGCAGAACGCCGTCGATATGTACAAGGCGGCCTTGCTGCGTGATCCCGGCGACCTGGAGGCCAAGGAGAATTACATCTACGCCAAGAAGATGCTGGAGAATGAGGGAGGGGGAGACCAGAACCGCCAGAATCAGCAGAACCAGCAAAACCAGCAGAATCAGCAGAATCAACAGAACCAGAATCAAAACCAGGACCAGCAGGACCAGGACCAAGACCAGAACCAGGACCAGGACCGGCAGGACCAGGGTGACGGCCAGAAGCAGCAGGAGATCTCGCCGCAGCAGGTCCAGCAGATGCTGAAGGCCATCCAGGCCCAGGAAAAGGCGACCCAGGACAAGGTGAACAAGGAGAAGGCTGCCCTGCTGAAGTCCCGTCAGAAAGAAAAGAATTGGTGATGCGCAAGATAGTACTCGTCCTCATTGCGGCCTTCAGCGTGCTGGCCGCTTCCGCCCAGACCACGATCAAGGTCCAGGCGCCCAATCTGGTTGGCGTGAACGAACAGTTCAACGTTACTTTCGTCATCAGTGGGGAGCATGCCCCGAGTGAGTTCCAATGGGATCCGGGCAGCGATTTCCAGCTGGTCTGGGGCCCCCAGAAGGGGACGTCGTCCTCTACCAGCATCATCAACGGCAAGCGCACGCATTCCTCGCAGACCACCTATACCTACATCCTGCTGCCCAAGAACACCGGGCGTTTCCAGCTTGCGGCCGCCGAGGCCACGGTCAAGGGCGAGAAACTCGTCTCCAACCGGGCGACGGTCGAAGTGGTGACCGACGGCGCCGCGGCCCAGCAGGGCCAGGGCGGCGGCCAGGCCGCGCAGGGGAGCCGGCAGGGCGGTGAAAGCGCCCAGACCGGCACCGTGGCGGCGGACGACCTGTTCATGCGCCTGACGCTCAGCAAGCGGAGCGTGACGGTGGGCGAGCCGGTCACGGCCACGCTCAAGCTCTACCAGCGGGTCAACATCGGCGGGTTCGAGGATGCCAAATTCCCGACGTTCAACGGCTTCTGGAACCAGGAAGTGCAGGCGCCGAGCCAGATCGAGTTCCGCCGCGAGAACGTGGGGGACAAGATCTACAACGCCGCCGTGCTCCGCAGCTGGAACCTCATCCCGCAGAAGTCCGGCGAGCTGACCATCGACGCCGCCGAGCTGGTGTGCCTGGTCAACGTCCGCACCCAGCGGCGCTCGACGGGCAGCATCTTCGACGATTTCTTCCAGGACGACTACCAGACCATCCGCAAACGGGTGACCACGCAGCCGGTGACGGTCCACGTGAGCGCCCTGCCGGCCGGTGCCCCAGCCTCGTTCGGCGGCGGCGTGGGCTCGTTCAAGATGAGCGCGGCGCTGACGCGCGACTCGCTCCTGACCCACGACGCGGCCTCGCTGCGCGTCACGGTCACGGGCAGCGGCAACACCTCGCTGCTGGAGGCCCCGAAGATCTCATTCCCGGCCGATTTCGAGGTCTATGACGTCAAGACTTCCGACGTGGCCGGCGGCAAGGTATTCGAATATCCGTTCATTCCGCGCAGCCACGGCGAATTCACGCTCGGCCCCGTGGAATATACCTATTTCGACCTTTCCGCGCGGAAATACGTGACCCTGCGCAGCCAGCCGCTCCCGATCCGGGTGGGCAAGGGCGCTGACACCGGCTCCTCGACCGGCGGCCAGCTCGTCGCCGGCGTGAACCGCAAGGACGTGCGCGACCTGGGCAGCGACATCCGCTTCATCGCCACCACCCCGGGCACGCTCTCGTCCGTCGGCTATTTCTTGCCACCAAGATGGCCCGCAAGCGGCTCGCCCAGGCGGGTGCCTTCCTGAAGGGCAATCTCTACACCGCCTTCTATGAGGAGCTGCACCGCGCCCTGCTGGGCTTCGTCTCGGACAAGCTCAACCTGGATGCCGCGGACATGAGCAAGGAAAACATTTCGGCCCGGCTGGTCGAAAGCGGCGCCGGCGAAGCGCTGGCGGCCGAATTCACCGGCCTGCTGGACGCGTGCGAGTTCGCTCGCTACGCGCCGGATGCCGGCCACGAGGCGATGAATACCCATTACGAGCAGGCGGTCTCGGTCATTTCCGCCATCGACGAGCATATGAAGAGAAATCCCCGCAAGGGCTCCGGCGCTGCCGCCGCCCTGCTGGCGCTGCTCCTGCTGCTGCCCGCCCAGCGCGGCGCGGCGCAGCCGGCCGCCAGCGCCGACTCGCTGTGGACGGCGGGTGTCGCCGCCTATTCCGACGGCGACTGGGCCGGCGCCGCGCGCGCCTGGTCGGACCTGCGCGCCCTCGGCCTGGAGTCGCCGCAGCTGTATTGCAACCTGGGCGACGCCCTGTTCAAGCAGGACGACCTCGCCCACGCGATCCTCAACTATGAGCGGGCGCTCAAGCTGGATCCTTCCTATGCGGACGCGCGCCACAACCTGGCATTCGCCCAGACGCAGGTGCAGGACAAGATCGAATCCGTCCCGGAATTCTTCCTCGAAGCCTGGGGCCGCAAGCTCTGCTGGCTGCTCCCGTCCGACACGTGGGGCGTGCTGTTCCTGGTGTTCCTGGCGCTTACGCTCGTCTGCGTGCTGCTCTTCCTGCTCGGGCGCCGCGTGGCGGTGCGCCGCGGCGGCTTCATCGCCGGCATCGCGGCCCTGCTGCTCACGCTGCTATGCCTGGACTTCGCCTGCTGGCAGCGCTCCGACTACCGCAAGGCCGACGGCGCTATCGTCACGCGCCCTGTCGCCACGGTCCAGAGCGCCCCGGGCCGCGACTCCGCCAAGGACCTCTTCGTGCTCCACGAGGGCACGAAAGTCAAGGTCCTCGACTCCGTCGGCGCCTGGCGCAACATCGAACTCGCCGACGGCCGCCAGGGCTGGCTCTCCGCCGAATCGCTGGAGGTCATCTGACCCTCCGGTCCGCATCAAACAGAAAAAGCAGCCCGTCGGGGCTGCTTTTTTCTTGTATCAGGCGTGCTGCTAGAACTTGAAGGCGAAGGAGCAGTACAACTGGCTGGGCTTGATGAATCCCGAGACACGCTGGCCCGCAGCGACCTTCTCCACGTAGCGGTCGCCATAGTCGTAGCCGAGCTTGACGGAGAGATGTCCCGCATCGACACCGGCGGCAACGGCGATGAACGGCTGACGTCCATACTCGGGCCCGTCCTCCCAGATACGAAGACCTGTCCGGGCGGAAATGAACGGACTGACGCCGGCATCCACGAAGTTGTATTTGGCATCCAGGAAGGCCGGGATCACAGCCCCACGCGAGTCGAAGTCATAACCGAGTCCGATACCGACACCGAAGAACATGCCGTTGCCGAAGCGATAGCCGTGGGTCGTGGCGGCCTGGATCATGGCGCCGGCCTTTTCCTTTCCGAAGACGGCATAGTTGCCAAGTTCGATACTGCCCTCGTAGCCTTTCTTGAAGGCGCGGTTGTTCTGGGCGGAAGCCACGCATGCGCAAGAGAGAAGAAGCGCACAAATAAAGATGAGTTTTCTCATAATTTGTAAGAAGATTTATTGCCGGGAGCGTGTGCAAAAATGATACCGCGCCTTACGGCGCCACGACGACGGCGGGGTGGCCGGCGTCGTTGGCGCGGTAGTGCGGCGCGTAAAGGGATTCAATTTCAGGGACTGGGCTCTGGAAGGTGCCTTCCTGGGTGACGAAAAATTCTTCGGAGATCGTAGTATTCTCCTCCGGATAGACGTCGTACCAGTACTCGGTGCGGTCGGCCAGGACGCTGCGGTAGCCCTGCGGGCGGAAGCTCCCATAGCCCAGAGAATAGAACACGCGGCCGATGTTGTCGCCCCAACGGCCGGAGCGCTGCTCGACGGGGCGGAAGGCAGCGGGGCGCGGCACGCTGAGCCGAACGAAGCTGCGGTTCTCCTCGTTCCAAATGTGGTAGATCGCCAGAATATGGTCGCCGACGTGAAGCGTGTCACCGTCCTGCAGCATGTGAATGCCGTCGCGGGTGTAGGTCCGGGAGACGGTGAATCCGTTGCCGGCGGCCTTGACCTGGCGCAGCGGCAGGGTCGTGGTGGCGCTCAGCGCGAGGACCCGGGTCTGCAGGGTCTCTTCCGAGCCGCGCAGCACGCAGTCGATGGCCTCGAGGTAGGCCGCGTCGTCCGCCCAATGCTGCGTCTCCTTCTGGACCATGGTCCAGAGGCGGATGCCCTCCGCGACCTCGCTGTGACCGCAGTCGGTCAGCAGGTTGCAGATCAGCGTGTGGGCGTAGAGCTCGCTCTCGAGCAGGCCGCGCCACGGCATCACGGCGTTGGGGTAGTAGGTGCCGCCGCTCTGGTGCGGCACGGCATATTGCAGCAGGGAAGCGACGTCCTTGTCCAGCGAGCGGGCGAGGCGGCGCTTGGCGAAGAGCGAGACACCCCAGTCGCGGGCCAGCGCTGCGCCGGCCTCGCTCTGCAGCAGGGCGCGGAGCGTCTTCATCCGACGGGCCTTGGCGAAGACCTGCCCGTTGAGGCCGCGCTTCGAACCCGGCACGAGGTAGGCCTTGGCGGCTTTCTTGAATTCACGCATCACCTTGGCTTCCGCCTTCGGAGCGAAAGCGACTTCCGGGAACAGCGAACGCACGTGCAGGTATTGATCCATGCTGATGCCGCCGTACCAGAAGGATCTGACGGGATCGCCGAAATAGGTGGTATCCAGATATTTGACTGCTTCGGGGATGGCGTCGGCGAGCTGCTGCGGGCAGGCGTCGCCCATCGCGGCGAGCCGCTCGAGCAGCACGCTGGTCAGCAGCGGCGACGAGCGCATCTCGGGGAACCAGCCGAAGCCGCCGTCTTCGTTGCGGCAGGCCAGGATCTTGGCGCACATTTCCGCGCGCTGTTCCGGCGTGGCGGTGGAGCCCGGCGAATCGGGCAGTTTGTCGATCAGGCAGTTGGCGAAGAGGGCCTCGGACTGGGACACCAGGTTGTCGCTGGTCGGCACGGCCTTCTCCGGGATGGCCTCCCGGATCATGTCGAGGATGGAGATCTCGCGCAGGCTGGCCGCGCTGCCAGGTACGTTGACGAACTGGCCGCGCAGGGCGGTGAGGATCGCTTCGCGGTCCATCCAGGAGAGCATCAGGGCGGAGTGCGCCTCGGTGATCGTCTGCACCGCCGGCTTGACCGGCAGCGTCACGAACACGGCGTCGGAGCCGTAGTCCGCCTCGTCGGCGACGAAGCTGACCAGCAGGCCCAGGTCGGCGACGGCCGGCGCGGAGATGGCGCAGCTGAAGTCGGCGCTGCCGCCGGCCGGCACCGTGACCGCCTGCTCCTCCTCGGAGATGAGCGGCGCGGTCTTGTGGTCCTTGCCGTCGAGGAAGCAGACGTTGATGCGGCCGGAGACGGGCTTGTCCAGGCTGTTGGCCACGCTCACGCGCGCCACGTAGCGGTCGCCCTCATAGAGGTATTGCGGCTGCACGATGGCTACCTTGACCGGCAGGGTGATGACCATCTCCTGGCGGAGCGTGGCGTTGTGGAAGGCCTTGTCGTGCGCGAAGAGCTGCACGTAATAGGTCGAGAGCTTGTCGGCGGTGGTGAAGCGGAAGGTCACCTCGCCGTTGTCGTCGGCGCGCAGGAACGGCTCCCAGGCGACCGTGTTGGCGAAATTCGCCCGGACAGGGGCGTCGATCACCGTCGTGACCGACCCGGTCAGGTCGGATTTCCGCATGGTGCCGTAGCCGATCACGACCGTCTCGCCCAGCTCGTCGTCATACGATTCGTAAGCGACGTCGCTGACGGCGTTCCTCGCCGCCGTGGCTGCCACGCCCCGGACTTTCGTTTCGACTTCATAGTATCCGAAGTCGCGTTCATCTCCCGGGCATAAGAAATAGATGGTCCGGGGAAGGTTCCGCGTCAAGGGCGAGACGGTGCTCCAGACATTGGGCTGGATGGTCTCCGTGCTCTTGTCGAAGACGGTGGCGGCGACTTCCGTGCCGGCGCCGGTGCGGATCGTGAAGCTGTAGTCCGTGTGCGGCAGCGTCGTGTCCAGGAAGCGGCTGAAGCTGAGCGGGAGCTGGAAGGCCGCGGGGGCCTTGTAGGAGGAAACGGTATAAGCGAAGCTCTTCGCGTCGCGGAACCAGAAGACTTCGAGCGTCAACGCTTCGGGATAGCCGGGCTTGCGCTCGAAGCGGACCGTCTCCAGCGAGCCGGCCTGGCCGCGGATGCCGGCGAGCCGGACCATGCGCTTCTCTAGCAGGCGGTCGCCGTTGCCGTAGAGTTCCACCACCACCCAGGCGGGGCCGGTGGTGGTGCCGATCTGCAGCGCGATGCCCTTGCCGTCGTCCGGCAGCTCCTTGAAGAAGCAGCTGACATCCGCATCCAGCACCTTGTCGGTGTCGGAACACTTGAGGAACGACCGCCTAACCGTCTCCGTGTATTCTTTGCCGCCGTCACTCCTGGCCGTGGCGATGGCTTCTACGGTATACAGGCCTGAAGGGAGGCCGGCCAGGGACAGGTCGACGGGCTGGTCGACAGGCGCCTCGCCGGAAAGGACCGTCGATACGCCTCGCATGACTTTGTAGGAGATCTTCAGGGTCGGATGACCCAGTCCCGAGCTGCCGGATTGGAAACAGACCCGGAGGACGTTTTCTCCAACGAGGACGTTGCCGCTCTCGGAGACCATGTGGACGCGTCCCTTGGCCCTGTTGCGGATATCGATGGAGAGAGACAGATATCTTTTGATGGGAACCGTCTTCGTGAACGACAGCGTCTCGCCCGTGCCGTCGACGACGGTGACGCGGAAGGAAATGTTGCCATAATAGGAGCGGTCGTCGTTTTTGGGTATGACGAAACGGGCCTCGAAGTCGCCTGAGTCGGAAATCTCCAGCGGGCCGCTGGCCAGCGACACCCCGTATTCATTGGCCTCGAACGTGGCTTTGGCCGTGCCGAGGTTGTGCCCGGAATAGCTCTTGATGTTGCCCCGGACCGTGACGGTGTCCTGCGGGAAATAGAAGCGCGGGTCCGGCTCCCAGGTGAGGTCGAAGGTCGGCAGGACGAATTCGTCGACCCGGACGCGGGTGCTGGCGATATGGTCTCCGGACTCCTGGACGGCGATGGTGTACATGCCGCCGCGCTCGGCCTTCTTGAGCACGAAGGAACCGGCGGCGGAGCCGAATTCGCCCGTGACGAGGTCCGTCTCGCCGACCAGCTTGCCGGACGGGTCGGTGAGCGTGGCGTGCAGCCGGATGCCTTCCGGGCGCGTCGCGAATGCGAAGGTTCCTTCATAGAGCAGGACCTTGAACTGGACGGTCTCGCCGGGCGTGAACGCGCTGCGGTCGGTCAGGATCGTGGCGTGGTGCCGGGCGGGGTTGTCGGTGCTGAGCGGCTCCTGCTCGACGGAATAGATGCTTTCCTCTCTCGAAGAACGCTTCCGGCCGTTTTCCTGCAGGGTGGCCTGGACGGTGTAGTGATGCCGCTTGTCCTTCTCCAGCTGGGTGGCGAAACGCTCCGGCAGGTAGGTGAATCCGTCGATCGGCAGGTCCTTGATCTCGTCGACCTGCTTGCCGTCGCGCAGGAGCAGGATGTCGCAGCGGGACACGGGCTTGCCGGTGATGTAGTCGGCTACATAGGCGCCGAAGCCGTCATGGTCGCGCTTGAGGGCGATGGAGAGCGTGTTCTTGGTGTATTCCGTCCGGCAGGTGGCCACGTCCTCTTCGCAGTAGAGGACATATGCGCCGTCGTCGATGACCGGCAGGTCGAAGACGAGCGTGTCATGGACATAGAAACTGTGGCGCGTGTTGGCGATCGTCCGCTCGAAGACCGGTTTCTTCTTGTCGTCGCCTTCCCTGGCGAGGGTGACGCGGACCTGGGGGAGGTTGCGCAACCGGATGGTGACGGTGCCCTTTTTGATTCTTGCAAAGATTTCCTTCTCGTTCAGCTGGCTGAAGATCCTGCCTGCCCGGGTGCAGCAATCGGCGATGAGCTTTTCGTTGCCGGAGAACTTCTTGCGGTCGGCCTGCAGCGCCTTGCAGTCTTCTGAGAGGCGGAGGTATTCCTCCTGAGATGCATCCTTGCGGTTGAGTTCGATGAAGCGGCGGTCCAGCAGCCAGTCGCGGGCCATCAGGGCGACCGCCTGTCCGGCATGGTCGGCGACATATTTTTCATACGCCGCGTCGGCGGTGGCGTCATCCTCCTGGAGGAGGGTGAACGCGATGAAGGCGTCGAGGGGGTAGCCCTGTGGCGGGAAGAGGCCGGCAATCTGCCGGGCCCAGTCGACGTCCGGGCTTACGCTCAGAAGGCTCCACAGCGCGTATTCGTAGTCGTTCTTGATGAGGGGCAGCAGTGCCTTGTGATAAGGCAGGTTGTGCAGCCAGAAGATCCGCTCAAGGAATTGCCGGTTGCACGCGCGCTCCATCTGCTCCTTGTGCTCCTGCACGTATGCCAGGAGTCCCGGCAGGCGCTCTTCCTGGGGCGTGTACTCTTCTTCATAGGCATAATCCTCGTCCAGCCGGTAAAAGAAGTAGACAATCGGCTCGCCGAAGCGGTCGATCTCTTCCGTCGCCTGCCTGCGGACTTCGGCCCGGTCTTTCCAGTTGATATCCTCCCGGACATCGACATACTCGGTGCAGGCTTCGTAGAAATCCCACGGCAGGTGTTTGTCCGTGGCTTCTTTCTTGATCTGCTCGAGGATGCGGACCTGGTCCTGGGGACGGTCGGCTTGCTCGGCCTTTTCGTAGTCGGCCCAAAGGCGGGTCAGGATGTGGCCGTCCTTGTCCTGGGCGAAAGCGTTGTGGGGTAGGTTCATTACGGTCAGAAGTGCTAGTGTTATCAAACGGATCGCTCTCATAGTGCGTGTTTTATAAAGGTTCAAACATGTCGATGGCTTCCGCTACAACAAAATTGCTGCCACCGATATAGACGAGGCATCCGGGGGTGGTCTTTGCTTCGTCAAGAGCTTGATTCACACCGTCTTGCACGCTGCTGCAGACGGTGCAGCGGAAGCCGTCCATCCGGGCGGCGAGGGCCGCGAC
The DNA here is from genome assembly GCA_900319975.1 of uncultured Bacteroidales bacterium. Classification (GTDB taxonomy): domain Bacteria; phylum Bacteroidota; class Bacteroidia; order Bacteroidales; family UBA932; genus Cryptobacteroides. The sequence goes on along the minus strand of ONQP01000019.1, from coordinate 18,234 downwards.
GGGGAGGGCTCGCTCGCCCCGGGGCGCTACGAGGAAGTAGTGCGCGTCGGGCGGCATCAGGGGGCGGATGGCATCCAGGTCCTTGTCGGCCATGATGCCATACACGATCAGCAGGGGACGGCCGCTCTCGCGCAGGCGCCGGAAGTTGATCGCCAGCGCCGGCGGGTTGTGGCCGATGTCGCAGATGACCTCGGGGTCGGCGCAGAGGCGCTCCCAGCGGCCGCGCAGGCCGGTGCGGGCGGCGGTGTGCGCCAGCGCCTCGCGGTCCGCCCCGATGCCGAGCAACTCCAGCGCGGCGAGGGCCGTGCGGAGGTTGGCGGCCTGGTAGGGGCCGGTGAGGTCGGTGTTGAACGGCTCGACATCGAAATCTTCGGCGAAGAAGAGGGGGCAGGGGACGACGCTCGCGCGGGCCTCGAAGACCGGCTCCGTCTCGGCGTCGCGCTCGCCGCAGAGCGCCGGGACGCCGGGCTTGAAGATGCCCGCCTTCTCGGCGGCGATGGCGCCGCGCGTATTGCCCAGCAGGGCGCAGTGGTCCAGGCCGATGCTGGTCACGACGGCGAGCTCGGGCGTGAGGATGTTGGTGCTGTCCAGCCGGCCGCCGAGGCCGACCTCGATCACGGCGATGTCCACGTCAATGTCGGCGAACCACTTGAAGGCCAGGCCGGTGGTGATTTCGAAGAAAGAGAGACCCTCCAGGTCGCGCTCCCGCTCCGTGAGGAAGCGGAAGACCTCCTCGCGCGGGATCATCGACCAGCCGCCGGGCTCCACGAGCTTGATCCGCTCGCGGAAATCCACCAGGTGCGGCGAGGTGTAGAGACCCACGCGAAGCCCCGCCCCGGCGAGGGCGGCCGCGAGCATCGAGCTCACCGAGCCCTTGCCGTTGGTCCCGGCCACGTGCACGGCACGGAGCCGCTGCGCCGGATGGCCCAGGGCGGCGTCCAGGCGCCGCATCCCGTCCAGTCCCGGCTTGTAGGCGCCGGTCGTGAAGCCTTGGTTCTGTACGCTCGGATGGCGGGCGTAAAGCTCCTCGAGGAGCCGGTGGTAGGTAGCTTCTGTCAGGTCCATAGTTGCAACTGAATCCAAAAATAATTAATTTTACACGTTTTTAAAACGTGATGGCCGAAAAACTGACTGCTTTGCACGCGACCTACGTCCTCGACGGCGTGCAGGAGGAATACACCCCTGCGCAGCTTCTGGATGCAGTGACCGAGCCCGAGGGGCGGCACCCGCTGACCGCTCCGGCGGAAGAGCGTGCCGTGGACGAGACGCTGGACCCCGTGTTCCGCGGGATCGCCCTGGAGCCCGGGTGCACGGACGCCTATCTGGAGGCGGTCCTCGCCGCCCGCAAGCAGGTCCCGGCCGCCTCGGCCGACGCCTACACCCGTGTGCGGGTGGCCGCCGCGCTCATCGACGCGCTCTGGCGCACGGGGCATTTCCGCCTCGGCGACCTGCGGCTGGAGGCCTCCTGGCGCTGGGACGAGAAGCCCGTCGGCGCCCGCGCCGCCTTCTACGAATCGGTGCGTGCCGCCGCCGACTACGTCGACGCGCTCGGCCTGAAATTCAGCGGCTACCGCTATGCCCGGACCACGGGCGCTTCCGAGCTCACCCTCCGCACGCGCATCGCCCGCGATGCCGACGAGGAGGACTACGGCTTCGTCAGCGAGCCTTTCCGCTCGGAGCATCCCGTGCTCGGCGCGCGCCGCTCCTGCCCCGCCACCCTGGCTCCCGATCCGCAGAGCTGGGTGATCTACGTTCCCTTCGACACGACCGATTTCCGCCTCGGCGGCTCGCTGCTCGCGCAGATCCTCGACGTGGGCGGCGGCCCCGCCCCGCAGATCACGGACGCCGACTATTTCCTCGACTGCCACGAAGTCATCCGCGAGCTGGTCGAGGACGGCATCCTGCTCTCCGGCGCCACGGTCGGCGAGGGCGGCCTGCTCAAGACCGTCCGCCAGATGGCCGACGGCGTGGGCCTGACCGTCGACGTGTCCGACGTGATGCGCGCCTACCAGGAGCAGGACGTGATGCGGATCCTGTTCGCCGAAGTGCCCGGCGCCGTGATCCAGATCCACGACGCGGACTTCGACTACCTCGACGCCGAACTGCTGCTGCAGGACGTCGCCTTCTTCCCGCTGGGACATCCCGTTCCCGGCCGGACGGACGTCCGGGTCAAGGCCTCCGCCAAATCCGGCATCCAGACCATTTTGGAATCCCTCATGCAGAACGCGGAGGGAGAAGACTGAACCACATAACACTGTATGGGCAAACCAAAGATTTTCGTCCTCGACACGAACGTCATCCTGCATGACCACAAGGCGATCCGCAAGTTCCGCGACAACGACCTCGTGATCCCGGTGGCCGTGATCGAGGAGATCGACAACTTCAAGAAGGGCACAGACACCCTTTCCTACAATGCGCGCGGCTTCATGCGCGACCTGGACCGGATCACCAACGGCAAGGAATTCGGCCCGGAGGGCCTGCCGATCGGCAAGGACCTCGGGCGGATCAAGGTCGAGCCGAACCACCCCTTCGAGGGCGAGTACGCCGGCTTCTTCGCGGACGACATTCCCGACCACCGCATCCTGTCCACCGCCATGTGGGTGCGCGACCACCATCCGGAGCGCTTCGTTGCCCTCGTGACCAAGGACATCAACCTGCGCATGAAGGCCAAGGCCATCGGGATGGCGGTCCAGGACTACCTGACCGACAAGATCGAAGACGAGCGGGTCGAGGAGGCCCAGCGCGAGGTGCAGGTGATGACGGCGCCCGCCGACGTCCTGCAGGACCTGGCCTATGGGCCGGAGAATGCCGTCGAGTGGAGGCGCGCCGTCAAGGTGCAGCCGAAAGCCAACCAGATGTTCAAGTTCCGCTGGGAGCAGGCCCAGGAGGCGATCGTCTGCGCGCGCTATGACGCCACGCGCGACCGCATCGTGCTCGTTAAGGGCCACGAAGCCTACGGCATCCGCCCGCGCAACGACGAACAGAAGTTCGCCCTGGAGGCGCTGATGAACCCGAAGGTGGAGCTGGTCTCCCTGACGGGCGGCGCCGGCACGGGCAAGACCCTGCTCGCCCTCGCCGCCGCCCTGGCCCAGGAGCAGGACTACGAACAGATCTACCTGTCCAGGCCGACCGTGATCCTGGGCAATCAGGACATCGGATTCCTGCCCGGCGACCAGAAGCAGAAGATGAGCCCCTTCCTCCAGCCGCTGATGGACAACCTCAACGTGATCAAGTCGCAGTTCCGCCCGGCTTCGCGCGAGGCCCAGCGCATCGAGGCGATGCTCTCCCAGGAGAAGCTGATCATCGAGCCGCTGGCCTACATCCGCGGCCGCAGCCTCGGCAGATGCTTCTTCATCATCGACGAGGCGCAGAACCTCACTCCGCACGAAATGAAGACCATCATCACCCGGGCGGGCGAGGGGACCAAGATGGTCTTCACGGGCGACATCTTTCAGATCGACCAGCCCTATCTGGACCAGTGGTCCAACGGTCTGACGCATCTGGGCGAGAAACTCTACGGCCAGCCGCTCTTCCAGCACGTCTTCCTTCGGAAGGGAGAGCGCAGCGAACTCTCAGAAATGGCTGCAAAATTGCTATAATGAGAAAATTATCTTAAATTCGCGGTCCGAAACAAAATTACAATAGTCAATAATCTATGTTCGAGATGAAAAAACGTGTCTATCGCTTCGGTGGAAAGACGGCCGAAGGCGACGGGACCATGCGTGAGCTCCTGGGTGGAAAGGGAGCCAATCTGGCCGAGATGAGCAAGCTCGGCATGCCGGTGCCTGCCGGCTTTACCATTACGACCGAATGCTGCGCCGAATACTATGAGCTTGGCGGCGGCTATACTGAAGATCTCAAAATGGAGGTCCGCGGCGCCCTCAACGCCACGGAGGCCCTGATGGGCAAGAAATTCGGCGATCCCAACGATCCCCTCCTCGTGAGCTGCCGCTCCGGCGCACGCAGCTCCATGCCGGGTATGATGGATACCATCCTCAACATCGGCCTCTGCTCGGCCACGATTCCGGGCATGATCAAGAAGACCGGCAACCCCCGTTTCGTCTATGACGCATACCGCCGTCTCATCATGATGTACTCCGACGTCGTGATGGAGAAGGCCGAGGGCATCGAGCCCGCCGACGGTCAGGGTATCCGCCAGCAGCTCGACCGCATGATGGCCGACCTGAAGGAGAAGAAGGGCTACGCCTCCGATACCGATATCACCGCCGAGGAACTCAAGGACCTCTGCGAGAAGTTCAAGAAGAAAGTCAAGGAAGTGCTTGGCGTCGATTTCCCCGACACGGCCCAGGATCAGCTCTGGGGTTCCATCGGCGGCGTCTTCAAGTCCTGGAACGGCAAGCGCGCCATCGCGTACCGCCGCATCGAGAAGATTCCCGATGACTGGGGCACGGCCGTCAACGTCCAGTCCATGGTCTTCGGCAACATGGGCAACACTTCCGCCACCGGCGTGGCGTTCTCCCGCAACCCGGCCAACGGCGACAACCGTTTCTACGGCGAGTGGCTGATCAACGCCCAGGGTGAGGACGTGGTCGCGGGCATCCGCACCCCGAACCCGCTCAACGAAGCCACCAAGAACGACCACAACCGCAACCTCGAGTCCCTCGAGAAGGCGATGCCGAAGGTCTACAAGGAGCTCGACGAGATCCGCAAGCGCCTGGAGAACCACTTCCACGACATGCAGGACATCGAGTTCACCATCCAGGAGGGCACCCTCTGGATGCTGCAGTGCCGTATCGGCAAGCGTACCGGCATGGCCGCCCTGCAGATGTCCATGGACATGCTCGAGGAGGGCATGATCGACGAGAAGACCGCTGTGATGCGCGTCTCTCCTTCCCAGCTCGACGAAGTCCTGCACCCGATCCTCAACCCGGTCTCCGAGAAGGAAGCCAAGGTGGTCGCCAAGGGTCTTCCCGCCTCTCCGGGCGGAGCCGTGGGCACCATCGTCTTCACTTCCGAGGCTGCCATGGAGGCTGCCGCCGCCGGCAAGAAGACCATCCTCGTCCGTGAGGAGACTTCCCCGGAGGACATCCAGGGCATGCGCGCTTCCGCCGGTATCCTCACGATGCGTGGCGGTATGACCTCCCACGCCGCCCTCGTGGCCCGTGGCTGGGGCAAGTGCTGCATCGTCGGCTGCGAGTCCATGAAGATCAACTTCGAAGCCAAGACGCTCACCTTCGCCGGTGACAAGAAAGTATACAAGGAAGGCGACTGGCTCTCCCTCAACGGTTCCAAGGGCAACGTGTATGCCAAGCAGATCGAGATGATGGACGCCAGCGAGAATCCTACCTTCCTGAAGTTCATGAGCATCGTCGACAAGTACCGCCGCCTCGGCGTGCGTACCAACGCCGACACGCCGGAGGACGCCCAGAAGGCGCTCGACTTCGGCGCCGAGGGCATCGGCCTCTTCCGTATCGAGCACATGTTCTACGGCAAGAACTCCGAGACCCCGCTCGCCAAGCTGCGCAAGATGATCCTCTGCACCACCGACCAGGAGCGTAAGGACGCCCTGGCCGAGCTGGAGCCGTTCATCAAGGCTTCCGTCAAGAGCACCCTCAAGGTGATGGACGGCAAGCCGGTCGTGTTCCGTCTGCTCGACCCGCCTCTCCACGAGTTCGTCCCGACGACCAAGGAGAAGACCGCCGAGGTCGCCAAGGAGCTGGGCATCAGCGCCGCTGAGGTGACCCGCCGCGGCGCCAGCCTCCACGAGGTCAACCCGATGATGGGTCTGCGCGGCGTGCGTCTGCACGTGGCCTACCCGCTCATCGCCGAGACGCAGTACCGCGCCATCTTCACGGCTGTCGCCGAACTGTGCCGCGAGGGCTTCCACCCGCAGCCGGAGATCATGATCCCGGTCACGGTGTCCGCCCGCGAGCTGGGCTTCCAGCGCGCCATCTGCGAGCGCATCAAGGCTGAGGTCGAGGTGCACAACGAGATGATCATCACCTACAAGTTCGGTACGATGATCGAGATCCCGCGCGCTGCCCTGACCGGCGACCGCATGGCCCGTACCGCCGAGTTCTTCTCCTTCGGTACCAACGACCTGACCCAGATGACGTTCGGCTTCTCCCGCGACGACGTAGGCACCTTCATGGGCGACTACCTCGGCCACAAGATCCTCGACGCCGACCCGTTCCAGACCATCGACACCAAGGCTGTCGGCAAGCTGGTCGAGATCGGTATCCAGGGCGGCCGCGCCCGTCGTCCGGAGCTCAAGTGCGGCGTCTGCGGCGAGCACGGCGGCGACCCTGACTCCATCAACTTCTTCAACAAGATCGGTGTGGACTACGTCAGCTGCTCTCCGTTCCGCGTGCCTATCGCCCGCCTCGCTGCTGCGCAGGCCGCGATTAAGCAGGCCGCGTAAACGCGGCCTGCTGAAGGCTCGATGTCGGGGGGGCGTTCCCCCCGAACCCCCTGCGGCGCTTTGCTTCGAAGCAATACAGGATACAATAAAAAAGGCACCTGCAAGCGCAGGTGCCTTTTTTGTGTCTGCCGGAAGGTTATTCGGCTGAGGCGATGACGGTGACGTCTTCCACGCCGAGGCGGACGCGGAGCCACTGGCCGATGCGGGCGCGCTCCGGCTCGCCGAGCGCCTGCGTGCAGCGGACGATGGCCACGACGGCCGGGCGGGCCTGTCCGTCGGCGGCCTGGACGCTCTCGCCGCGGGTGAGCGTGACCTCCTGCACGCCTTCATACTGGGCGGCGATCTCGCGGGTGATCAGCGCGGACGGGAGCTCCTGCGCCTGGAAATATTCGATGGCCATCGAGAGCGAGTCGACCTGGCTCTCGAGCTGCCGGACCTGGCGGGAATGCCCGTCCATCAGGTCGCGGATGAGGTCGGACTCGGACATGGCCTCGGACTTGTAGGCCGCGTCTTCGTGGATGGTGATCTGGCTGCGGGTGATGCCGGCCTCCTCGGCGGCCAGGTAGATCCGCTCGCGGGCGTCAGCCTCCATCTTCTCGCCGGCCAGGTACAGCTCGAGCATGCGCGGCTTCTGCTCCAGGTCGATCTTGTAGTCGTAGATGTAGCTCTTGCCCAGGTTCTTGTTGCCCAGGACGAGCTCCTGCGCGCTGCGCGCGAAATTGTTGTCCCGGATCATCTGGATGGCGGTGAGCACGCTCGGCACCAGCAGGATGACCAGGATGACGGTGATCCAGCGGGCGCTGCGCCTGTTCATCACTTCGTCCTGGCCGAAGGCGTGCGGGAAGCGCAGGTACTTGACGGTCACGAAAGTGGCGAGCGTGATGAACACGGTGTTGATGATGAACAGGTAGAGGGCTCCGAAGATGAACTTCGGCGCCAGATGCGCGATGCCGTAGCCGACGGTGCAGAGCGGCGGCATCAGGGCGGTGGCGATGGCCACGCCCGGGATTACGGTGCCGCCCTTGTCCTTGCGGGAATTCTCCAGGATGCCGGCGAAGCCGCCGAACAGGGCGATGAAGACGTCGTAGAGGGTCGGGTTGGTGCGGGCCAGCAGCTCCGTCTGCTGCTCCAGCTGGAGCGGGGAGAGCACGTAGAAGAGCGAGGAGGCGATGATGCTGATCACCACCATCACGGCGAAGTTCTTGAGCGCGTCCTTGACCAGCGCGGTGTCGTTGGTGCCCAGGCCCAGGCCGAAGCCGAGGATCGGCCCCATCAGCGGGGAGATGAGCATCGCACCGATGATCACCGGGATGGAGTTGAGGTTGAGGCCGACGGAGGCTATGACGATCGCGCAGGCGAGGATGAAGACGTTGGGACCGCGGAAATCGATGCTCCCGCGGATGCTGGCCGATGCGGCCTGCACGTCGACGTGGTCCCGCATGTTCACCAGGCTGGCGAAAAATTTGGTAAACTTGCTCATTCAGGCTAATCTTAAGATTTACAAATATACAGCAAAAATCGTACGGGACAATACGGCCCTGAAGGGCGTGTGTCGCGGTTATATTTATATGGAAAATTCTTATCTTTGTATGAAACGCTAATAATCAAATCTTCTGATATGGCAAAGAATCAAACCAAAGGCTATCCCTGGAAGTACTGCTCCCTTGGCGGAGTGGTCAGGGTCAACATCACTTCGGGCGAGGACATCGCCCATCTGGGCGAGCTCGACCAGAAGCTCTGGACGGTGCTTAGCTGCCCGACCAAGGACCTGGCATTCGACGAGCGCACCCTGCAGCTGATCGATGCCGACGGAGACGGACGGGTCCGTGTGCAGGAGGTTGTAGCGGCGGCCCAGTGGCTGACCGCGGTGGTCAAGGACAAGGATGCCATCCTCAAGGGCGACAGCGTCCTCAAGCTCGACGGCATCAACACGGAATGCGAGGCGGGCCAGAAGCTCTACAAGTCGGCCCGGCAGATCCTGGAGCATCTCGGCCTGGACAAGGACGAGATCAGCGTGGACGACGCCTCCGACAGCGTGGCCATCTTCGCCGGTACGAAGTTCAACGGAGACGGCGTGATCACGCCGATTTCCACGGACGACGAGGCCCTCAAGACCCTCATCGCCGAGATCGCCGACAAGATCGGCTCCGCGACCGACCGCTGCGGCGAGCCGGGCGTCACGGCCGAACAGATCGAAGCGTTTTACGCCGCCCTGGCGGAATATGCCGCCTGGCAGGACGCCGCCGAGGCCGGCAAGAAAGAGATTTTCCCGTATGGCGACAATACCGCCGCGGCCCTCGCCGCCTGCGAGGCCGTCAAGGACAAGGTCGCCGACTATTTCATGCGTTGCAAGCTCATCCGCTTCGACGAAGCCGTGGCGGACGCCGTGGACGTGTCGGTGGAGCGCGTGGGCGCCATCAGCGACCACAACCTCGCCACGCAGTCCGAGGAGATCGCGACCTACCCGCTGGCCCGCCCGACCAAGGAGGGCGTGCTGCCCTTCGACGCCATCAACCCGGCCTGGCAGGCGCAGTTCGCCGCCGTCAAGGCCCTGGCGCTGGACGCCGACTTCCCGAAGGCGGCCGGCATCACCGAGGAGCAGTGGGCGGGCGTGCTCGCCAAGTTCGGCGCCTACACCGCCTGGCTGGCGGACAAGAAGGGCGCGGCCGTCGAGGCCCTGGGCCTGGACGAAGTCAGGGCCCAGCTCAAGGCCGACCGCAAGGCCGACTTGCTCGCGCTGGTCGACGCCGACCTGGCCCTCGAGGAGGAGTCCAAGTCGATCGACGACGTCAAGAAGCTGATGCTCTACTATCGCGATTTCGCGAAGCTGCTCCGCAACTATGTCCTCTTCACGGACTTCTATGGCCGTGCGGCCGGCACCCGCGGTATCTTCGAGGTCGGCAAGCTCTACATTGACGAGCGCTGCTGCGACCTCTGTATCAAGATCTCCGACATGGGCGCCCACGCCGACATGCCCAAGCTCAGCGGGATGTTCCTGCTCTACTGCAAGTGCACCTCCAAGGTCAAGGGCGAGACGATGGACATCGTGGCCGTGATGACCGACGGCAAGACCGCCGACCTGCGTCCCGGCAAGAACGGTCTGTTCTATGACCTCGACGGCGGCGACTGGGATGCCGTCATCACCAAGGTGGTCGAGAACCCGATCAACCTCAAGGAGGCCTTCTGGAGCCCCTACCGCAAGGTGGCGCGCTTCGTCTCCGAAAAGATAGACAAGGCGGCGGCCGAGAAGGACGCCGACGCGATGGCCAAGCTGACGGCGGCAGCTGACAGCAAGCCCGCGGAGGCCGTCAAGCAGCCGTTCGACATCGCCAAGTACGTCGGCATCTTCGCCGCCGTCGGCATGGCCATCGGTGCGATCGGCGTCGCGCTGGGCTCCATAGGCAAAACGCTTAGCGAGATGGCCTGGTGGAAGATCCTCATCGTGATCGTCGCCGTGATGCTCCTCATCTCCGGCCCCGCCTGCTTCATTGCCTGGCGCAAGCTGCGCAAGCGCAACCTCGGCCCGGTGCTCAACGCCAACGGCTGGGCCATCAACTCCAAGGCCCTGGTCAACATCCTGTTCGGCAAGAAGCTCACCAGCGTGGCCAAGTATCCGAAGCTGAAACTCGAAGACCCGTATGCCCAGCGGACGCCCTGGTGGCGCAAATGCCTGCGTTGGCTGATCATCCTGCTGGTCGTGGCCTTCGGCGTCGGCTATTTCACCGACAACCTGAAGTGGATGGGAATCGAGCGCAAGGCCAAGGTCAAGGCGGAGGTGGAAGCTGTGGAGGAGGCCCCTGCGGAGCCCGCCGCCGAGGAAGTTGAATAATTATGGACAGACCAACCATTTTTTCTCCGGAACAGGCCAATGTCGGCCTGTTCTGTGATGTTTTCCCGCCCGTGATGGACGGCGTGTCCGTGTGCATGGAGAACTACGCCTACTGGATGCAGAAGAAGGTAGGCGGCGTGTGCGTGGTCACGCCCAATGTCCCGGGTGCGGACTATAGCGTACACGACTACAAAGTCTTCGACTATTTCTCGATCCCCGTGCCCAAGCGCCATCCCTATGTGACCGGCATCGCGGAGATCGACCCGACCTACCTGGCCAAGGTGGCCACGACCCGGTTCCGGATCGTGCATGCGCACAGCCCCTTCACTTCCGGCGCGGCGGCCTACCGCATCTCGCGCCTGCAGAAGATCCCGATGGTGGCCACGTTCCACTCCAAGTACCGGGACGACTTCTCCCGCATCCTGCCGAAGCTCGCCGTGGACATCTGGATCGACAGCATCATCGATTTCTACGAACGCGCAGACCTGGTCTGGGTGCCGCAGGAGTCCGTCGTGGACGTGATCCGCGAATATGGCTTCAAGGGCCACGTGGAGGTGATGGACAACGGCTCCGACCTCGTGGCGGACTATCCCGAGAAGTATTTCGTGGAGGCGCGTCAGCGCCTGGGCATCAAGCCGGAAGAGTTCGTGATGCTCTTCGTCGGGCAGCATATCTGGGAGAAGAATCCCCGTCTGGTCATCGAATCCCTGGCCCGCATCCCGGACATCCCGTTCCGGATGTATTTCGTCGGCGTCGGCTATGCCGCCGAGGAGATGAAGCAGCTCGTCAGCGAGCGGGGGCTGGACAACAAGGTGACCTTCGTCGGCTCCATCACGGACCGCGCGAAGCTGACCGACTACTACGCCGCTTCCGACCTGTTCCTCTTCCCGTCGCTCTACGACAACGCGCCGCTCGTCGTGCGCGAGGCGGCGGCCCTGCACACCCCTTCCATCATGGCCGAGGGCGCCACGGCCTCCACCATCCTTAAGGACGGCGAGAACGGTTTCCTCGTGGAGAACGATCCGGACAAGATGGCGCAGCTGCTGCGCGAACTGATCCACGATCCGGAGCGCGTGCACCGCGTGGGCGTGCAGGCCTCCAAGACCATCGTCCGGTCCTGGGAGGATTGCGTCGAGGAAGTGCTCGACCGCTACAACGCCTTGCTGAAAAGCCGCGGGCTGCCGCCTATCGAACGTCCAGCGTAGCCTGGCTGCAGACAGCCGCTCCGTCGGGGGTCAGACCCTCGGCCACCACGTCAAAACGTCCGCCATACGCGGGCGTTTTGCATGTGATGACCATGCTTTCGCCCGGGCCGAGCGTAAGCGCCGGATGCCAGTAGAGCGTCTGCCGGTAGTCCGGATAACCGGAGCCGAAGTCGCTGCAGGTGAAGGCGAGCGGCAGGGAGCAGCCCTGGAAGTCGACGATGCGGACGTTGTCCGCGAACTGCATCGAAGGGAGCGTGCCCTTGTAGGTCACGAGATTGGCCACGCCCGAGTAGATCCGGGAGCCGAAGATGAAGGAACTCTCATAGATGTCGATATACTGCACGAGCAGCGGGTCGTAGCCGAAGATGCGCTCGTGGTCCAGGACGGGGATGCCGTCCAGCAGGATAAGGGCATTGTTCGCGGAGAAGGAATACCGGTTCAGCTTGTCCCGCTCGCGGACCTGGAGGGCCCGGCGGCCGTCCACGGTCCGGGCGCGGATCTCGGCGATGAACTCGATGAAGAGCTCTTCCATCAGCGGGAAACGGGTATAATCGTCCAGGACATAGCGCGTGCGCGTGCGTTCATCAAACAGCGGGTGCGTGCGCGCGGGCAGGAGGGTGTAGAGCGTATCCGCGTTGAAATTCTTCTCCAGCTGCATCGACAGGCTGCGCTGTTCCAGCGCGGGGCCCCAGCCGGACCAGAGCTGCAGGGGCGCGATCTCGCCGGCCGGCAGGTTGAGGAAGGGACTGACCAGCTCCAGGTGTCCGGATTCGGACTGCTCGATTTCGAGGAAGAGTTCCCGGTCGCCGTAGATGTTGGACGTGAAGAAAGCGACCTGGCCGTTGTCGTCGATCATTTCCGAGTAGAAATTCTCGCCGGAACCCGGCGCGGAGAGGAAGGCGTTCTTGCCCGGCATGGACTGGCGGCCACGCTCGTCGGTGCCGGTCACGCGGGCGCGGATGATCTCGCCTTCGTATTCGGGGATGACGCCGGCGTCAAAGGCGCGGGCGGCGGGCAGCGCCTGCAGCGCGCTGACGAAGTCGGCGACGTGTGCGCCCGCCGGGGCGGGAATGCCGTCGTCGTGTCGGACGCTCAGGCTGAAGCTGACCGGTTCCGCGCCGCGGTTGGTCAGCGCGATCCGCACGGTGTCGTTGCGCGCGGCCTGGCGCCCTTCGATCTCGAGCGCTCCCTTGACGGGGAATGACGGCGCCTGCGGCGCCTGCGCGACGACTTTCACGCGCTCCGTCCGTTCGGAACTGAGGGTGTTGAACACGGACAGGGTCCGGGCGCCGGTGAGCGGGTCGAAGCCCACTTCGGATGCGCCCTGCAGGGTGTAGGCGAAAAGCCGGTAATTGCCGGTGGGCAGGGAATTCGGCAGGGTCAGCCGTCCCGCTCCGCGACCGCCGTCCAGGGCGATCTTGGCCGTCTGGACCATCCCGGTCGGGGAATGGACCTCCACGTAGGCCGTCTTGCTGAAGGCCGACAGCCGGCCGGAGCTGGCGTCCAGGCACCAGGCGGACAGCCAGACGGCGTCGCCGGCCACATAGACGTCTTTGTCGGTCGAAATATATACGCGTTCGCGCAGCGGCTCCGCACCCGGCAGGGCGGGCAGGAATCCGATCAGGAAAAACAGGGAAAACAGGATCTTTTTCATGGCAGGGATCAATCGCGGGGCCAGTCTGCAGGTTTGTGTTTGGTGCCGCCGTTGCGCCGGCAGTCGACGCAGTAGGCGGGTGCCCAGATGTAATTCGGCTCGCCGCCTCCTGTGGAGACGGTCTGATAAGGAAGGAGGGAATTGCGGTACAAGGAGTAATTGATTTCCGGGATGTTGCTCATCTCGATGGCGTCGAACTGGACAGGAGGACCGGGGATGAAGTAATGCTCGTTGCTGTTGTCGTAATACATCTCGCCCATGACCTCCTGGCAGGCGTCTATGTAACCGATCACCAGGGCGTCCGGGTTCGAGGTGCAATGGATGTTGCCCGCGACCTGGCTGGGGGTGGGGGAGAACAGGGATCCCTGCTCTTCGCTGTTCTGCCGGATGGTCTCCCAATAGGAGTAGGAAGCGTCGCTGATGGCCGACAGGTGGACCCGGATCCGGTAAAGCATCTGGAGCCGCTTGTCCTTCAGCTTGACGGCGTGGAAGTTCAGGTCTTCGAAGCGGTCATCCGTCTGGTAGGCCGTGCTGAAGGTCTGGGCCGCATAGGACGCCTCGCGCGCCCAGCAATAGTAGGTGTTTTCGGTATGGTAGTCGTCATAGGGCCGGACAAAGTGTGTCTGCCAGTCGAACATATAGTAGGAATTGAGTTCGCTGTGGAATTCCCAGTCTTCTTCGAAGGTCCAGCGGAAGTGGTGGGCGCCGCGGCAATGCATGCTCAGGCCAATCTGCAGCTCCTCGTCCGGGATGTTCGCGATGTAGCTCAGCCCGTCGATGACCGGCGCCGGATTGACCGGCACCCAGTCGGATTCGTACCGGGTGGGCGAGGCGTCTTCCGGGCCCTGGACCGACAGGAGCAGGCGATAGCGCTGGTCGGGGCGAAGGTCGCGGGTGTCGAAGTAGAGCTTCCCTTTCGTCGAAGGGCCCATATAGGAGGAGAGGAATTCGGGAAGATAGTTGTAATACGAGTCTGTGACCTGGGTGCCGTCTTCTCCTTCGATGGTGCCGGTTACGTGCTGGAAAACATATTGCTGCCACTCTCCGTCTTCCGGCTCCTGGAAGGGCCTGACATGGTCCAGGCGGATGATCGTGGAGCCGCCGACCTGGATGTCTCCTTCTACGACGAGCGGCAGGTTGCCGGTCTGCTCCGCGTAATCGACCTCGAAGGGAAAGATGCAGGAGCTCATCGCCAGCGCCAGGATGGCGGATGCGGCGGCGCGGAGGAATTTGTATGGTGTCATCAGAACTTCAGGTTAAGGTTGATGTAAGGGATCGGATAGGCGAAGACCGAGAGGAGATAGCTTTTCTTCCCGTCGAAGAAGACCGAGTAGGCGTTCTTGTGGGCGGTCACGTTGTAGACGCCGATCGTCCAGGACATGTGCGAGAACTGCTTGAGATAGTGTCCCGGCTCGATGTTTACCGCCAGGTCCAGCCGGAAGTAGTCCGGGATGCGGTAGGTGTTGCGCCGCGAATAGGCAAGCCGTTCGCTGCCGCCATAGATGAACGTGCCGATGGGGATGGTGACGGGGCGCCCGGTCGCGTAGTCGAGGTTGACCGACATGGAGTAGCGGTGGGTGAACTTGTAGTTGCCCGTGATCTTGACCTCGTGCGGCTTGTCATAAGGAGCGTTGTACCAGGCGCCGCCGTTGATGGTCTCCGGGCCGCGGTCCTGCATTTCGCGCAGCATCGAGCGGGAGAAGGTGTAGGAAGCCCAGCCGGTCAGCTTGCCGGAGGTCTTCTTGGCCATCAGCTCGACGCCGTAGGCCTTGCCGTAGGTCTCCACCAGGTCGTCCGCGAGGTCCGGGTTCATCATCGTGGTGGCGCCGGACTTGTAGTCCAGCTGGTGGCTGGTGCGCTTGTAGTAGCCTTCCAGGGTCAGGTCCACGGTGCCGTCGGCGACGGTCCAGTACAGGCCGGCGGCCGTCTGCCAGCCGTACTGGGGCCGGATGCGGCTGTCGGAGAGCTGCCAGGTGTCGATCGGGGAGATGGAGGACGTGTTGGAGATGAGGTGGATGTGCTGGCTCATCGTGTTGAATCCCGCCTTGAACGACAGGTTGTCTCGGAAGGAGTATTTGCCCGCGACGCGGAATTCGGGGGAGAAGTAGAACTTGGCCGGCCGCCCGGCGAGCAGGCTGCTGAGGCGGACGCCTCCCTCGAGGGACAGGCGCGGGTTGACGGTCCAGCTGTCGCCGGCGAACAGGGCCGGCTCGAGCGCGTTCTGCGCGGGCAGCGACCAGGTCTTGACGAGTGATTCGCCCTCGTAGAGCGGGGACATCGCGCCGGGCATCACGTCATAGCGGATGACGTTGGCGCCGAAGGAGAGGTTGTGCTTTTCGTTCAGCGCATAGCGGAAATTCAGCTTGCCGAAGACCTGCCCGATCCGCGTGTTGATGCGGTAGCCGGACTTGAGGTTGTGCCGCAGGCTGTTGTCCAGCCGGGCGCCGTAGCGGTCATAGCCGGCCGTGGCGACCAGGTTGAGGCGGGGGCCCAGGCGGCTGCGCCATTTCAGCGAAGCGTTGAGGTTGGCGTAGCGGAAGGCCGGGTCCCGGGAGAATTCGAAGCCGTCCACGGACCAGTAGAAATAGGCGTGCAGCGAGTTGTTCCCGTCGATTTTGTGGGTCAGGGAGGCGTTGATGTCGCTGAAATTGGCCTTGCTGCCGGAATATTCGCTGCTTTCGGGAAGCAGCTTGAGGATCCAGTTGGAATAGGACGTGCGTGCGCCCAGGACGAAAGTCGTCCGGTCGGGCACGATCGGGCCCTCGAGCTGGACGCGGCTGGTCAGCAGACCGATGCCCATCGAGCCGGAGATCTTCTTGGCGTTTCCTTCGCGGGAGTGGACGTCGAGGACGGAGGAGATGCGCCCGCCGAACTCGGCGGGGATGCTGCTCTTGTAGAGCTCCACTTCGCTGACGACGTCGGGGTTGAAGGCGGAGAAGATGCCGAACAGATGCGTGGGGTTGTAGATCGTGCCGTCGTTGAACAGGATGAGGTTCTGGTCGGTGGAACCGCCGCGGACGTTGAAACCGCTGGAAGCCTCGCCCACGGATTTCACGCCCGGCAGGGTGAGGACGGCGTGGATGATGTCGCCTTCGCCGAAGGCGGAGGGAATCTTGTTGATCACTTCCATCCGCACGCGCTCGATGCCGATCTTGGCGGTGCGGTGGTGCGAGACGGCGTCGGCGGAGATCGTGGCGCCTTTCAGCGAAAGGACCTTCTCCTTCATGACGACGTCCAGGACGCCGTCGTCCCAGACCTTGAGCGTGAGGTGCATGTCGTCCAGCGAGTAGCCGCTCAGGTTGAGCGTGTTGTCGCCGACGGGCAGGGCCAGGCGGTAGAAGCCGGCGCCGTCCGTGGTCGCGTAGGCGCCCGTCTTGTCGTCGTAGACCGACACGCCGACGAGCGGCTCACCGCTCGAGACGTCGCGGACGTGTCCGCTGACATAGACCTTGCCGTGGCGGTTGGCCGAACTGTCGCCGATCTCATAGACCTTGTTCTGGAAGGTCACGACGGCGTTCTGCTCCGCCAGGTAGCGCTGCAGTCCGCTGTCGTCCCCGAGCTTCGGCCCGTCGTCGAAATAGCCGGCGGGCAGGGAAGTGTAGACGGTCTTGCCGTGCAGGATGAAGCGGGCGGAGCCGTAGCTGCTGATGACGTAGCCCTTTTCGCGCAGGGCGTCGAATGCGGCGTCCGGGAACTGCGGACGCGGAGCGCTCACGGTGAAGGTGGACTGCTCGGCGTCGTCCTTGACATAATAGAGTTCTTGCCGGAATTCCTTGCGCAGGAAGTTGACGAGCGAATCCAGGCTGACGCGCCGGACTTCCACGGAGGGCTGCGCGGACAGGGTGCCGCCCAGGCCGGCGGCGGTCAGCAGGATGCTGAGAAGGATCTTTTTCATCGGCTGGTCAGGTTAAGTACGAGTTGGCAGGCGGCATCGAACCGCTTCCGGTCATATCCGGCCCGGTCGACGGCCTTGCGGAGTTCGCGCTTGCGCTCCGGGAACTGGCGGATCAGCGCGCCGATGCTCCGGATGCGCTTGAACCCGCCCTCCGCGTCGCGGAAATAATAGGCCGTGTTGATGGAGAAATACTGGTGGATGTTGTCATGGTATCTGGGGTCGATGTAGCCGATCGGCTCGCCGTTGACGTCGTTGAGGGAGGACGACAGTTCTTTCTGGATCTGTTTGTAGACCCGTTCAGGGCCCGTCCCGAAGACTTCATAGAAGCCTTCCGGCAACGCCGCGTCCGGGCCGAAGCCCTCGAAGCGGCGGTCGCCCGCCACGATGGAGGAGGTCCGCCCGGGCGTGAGTTCGACGGCCAGGGGCAGCGACTCCGGCTTCACGCAGATGCGTTGCGTGTAGGCGTCGATCCTGAAGGGGATGTCGTAATAGACGTTCCCTTCGAAGGTGATGTCGCCGACCATATATCGGCCGTCTTCCAGGAACGGGGTCCCGTTGAAGGGGAACGAGTAGCCCGCCGCCTGCTTGCCGCGGAACAGGATGGACCGGGCGCCGGCCGTGCGCTGGTACGCCCGGATGGCGTCGGAGTCCTGCGCGCAGGCGGGCGATGGGCTGACCAGCAATGAGATGAAGATTCCGGCCAGGACAGTTAGTTTTTTCATCTGGGGGTATGAAAATGTGGTATTAGTATTCAATTGTCTCCTTTATAACGATGCGGGGCCGGGAATACTGCGTAGTCCGAGGAAATTCCCGCAATGCTTTGGAATTTCGCGAAATATAGCTAAATTTGTCCAATAAGGACACCGGCTCTCCTGAGAGTCAGGTTGCTTTATTTTCCTACCGTATCGCTCACCTTACCGAGCACGTGAAGAAGAACAAGAAGGACGTTGTCACGCGTCGTTCCCTTCTCCGCCTCGTCGGTAAGCGCCGCCAGATCCTGGACTACCTCCAGGAGATGGACATTGAGAGATACCGCCATATCGTCAAGGAGCTCGGTCTCCGTCGATAAGCAGATAGGAAACAACTGGGGGATGGTGCCCATCGGGACCATCCCCTTTTTGATAGAAGACGTAAAAGACGCAATAGAGAAACAGTAATGAACGTAATCAACAAGAAGATCGAACTCGCGGACGGCCGCGTGATCGAGATCGAGACCGGCAAACTGGCCAAGCAGGCCGCCGGCTCCGCCGTTGTCAAGATGGGAGGCAC
>ONQP01000062.1 GCA_900319975.1 uncultured Bacteroidales bacterium | reverse complement strand
GGTGGTCTGCAGCCTGGTGCTTCTTGCATCAGGCTGTGGTCCTGATGAGTACAGCACTTCTTTCCCCGAAAAGAGAGAGTCCGACGCGAAATACGTCGGACAGGCCGTAGGCAATTTCTCCGCCGACGAATGGTATCCCGGCGGCCGGCTGGGCACGACCCTCAACGTGACCGAAGGCTGCTACGAGGACGAGACGCCGGCCGTGAACGAAATGGGCCTCGACCGCGCGTTCAACCTCGGCGAGGCGGCGTTCGAGCGCAACTTCACGCTCAACACCGCGCCGTTCAAGGGCCTCGGCCCCGCCTACCTGCGCACGTCCTGCCTGGACTGCCATCCCGGCTACGGCCACGGCAAACGCCAGGACTACTACAAGGCGGGCTACGGCAACGGCTACCTGCTCGTGATCTACCATCCCGTGGACGGTGCCAACAGCGACGACGGCCCCTACGTGGCCGAGGTGACGGGCATGCCGCAGACCAGGGCGGCCGCCCCGTTCCTGCCGCCCATCGACGAGGACCAGATCGTACTCAACTGGCTCCCGGTGACCGAGATGGAGAGCGGCCTGCCGATGACCTTCCCCGACGGGGAGAAATATGAACTGATCTATCCCGAGCTGAGCATCCCGGAGGAGGCGTTCAACACCAGTCCGACCCCGTACCAGACGGGCAACAAGGCTGTGGCGTTCCGTCTCGAGTCCACGATCGGCATCATCGGCACGGGCCTGCTGGACGCCATCCCCGAGGAGGACATCAAGGCCCAGTACCAGTCCGAGGCGCGTTTCGTGGAGCTGAATCCGGCCTTCTGGGACAAGGGCGCCAACGATTTCGCCGCCACGGCGTGGTACACCCTCGCCGAAGGCAGGTTCGCCGACGGCACTCCCGCGCCCGCCGGGACGAAGAAACTCAAGCGCTTCACCTACGCGATGACCCGCGCCTCCCTGCAGGACGGCGCCGGTGCCAACGCCATCTGGAACATCACCAACGTCAGCCGCAGCGACCGTCCGTACCTCTACACGACCAAGGCCTGGGCGCAGGCGATGTCTGAGAATCCGGAGGTGATCGCCGCCATCCAGGCCGACCCGTCGTCGCCCTACTATGCCGACGGCACGCCGGAAGGGATCGCGGACGCCGTTCTGCACCTGCTGGACCCTTCCACCAACCAGTTCGACAACGCGTGGCACAACTTCGAGCCCGAGATGGGCGACGACCAGTACTACAACTTCCTGGTCTGGCACCGCGGCCTTTCGATCCCGCGCGCCCGCGACCTCAACCGTCCGGAAGTGCAGCGCGGCAAGGAGCTTTTCAGCGAAATCGGCTGCGCCAGCTGCCACCGCCCGTCCTGGAAGACGAAATCCGACAACTACTGGGCGCCCGCCATCCTCGACGGCAAGCCGCTGCCCCGCTACGAGGAGCAGACGATCTGGCCCTACACCGACATGATCCAGCACCGGCTCTATATGAAGAACGGCATCCACGGCAGCTGGTGCCGCACCACGCCCCTTTGGGGCCGCGGCCTGTCCAAGGCCAACACCGGCGCCGAGGACCGTCTGCACGACAACCGTGCCCGCAACGTCGTCGAAGCGATCATGTGGCATGCTTACAGCAAGGAAAGTGACGCCTATCGGTCAACGGAAAAATTTTACTATCTTTCGGCCGAAGACCGCGCAGCAGTCGTAGAATTTATCAATGCGATTTAGAATATTCAAGGTTTTGAGCTATGGCTCCCTGGCGGCCGTCATCGTGATGATGATGGCCGCTACGGTTTTGGAAAAGCTGCAGGGCACGTCGGCTGCCTTGCGCCTCGTTTATCATTCTCCCGTATTCATCGCCCTCTGGGCGGTGTGTGCCGGCGCGGGGCTGGTGTGGCTGCTGAGCCGCGGCGTTGCGAAGCGGCGGCCGACGCTGCTCCTGCATCTGGCGCTGGTCGTGATCCTGGCCGGCGCCTTGGTCACGCACCTGACCGGCGTGCAGGGGCGGGTCCATCTGCGGGTGGGCGAGAGCACGGAGAGCTTCTTCGATGCGAGCGGGCGGCAACATCCGCTTCCGTTCTTGCTTCGGCTCGACGATTTCAAGGTCGAATACTATGCCGGTTCGTCGCAGGCGGCCGACTATGTGTCGGAGCTGACCTTCGAAGACGGCAAGACCATCGATTCCCGGACGGTGTCGATGAACCGGATCTTCCGCTGGTTCGGCTACCGTTTCTATCAGTCCAGCTTTGACGAAGACCTGCAGGGGTCCTGGCTGTCGGTCAATCACGACCCGGCCGGCATCGGCATCACCTACGCCGGCTATCTGCTCCTGCTGCTGTCGATGGTCGGGTACTTCTTCGAGAAGGACAGCGGCTTCCGCCAGGTGCTGCGGCGCATCCGCACGGCGGCGCCGCTGCTGCTCCTGCTGCTCGTGCCGCAGCGCGGCCTGGCCGCCGGGGCGGAGCTCCCGCCGGTCCTGCCGGCCGGGGTGGCGGAGCAGTTCGGCGAACTCTATGTCTATTACAACGACCGCGTCGCCCCGATGCAGACCCTCGCGCGCGACTATTGCCTCAAGGCATACGGCAAGGCGCACTACGGGCCGTATTCCGCGGAGCAGGTCGTGTCCGGCTGGCTCTTCTACTACGACTGGTGGAAGGCCGAGCCGTTCAAGCTCAAGGCGAAAGAGGTGGGCACGGACAAGGAGCGCGAGAAGGAAGCGATCCGGATGTCGGCCGCTTCCGGGCGCGCCTTCAAGATTTTCCCGATCGCCTTCGCGGACTCGCTCGTGGCGGCCAACCCCGGCCTGCAGCCGGTCGTCTGGTTCCATTGTGACGAGCCGCTGCCGGAGGGGTTGGAATATGAGCGCTGGGTCTTCATCCGCCGCTCGCTGGACCTGCTCCACGACGAGATCCGCGCGGAGAACTGGCCGGAGGTGACGCGCCTGCTGGCCAAGATCCGCGAATATCAGGAGAAGGAGGCCGGCGCCGTCCTTCCGCCTGCGCGGAAGATCCGCGCCGAGCGCTTCTACAACCGCATCTCGCGGCCGATGGTGCCGTTCATGGCGTCCATCACGCTGGGCATCCTGGTCTTTATCCTGAGCGGCATCCTGATGGCGCGCGGCCGCCAGACGCCGCGCTGGCTGCAGCGCGTGCTGGCCGGCGTGGCGCTGCTGCTCTTCTGCTACCTGACCGTGGTGCTTGGCCTGCGCTGGTATGTATCCGGCCACGCTCCCTTTGCGGGCAGCTACAGCGTTATGCTGCTGATGGCGTGGCTGAGCTCGCTCGCGATGCTGCTGCTCTGGCGGCGCTTCGCGCTCGTGCAGCCGCTCGGACTGATCCTCGCGGGCTTCACGATGCTCCTCGCCTCGCTGGCCAGCGCCAATCCGCAGATCACCCACCTGATGCCGGTGCTGCAGTCGCCGCTGCTGAGCATCCACGTGCTGGCGATGATGGTCTCGTACACGCTCTTCGGGCTCGTGGCCCTGAACGGCATGATGGGCCTCTTCCTGCCGGCCGCCCCGTCGGAGCGCCTGCGCGACGTCAGCCTGCTGATCCTGTATCCGGCCGTGTTCCTGCTGACCTTCGGCACCTTCCTCGGCGCCGTGTGGGCCAACATTTCCTGGGGCAACTACTGGTCCTGGGATCCCAAGGAGACCTGGGCGCTGGTGACGATGCTCATCTATGCGGCTGCGCTGCACGGCGGTTCGCTCCCGGCTTTCCGCCGCCCGCGTTTCTTCCACATCTTCTGCATCCTGGCGTTCCTGGCCGTCCTGGTGACCTACTTCGGGGTCAACCTGTTCCTGGGCGGCATGCACAGTTATTCATAAGGTACTGAACCTCGGCCGGTTGCTTTTCCGTATTTAAATTGTACCTTTGTACCTGTATGAGAAAAGCCATCTGTATTGCCTTGCTCGTCACCCTGGCCTTGCCGGCCCTGGCCCAGTCCTATCGGGGCAGCGTCCGGATCGATGATCTGGCCGGCCGCAACCGCTTCTCCTGGGAGTACGACGCTGATTTTCAATTCATTTTCGACAACCGCGAATTCGCCGCATCCAACAATGCCTTCATCCCTTCCGGGACGATGAACACGCTTGTGTTCGCGCCCACGGTCGGGTTCAGCATCCAGCAGTCGCGTCAGGTGCACCACCGCTTTGCGGCGGGCGTGGAGCTCGCGTACGACCTGGGGTCGAAGACCTGGGCGGGCCTGTTCCGCGAGCCCATCCTTTTCTATGACGCGCACGTGCAGACGGAGCGCGGCATGTTCGAGGCCGTCGCGGGCATCTTCCCGCGCCGCTTCATGGAGGGCGTCTTCTCCGAAGCGCTCTTCTCCGGGATGTACCGCAATACCGACCGCAACGTCGAGGGAGCGCTCCTGAAGTGGCGCTCCAGCCGCTTCTACACGGAGCTGCTCGCCGATTATATGGGTCCCGACCGCTTCCAGCTGGTCTCCTTCGGCCGCTGGGGCGCCACGCAATGGCTCTCGCTCGGCTGGGCGGGCAGCTATTACCAATATGCTTCCGCGGTTTCCCGCGACAGGGTCGCAAACCACTTGCTGAATCCCTGGCTGCGGATGGACTTCTCCGCCCGCACGCCCTGGCAGGAGCTGTCCGTGCAGCTCGGCGCGCTGGCGAGCTACCAGCGTGCGCTCGATGACGCCGCGTATCCTTCTCTGCCGCTGGGCGGCGAGCTGAAGCTGACCGCGCGCCGCTGGAACGTCGGCCTGTCCAACATCACCTACGTCGGCGGCAACCTGATGCCGTATTTCTTCATGCGTTCCGCGGAGGGGGGCATCTACGGCACCGCCCTGTACTTTGGTACGCCCTGCTACAACCGCTTTTATGACTATGTGGAGCTGGCCTGGATCCCGCAGCTCAGCCACTATCTGTCGATGCGCATCGCCGCCAGGTTCCACTTCGGCCCTTCGGGCTTCCTGGGCTGGCAGCAGCAATTCTCCCTGCGCCTGAGCCTGGACGCCCTGCGCCACCGCGACACCGCCCTCGGACGCTGCCTATGAGATATTGGGACTTCCGGGAGAGCGGCAAGCCGCAATACGACTACTACGCCTACACGGACGGCAGCTATCTCGTCCCGAAGAATTTCGGGGCGGCGGCCTGCATCGTGCTGGACGGCGACGGCGACAAACTGCTCTACCAGTGGAGCGAGGCGAGCCGCTATTCGACCAGCAACCGGCAGGAGCTGGCGGCCATCATCCATGCCCTGTTGCACGTCCCTGCGGGGAGCAGCGTGCTGGTGCGGAGCGACTGCGAGAGCGGCATCGCGCTGCTGACGGGGCAGGTGCGCAGCAAGAAAGACGGCGACCTGGTCGACCTCTACCGGCAGGTGAAGAAGGAACGCGAGCTGAGCGTGACGCTCGAATGGGTGCGCAGCCACAGCGGGGACCGCTGGAACGACTACGTCGACTATCTCTGCATCGAGGCGCTCGACCTCTTCGAATCCAAAGGCACCCGGGTGCGCGAAGGGGTTGATTCGGAGGCGCTTTTTGCATATATTTGCAAGCAATAAATCCTATCGGTATGAATATCGCGATCATCGGCGCCGGCAATATGGGCGGCGCCACGGCCCTGGGCCTCGCGGGCGCCCTGCCCGACGCCCGCATCACCGTCACGGCGAAGCACGCCGCCACGCTCGAGAAGTTTACCGCACGCGGCCTGCAGGCCTCCTGCGACAATGTCGCCGCCGCACGCGGCGCGGACATCGTCGTGATCGGCGTCAAGCCCTGGCTGGTGCAGGGTGTGCTGGCGGAGCTGAAGCCGGTCCTGGCCGGTAAGGTGCTCGTGTCCTTCGCCGCCGGCATCCCGGCGGCCGACCTGGCGGGTTTCGTGGCGGACTGCGGCCTGAAGGGCCTGTACGCCGTGATCCCGAACCTGGCCATCGAGGTGGGGGAGAGCATGACCTTCGTCCACGAGATCAGCGGCACGAAGGAGACCCTCGCGCAGGTCTGCGGCCTGTTCGACGCCGTCGGCAAGACGGCCGTCGTGGACGAGAAGCGCCTGCACGCCGGGATGATGCTCGCTTCCTGCGGCATCGCCTTCGCGCTCCGCTACGCCCGCGCCTCCGCGGAGGGCGGCGTGGAGCTGGGCCTGTATCCGAAGGAGGCCATCGAAGCGGCGCTGCAGACCGTCAAGGGCGCGGCGGCGCTGCTGGAGGCGCGCGGCTCGCATCCCGAGGCGGAGATCGACCGCGTGACCACGCCCGGCGGCGTGACCATCCGCGGACTCAACGCGATGGAGGACGCCGGTTTCACCGCCGCCGTCATCGCGGGCCTGAAAGCGTAATTCCCTGTAGAAAAAATAAAACCGTGGGGGCCATCCGGCCTCCACGGTTTTCGTTTGCGCTTGCCGCGCCCCGATTAATACTTGTTGAGGGGGACGCCGGCGGTCATCTGGTGGACACGGCGCTTGACGTCGTCCAGCACGGCCTGATGCTCCGCGAGGGAGGCCTTCTGGGCGGCAGTCAGCTCCTCGCCCTTCTTGACGGTCAGGGCCTCGACGTGCTTGGCGCAGGAGGAGAGGACCTCGTCGATGAGGGCCACGATGTCGACCATGTCCTTCTCGACGAAACCGCGGGAGGTGACGGCCGGCGTGCCGATGCGGAAGCCGGAAGTCTGGAACGGGCTGCGGGTGTCGAAGGGGACCATGTTCTTGTTGAGGGTGATGGCGGCGAGCTCGAGCTGCTGCTCGGCGATGCGGCCGGTCACCTCGTCGAACTTGCCGCGGAGGTCGATCAGCATCAGGTGGTTGTCCGTGCCGCCGCTGACGACTTTGTAGCCGCGGCGCAGGAACTCGGCGCACATGGCCTGGGCGTTGGCGACGACCTGCTTCTGGTACTGGACGTATTCGGGCTGCTGGGCCTCGAAGAAGGCCACGGCCTTGGCCGCGATGACGTGCTCGAGCGGACCGCCCTGCACGCCGGGGAAGACATAGGAGTCGATGACCTGGCTCATCTTCTTGACGACGCCCTTGGGCGTGGTGCGGCCCTGCGGGTCGTCGAAGTCCTTGCCGATGAGGATCACGCCGCCGCGCGGACCGCGAAGGGTCTTGTGCGTGGTGGAGGTCACGATGTGGGCGTATTTGACAGGGTTCTCGAGGAGACCTGCGGCGATCAGGCCGGCGGTGTGGGCCATGTCGATCCAGAGGATCGCGCCCACCTTGTCGGCGATGGCGCGCATGCGGGCGTAGTCCCATTCGCGGGAGTAGGCCGAGGCGCCGCCGATGATGAGCTTGGGCTTGTGCTCGAGGGCGAGCTCCTCCATCTTGTCATAGTCGACGCGGCCGGTCTCAGGGTTGAGGCCGTAGGCCACGGCGTTGTAGAGGAGGCCGGAGGCGTTGACCGGAGAGCCGTGGGTGAGGTGACCGCCCTGGCTGAGGTCGAGTCCCATGAAGGTGTCGCCGGGATGAAGGACGGCCATCGTCACGGCCATGTTGGCCTGGGCGCCGGAGTGCGGCTGCACGTTGGCCCATTCGGCTCCGTAGAGCTCCTTCAGGCGGTCGATGGCCAGCTGTTCGATCTGGTCCACGACCTCGCAACCGCCGTAGTAGCGCTTGCCGGGATAACCCTCTGCATACTTGTTGGTGCAGATGGACCCCATGGCCGAGAGGACCTCGTCCGTAACGTAATTTTCCGAAGCGATGAGTTCGAGGCCGGACTTCTGGCGCTCGTGTTCCTTTTTGATCAGATCGAAGATTTTGATGTCCTGTTTCATACGACTTAAAAATGAGCCACAAATATAGTAACTTTTCCGTATCTTTGCGCTGTATGAGCGACAGGAAATTGCTGAATATCGAGTTGGGACGCATCAAGGCGGACCAATACCGCGAGTTGCCTCCTTCGGGTATCGTGCTGGTGCTGGACAACATCCGCAGCGCGCACAATGTCGGGAGCGCTTTCCGCACCGGCGACGCGTTCAAGGTGGACAAGGTCTGGCTGTGCGGCATCTGCGCCACGCCTCCTTCCGCCGAGATCCACAAAGTGGCGCTCGGCGCCGAGCAGAGCGTGCCCTGGGAGCACGTCGCCGACACGCTCGAGCTCGTGCGGCGCCTGCAGGCGGAGGGCTGGACGGTCGTCTGCGCCGAGCAGACGGAGCACGCCGTCTCGCTGGAGCGTTTCCGGCGCGAGCCGGGCCGCCGCTATGCGGTCGTTTTCGGCAACGAGGTGGACGGCGTCCGGCAGGACGTCGTGGACGCCGCCGACCTGTCCGTCGAAATTCCCCAGTCGGGGACCAAACACTCGCTCAACGTGAGCGTTTCCGTCGGGATCGTGCTCTGGCAGATCCTCTTTCCGGGCGCCTGAGACGCGTGTTTGACAATTTGTCATTGGCACGGACCTTGATTTTAATGCTGCTGTCGCGCATTGCCGCGGCATAGTTGATTCAAATCAAAAACACATAGCATTATGATCAAACCTTTAGCAGACAGAGTCCTGATCGAGCCCAAGGAGGCTGAGACCAAGACGGCATCCGGTATTTACATCCCCGATACGGCGAAAGAGAAGCCCCAGCAGGGCACGGTCCTCGCGGCCGGTCCCGGCAAGAAGGACGAGCCGATGGAGGTCAAGGTCGGTGACCAGGTCCTCTATGGCAAGTACGCCGGCACCGAGGTGACGGTCGAGGACAAAAAGTATCTGATCGTGAAGCAGTCTGACATTTTAGCAATTCTGTAATTATGGCAAAGGAAATCAAATTCGACGTTGACGTCCGTTCCAAGATGAAGTCCGGTGCGGACGCGCTGGCAAATGCAGTCAAGGTGACGCTCGGCCCGAAAGGCCGCAACGTCGTGATAGAGAAGAAATTCGGTGCTCCATTCGGTGCTCCGCAGGTGACCAAGGACGGCGTGACCGTCGCCAAGGAAGTCGAGCTGGAGGACCGATTTGAGAATATGGGCGCCCAGATGGTCAAGGAGGTCGCCTCCAAGACCAACGAGCAGGCCGGCGACGGCACCACCACCGCCACCGTGCTCGCCCAGGCGATCATCAATGTCGGCATCAAGAACGTGACCGCCGGCGCCAACCCGATGGACCTCAAGCGCGGTATCGACAAGGCCGTCTCGGCCGTGGTCGACGAGCTCAAGAAGCAGAGCCAGCAGGTCGGCGACGACTACTCCAAGGTGGAGCAGGTCGGCACCGTGTCCGCCAACAACGACAACTATATCGGCAAGCTCATCGCCGACGCGATGTCCAAGGTCGGCAAGGACGGCGTGATCACCGTCGAGGAGGCCAAGGGCACCGACACCGAGGTGAAGGTGGTCGAGGGCATGCAGTTCGACCGCGGCTACATCAGCCCGTACTTCATGACCAACGGCGACAAGATGGAGGCCGAGCTCAGCAATCCTTCCATCCTCATCACCGACAAGAAGATCTCCACGATGAAGGATCTCCTCCCGATCCTCGAGCAGATCGCCCGCGAAGGCCGCGAGCTGCTGATCATCGCCGAGGATGTGGACGGCGAGGCCCTGACCACGCTCGTGGTCAACAAGCTCCGCGGCGCCCTGAAGATCGCCGCCGTCAAGGCGCCGGGCTTCGGCGACCGCCGCAAGGAGATGCTCCAGGACATCGCCACCCTGACGGGTGCCGTCGTGGTGTCCGAGGACCGCGGCTTCACGCTGGAGAACACAACGCCTGACATGCTCGGCAAGGCCGAGAAGGTCACCATCACCAAGGAGAACACGACCATCGTCGGCGGAGCCGGCGCCAAGGACGCGATCGCCGAGCGCGTGGAGTCCATCCGCAAGCAGATCGAGGCCAGCACGTCCGACTACGACAAGGAGAAGCTCAAGGAGCGTCTCGGCAAGCTCGGCGGCGGCGTGGCCGTCCTCTATGTCGGCGCGACCACCGAGGTGGAGATGAAGGAGAAGAAGGACCGCGTCGAGGATGCCCTCAATGCGACCCGTGCCGCCGTGGAGGAGGGTTACCTCCCGGGTGGCGGCGTGGCCTACATCCGCGCGGCTGCCGCTCTCGAGGGACTCAAGGGTGACAACGAGGACGAGACCACCGGCATCCGCATCGTGGCCAAGGCCATTGAGGAACCGGTCCGCCAGATCGCGGTCAACGCGGGCGTGGACGGTGCCGTCATCATCCAGAAGATCAAGGAAGGCAAGGGCGACTTCGGTTACAACGCCCGCACCGATACCTATGTCAACATGTTCGAGGCTGGCGTGATCGATCCGACCAAGGTCTCCCGCGTCGCCCTGGAGAACGCCGCTTCCGTGGCCGGCATGTTCCTGACCACCGAGTGCGGAATCGTGGACATCCCGGAGCCCGCTCCGGCAGCTCCCGCGATGCCCGCCGGCGGCATGATGTAGGATCTTCCTGCAACGAGATGGCTCCGGCCGTCCGGTCACCCCGTAGGGTCCGGACGGCCGGAGCTTCTTTATCCATATCCGTGTATACGCGTATGCGCGCGCTATGCGCACGCGTTGGACAAGAAAAATGCGAGGTTGATGTAAATTTTTTAAAAATAAATTTGGAAGTTCAGAAAAAGTCACTACCTTTGCGTCCCCTTACGGAAACGGGGGGATTGAAAAAGCTCTTTCACATCGTTTGAACGCAAAATTTTTTGAAAAAATTTCTTCAAAAAATTTGCAGTTTCAAGAAAAGTGATTACCTTTGCAATCCCAATCGCAAGAGAGGGTCTGGCGGTCAGCCGAAAGGCTGATTTTTTAACGCCAAAACTTGAAAAGATCATTGAAAAGACTGACAAGAACAAAGTACAAGCAAGTACCGAGAAACTAAGAATCGAGAGCGTTGATTTCTTTGGAAATTGATAGAGTGTCAGGACAGACTGAGTAAGTATAAAAATATACAAAGAAGAGTTTGATCCTGGCTCAGGATGAACGCTAGCGGCAGGCTTAACACATGCAAGTCGAGGGGCAGCGGAGAGTAGCAATACTCTGCCGGCGACCGGCGAAAGGGTGCGTAACGCGTGAGCAACTTGCCCGTATCCGGGACATAAGCGGTGGAAACGCCGTCTAATTTCCCATAACAACAGAGGCCGCATGACCTTTGTTTGAAAGATCCGTCGGATACGGATGGGCTCGCGAGACATTAGCTAGTCGGCGTGGTAACGGCACACCGAGGCGACGATGTCTAGGGGTTCTGAGAGGAAGGTCCCCCACACTGGAACTGAGACACGGTCCAGACTCCTACGGGAGGCAGCAGTGAGGAATATTGGTCAATGGGCGGAAGCCTGAACCAGCCATGCCGC
>ONQP01000004.1 GCA_900319975.1 uncultured Bacteroidales bacterium | reverse complement strand
GATCACGATGCGCGGAACCTTCTTGTACAGGCCCAGGATGCCGATGTTCCACATATAGATGTAGTAGCCCACGCTCTCTCCGAAAATGATGGAAAAATCCCTTCGGAGCCATCCGTAAATATACAGGATGACCGCCCCCATACTGCTCAGAACCCAGTAGATGCCCGGCGACTCCACACGGTGGTGCTTCTCCGACAGGTACCACTGGATCAGGATCCGGCTGCCGTAGACGCCCATGGCCACAAGGCCCAGCAGGTATACCCAGAGCGGACTGTCCATCAGGCCTGGTCGGGTTTGCGTCCGTAGAAGCGGACGAAGACTTTCTCCTGCAGCTCGTCCGGGAGTCCGCGGATGATGGAGCGCAGGGTGTTCTCAGGGAAATCGCTGTAGCGCAGGAAGATCAGTCCGTCGAGGCTGTCGCAGAAATCCGGGTCCACGTTGAAGCAGACCAGCCTGGCGCCGCAGCTGAAGTACTTGCGCACCAGCACGGGCAGGCGGTAGCGTCCGCCCGACAGGGCCAGCAGCAGGCGGTCCAGGGCGTCGACGTTCTTCTCCGGAATCCGGAGCAGCGCGTCCGGATCGACGGAAAGGAAATCGGAGACGAAAGGATGCGGCGCCTGCGCGATCTGCGCGGCGTCCGGCATCGGATAGTTGCGCTCGATATAGCGTACCGCGAGGCTCTGGTAGAAGTTCGGGATCGCGTGGCTGATGCTCACCGGACCGGAGAAATATTCCATCTCCGGATACTCCAGCGTGCAGACGCCCAGGCCGGTCAGCAGGAGCCGGAGCGGCTGGACCTCGCGCTGGTATTTCTGGATGATGAAGGAGCGCCCGAGCTCCATCGAGCGCGCCAGGAGCGGCTCAGCCTTCGGGCCGTAATGATAGAGCGTAGCGGAATAGAAACCGGACAGTCCCGGGTGGTGCTGCCGGATCTCCGGCCCGAAGCCGAGCCGGTAGGCGCCCACGATTTCGCGGTTGGGGACGTGCCAGAGGATCATCTGGCGGTAGTGCGCGTCATACGCGTCCGTGTCCTCGGCCTGGCCGCAACCCTCGCCGACGGCGCGGAAAGTCTCCTCCCGCAGGCGGGAGAGCTCGCGCATCGTGTCGGGCGCTTCGCCCGAATGGAGCAGATAGGCGCGGTAGTCGCCCAGCTCGAACAGCATCCGGTGGCCCAGGCCGTCGATCTCGGCGCGGATCCGCTCCGCGGGCACGGGATCGGCCAGCGGCGCCAGGTTTTCGACGGCGGTCTCGCCGCAGCAGTCCTGGCACTGCGCCTCCAGGGCGTAGCAGCGGTTGCGGAGGTATTTTCCCAGCGTGGGAATGTCCATCGAGGCGATCTCGTCGGCCGAGATGGGCTGGCCGATGCGCACCTGCACGGTCGTGCCGCGCTTGTTGAAGAGCTCGTGGGGGAGCCGGACGGTGCGCAGGCGCGGGTGGATCTTGCCCAGGATATGGAAAGACCGGGAATTCCCGCCCTGGAAATAGATGGGAATCACGGGCAAGCCGGAACGCTGGATGAGCTTGGTGATGTTCTCGGCCCAGGGAATGTCCTCAACGACCCGCTTGCGGCCGAGGGCCGTGCGGTTCTTCCTGTTCTGCCAGGTGGCCACCTCCCCGGCGGGGAAGAGGCCCAGCGGGCGCCCGTCGGCGATGTGGCCGAGGGCGGCGCGGATGCCGGAGACGCTGCGTGCGCCGCCGGAGGAGAAATTGTCCACGGGGATGAAACTGTCCTTGAGGCTGGGAATCATCGAGAGCAGGAAGGTGGTCAGGATCTTGTAGTCCGGCCGGCGGGCGCCGATGACGGTATTGAGGATCATCCCGTCGACGCTGCCGAAGTGGTGGTTGGAGACGGTGATGAACGCGCCCTCCGCGGGGATGTAGTCCAGTTGCTGCTCAGGAATGGCGTAGCGGACGCCGACCTCCTCCAGCACGTGGGCAGAAAAGGCAGGTCCCTGGGTGTCGCAATATTTCTCGTGGATCCTGTTGACTTCCTTGAGTTCCAACAGCCGATAGGCAAACCTGGAGATCAGTTTGCCCGGCAGTCCCTTGAGCCCCAATGCTTTCTGTAGTTCCTGGAGCTCGATGATCGTTTTTCGGTTTTCAGTCACGTCGTGTAGTTAGTGCGCTCTTAGAGATTACAAAGATACAAAAAAACGTTCTTATCCGGCAGACTTTGCCATTGCCCCGGGTTTTTTTTAACTTTGCGCCGTAAAGATTCACACCATGCGCAACATTCTTTTAATCATCGACCTGCAGAAAGATTTCATCTATGGTTCCCTGACCGTTCCCGGCGCCACCCAGGTGCTCCCGGCCATCAACGAAGTCAAGGACCGTTTCGATCTTGTGTATTTCACCCTGGACTGGCATCCGGTCAACCACTGCTCCTTCCGCGAGCAGGGCGGCCCGTGGCCCGTGCACTGTGTGCACCACACGGCCGGCGCCGCGCTTGACGAGAGCGTGCTCTTCGGGCTGCCCGAGGAGAAGACGCGCTTCATCCTGAAGGGCTGCGTGCAGGGTCCGGAAGAGTATGGCGCCTTCGTGGGCTTCGATCCTGCCCACCAGGATCTCTTCGCCCCCGGCGACGAAGTGGTGATCTGCGGCATCGCGGCCGAATACTGCGTGCTCGAGTCGCTCAAGAACCTCTACGCCATCAGCCGCCAGATCGGCTTCGGCGTGAAGGTCTACCTCGACGGCACCGCCAAGTTCGCGAGCTACGACACCGTCAAGGCTTTCATGGCCGAGAACGGCATCCAGGAGTACAACAAGTAGTCCGTGACATTCTGTCAATGGCAAATGATTTGCTTTCACAAGAAGCAAATAGATTCGAATTATGTCAGAAAAGAAAGATAATATGCAGGATCCGCAGGTGGAACAGCCGGTAGAGAAGGCTCCGCAGGCGGAAGAGACCAAGAAGAAACAGAAGAAGGAAAGCAAGAAGGACGACGCCCTGCGTGCGCAGGTCGCCGAGCTTTCTGACAAATTGGCGGCCGAGAAGGACAGCTACATCCGTCTGATGGCGGAGTTCGAGACCTTCCGGCGCCGCAGCGCCGAGGACCGGCTCAACCTGATCGCCTCGGCGGCGTCCAAGACCATCGAGGGGCTTCTCCCGGTGCTGGACGACTGCGAGCGCGCGATGGAAATGCTGTCCAAGTCTTCCGACGAAGCCGCCAAGGAGGGCACTTCGCTGATATACAACAAATTGATGGATTACCTCAAGACCCAGGGCCTGGCCCGCATCGAGGCCAAGGGCGAAGTCTTCAACACGGACTTCCACGAGGCCGTGACCCAGTTCCCCGCTCCGAGCGAGGACCTCAAGGGCAAGGTCATCGACGTGATCCAGACGGGCTACACGCTGGGCGGCAAGGTCCTGCGCTATGCCAAAGTAGTGGTGGGAGCATAAATCAATGGCTGAGAAAAGAGATTACTACGAGGTCCTGGGGCTCCAGAAGGGAGCCTCGGCCGACGATATCAAGGGCGCCTACCGCAAGGCCGCCCTCAAATGGCATCCGGACCGCTGGGTCAGCGGTACGGACGCCGAGAAGAAGACTGCCGAAGCGAAGTTCAAGGAGGCCTCCGAGGCCTATTCCGTGCTGAGCGACCCGGACAAGAAGGCGAAATACGACCAGTTCGGTTTCGCCGGCGTGGACGGGGCCGCCGGACAGGATTGGAGCCAGGGCTTCGGCAACCTCAACGACATCCTCAACAACCTCTTCGGCGGTGCGTTCGGCGGCTTCGGCGGCTTTGGCGGCTTCGAAGGATTCGGCGGTTTCGGCGGCCAGCAGGGCCAGCGCGTCCAGCGTGGCCGTGACATCCGCACCCGCGTCCGCGTCACCCTGGAGGAGATTTCGAACGGCTGCGAGAAGGAAGTCACCATCGAGCGCAACCGTCCGTGCCCGAGCTGCGACGGCCGGGGCGCCAAGAACGCCTCTGACGTCAAGACCTGCCCGACCTGCAAGGGCACCGGCCAGGTCCAGACCGTCGCCAACACCCTGTTCGGCCGTGCCATCAACTACGCGACCTGCCCGAACTGCGGCGGCTCCGGCAAGGTGGTTTCCAATCCCTGCCCGACCTGCAAGGGCTCGGGCCTGGTCCGCCAGAAAGAGACCGTCAAGGTCCGCATCCCGGCGGGCGTGGAGGACGGCATGCAGCTCACCCTGCGTGGCGAAGGCCACGCCGCGGCGCATGGCGGCATCAACGGTGACCTGCTCGTCATCGTGGAGGAACAGCCGCACGCACAGCTCAAGCGCGAGGGGCAGAACCTCTTCTATACGCGCGTGATCAGCGTGGCGGATGCGATGCTGGGCTGTGAGATCCAGGTCCCCGCCCTGGACGGCCCGCAGCGCCTCAAGCTTGAGCCCGGCACCCAGTCCGGCACGGTGGAGCGCCTGCGCGGCAAGGGCCTGCCTTCCGTCAACGGCTACGGCTCCAGCCGCGGCGACCTCTACGTCAAGATCCTGGTCTGGATCCCGCGCAAGCTGAGCCGCAGCGAGCGCGAGGCGATCGAGAAGCTGCGCGACGCATTCCGTCCCGATCCGAACCGGGACGACAAGACGCTCTTCGAGAAGGAGAGCCAGTACTTCTAGCGGAAGAAACGGTCGATGTCCCGGATGGTCTCCGGGAGCGCGAAGATGGCGACGCGGTCATAGGGCTCTATGACCGTGTCGCCAACTGCGATAAAGGACTCGCTGCCGCGGATCACGCCACCGATGATGGCGTTGCGCGGGAAGTCGATGTCCTTGATCGGACCGTTGGTGATGGCGGAACCCGGGGCCACCGTGTATTCGATGACCTCGGCGTTGGTGCCGGTCATATAGCGCACGAAGCGCGCCTTGCCCGACAGGGTGAACTTGAAGATGCGCCCTGCGGTGATGAGTTTCTTGTTGATGACGTTGTCCACGCCCATCTCCTCGGCGATGTGGATGTACTCGATGTTCTCGACCTCGGCGATGGTGCGGGGGACGCCGAATTTCTTGGCGACCACGCAGGAGAGGACGTTGCTCTCGTCGTTGCCCGTCAGGGCGATGAAGGCGTCGTAGTCGGGAAGGCCCTCCTCGAAGAGGAAGTCCGAGTTGCGGCCGTCGCCGTTGACCACGCGCACCGTCTCGGGGAGCTTCTCGGAAAGCTCGATGCAGCGGTTCTTGTCGTTCTCCACCAGCTTGACCTTCATGCCGCTGCGGTCCAGCATGCGGGCGAGCATCTCGCCGATCGGGCCGCCGCCCAGGATGAAAGCGCTGTTGATGGATACGTTGGTCTTGCCGAAATGGCGGTAGAGGGCCTCCACGCCTTCGCGCGTGGTGATCGTGAAGACGAGGTCGCCGTAGAGGAACTTCGTGTCGAGGCGCGGGATGATGGTCTTCTCGTCGCGCGAGATGGCGATCACGCGGAACTGCTTGAGCTCCTCGGCCGAAGTGTCCTTGATGAATTCCAGGAGCTTGAGGTCCAGGATGGGGGAGTCCTCCGTGAGCTTGAAGACGGTGATCTGCAGGCGTCCGCGGGCGAATTCCATCGTCTCGGCGGTGGAGTTGTGCTTGAGGAAGGCCACGATTTCGTCTGCGGCGCTCTTCTCGGGATAGAACATCAGCTCGATGCCCAGCTCCTTGAAGATCAGCTTGTTTTCGGCATTGAGGTAGTCCTCGTCGTTGACGCGGGCAATCACCTTGGTGGCGCCGATCTGCTTGGCAAGCAGTGCGCCCACGATGTTGACCTCCTGTGCGGCGAGCGGGTAGACGGCGATGAACAGGTCCGCCTTGCCTACGTTGGCAGCGCGCTGGACCTGGATAGACGACGGGTTCCCCAGGACCGTCTCGACGTCGACATAGGCCGACAGCGCCTCGATGCGCTCGGCGTCGTCGTCGATGACCGTGACCTCGTTGGCTTCTGCGCGAAGCATCTTGGCCAGGTGGGAACCGACCTCACCGGCTCCTTCAATGACTATCTTCATAGCGTCTCAAATGTTTAAATACCTTCTCTCCCCGCAGGGCGGCCTGCAGCAGGATGCGGATCCCGGAATAGCCCGCCGGAACGGCGCCGGGGGCTGCTGCGGGGCGCGCGGGCGGCTCCTGCCGCAACTGCCGGTATTCGCGGTGCGCGTCCCGGACGGCCCGGGCGTACGCCGGCTTTCCCGACAACAAATATACGATTGCCGCGCAACAATCCAAAATCTTGCGCACGCGGATGCGTCCGCGGGCACGCGCGGGACCGACCGTAGCGGGCAGGTTGTTCTCCAGCAGGAGCAGCCCGTTGCGGAAGTTGAGTTTCAGTTTGAAAGGGGAGGCGGGCGCCAGCGTACCGCCGCCCAGGTGCCAGACGCAGCTCTGCGGCACCACGCCCACGCGCCAGCCGGAGAGCCAGGCGCGCCAGCACCAGTCGATCTCCTCCATGTGCGCGAAGAAACGCGCGTCGAGCCCGCCCAGCTCGCGCCAGCAGCGGGTGCGGACCAGCAAGCAGGCGCCGGTCACCCAGAGCACGTCCGCGGGGCGGTCATACTGCCCGGTATCCGCTTCGGTGCGGGACAGCACGCGTCCGCGGCAATAGGGGAAGCCGTAGCGGTCCAGCCGGCCGCCGGCGGCGCCGGCGTATTCGAAGCGGTCCGAGCGGCGGAAATCGCTGCCTTCGGCCAGCAGCGCATGCAGCTTGGGCCCGCAGGCGGCATAGTCCGGGTGCGCG
This sequence comes from uncultured Bacteroidales bacterium, assembly GCA_900319975.1. GTDB lineage: Bacteria > Bacteroidota > Bacteroidia > Bacteroidales > UBA932 > Cryptobacteroides. The sequence goes on along the minus strand of ONQP01000004.1, from coordinate 56,961 downwards.
TCCATCCACGCCACCAGCGGCTCCAGCCAGCCGGCGGCCACTTCGATGTCGGAATTCAGCAGCACCAGGTATTCCGGCGCCTCCGGGTCGGCCAGCAACTGCGCAAAAGCGCGGTTGTAGCCGCCCGTGAAGCCGAAATTCTCTTCAAGCAGGATGGTGCGCACCTGCGGGAACCGCTCCGCGAGCAGCTCCCGGGAACCGTCCGTGCTGGCACTGTCCGCGACCACGACCTCCGCGTCCAGCCCGCGCACGCTGTCCAGCAGCGGCGGGAGGAAGCGGGCCAGGTAGTCCCGCGTGTTCCAGTTCAGGATGACGATCCCGGTGCGCATGGGGGGATTTATTTCTGGCAGCCGCCGTCGCAGTTGCAGTCGCCTTCGCCCTTGCAGTCGCCGTTGCAGCCGCAGTCGCCCTCGCCCTTGTGGCAGCCGCCCTTGCAGCCGCCTTCCTGCGGAAGGTACTCGCCGTGCAGACCTTCGGTCAGCTCCTTCTCGGTGGCGCTGCGCACGCTCTCCACCTTGCCGGTGAAGTGCAGGGTCTTGCCGGCCATCGGATGGTTGAAATCCATCTTGACGGTGCTGTCGGTGACTTCGCGCACCGTGCCCTGGACCACCTGCCCGGCCTGGTTGAGCATCGGGATGGTGCGGCCAACCACGAGCAGGTCCTCGCGGACCTGGCCGTCGATGGCGAAAGCCGTCTTCGGAAGGGCGATCACATAGGAAGGATCATATTTGCCATAGCCGTCTTCGGGGCTCAGGACGAAATCGAACGTGTCGCCCGGCTCCTTGTCCTGCAGGGCGGCTTCAAACTTGGGAAGGAGCATGCCGGTGCCGTGGATGTACTCCAGGGGTGCGCCGGGGGCGGATTTGTCCGCAATCTGTCCTTCAACTTCGAGGGCGTAGCTCACGGCTACGACTTTGTCATTTTGTACTTTCATATCGCAAAGTTAGTGCTTTTTGGAGAATTACCCGCTGAAGTCCACCTCGCCGAACGCGAGGGTGGGCACCAGCTTGGTCTGGCAGGGCCGCGCATCGTCGCCTGCGGCGAGCAGGTGCGACCACAGGGTCAGGAAATTGCCGGTCATCAGCATTCCGCTGACCGGCCGGACAATCTGTCCGTCCTCGAACAGATAGCCCTCGATGCCATAGGAGAAATCGCCGGTGACGGGGTTGCTGTTGCCGCCGTTGAAATCGGTGACCAGGATGCCGCGGCCGCAGCGGCGCAGGATCGCGTCGCGGTCCAGGCCGGCGACGGGCCAGGGCAGGACCTTGGGACGCGTGGCGTCCTCGACGGTCGGTGCCAGCTGCATCTTGTTGGCCATATAGGTATTGATGAAATACTGCTTCACCACGCCCCGCTCGATGACCGGCGCCTCGACGGTCGCGACCCCTTCGGAGTCGAAATACTTGGAGCAGGTCTGCCCTGGGATGCGGGGCACGTCCAGGATGCTGAGCCCTTCGGGGAAAACCTGCCGCCCGAGGCTGTCCATCAGGAACGAGTTGTTCTGCTGGATGGAATAGCCGCTCAGCGCCCGGAGCAGGGGAGAGACGACCTTGGAGGCCATCTCGGCATCGATCACGGCCGTGTATCGGCCGCTGGGTGCGGGCTCGGCGCCGATCTGGCCCGCGGCGCGCGCGAGCGCCTGCCGGCCGCACGCCGGCGCGTCCAGCTCCGCCAGCCGCGACGACGCATCCCACCAATACCCGCTATACTTCTCGCCGTCGCTCTCCACGGTGATCTCCACCCCATAGTCGAACGACGTCTCGCTATGCCGGCAGCACACCCCATTCGTATCCATCACCACCGTCTCATAAATGCTGTCGCTATATTCCCCCTCCTCGCTTATAATCTCATATTTTTTGTTTTCGCAGCGGGAACTGCCTCCGAAAACCGTAGCCACCCTCGGCTCCGTAAGAGGGAGGGGCCCGCTGACGCAGTCAGTGGGAGGGGTCCTGCGCAGCAGGACGTTTTCGGAGGCAGTTGCCCGCTGCGAATCGTTGGAAGCGAAGTTTTGCAGGGGCTCACTTCCCCCGCGACTATTAAACAGGACAGAAGCGTTGAGCGCGAGCTGCCGGCGGTCGGCAGGGGAGAGCGCGTCGCGGGACGGGTCGACGAGTCCCAGCTCGTCGCCGGTCAGCGCATCCTGGCAGCAGCGCGCCGGGTCAGGCAGCGTGCGGCACGGATCCTCCGCGACCATGCGCGTCGCAGCCACCGCCCGGCCGATAAAGCCCTCCAGCGCAGCCGCATCCAGCTTGTTGGTCGAATAACTCCCGAAACGCCCGTCCACGAACAACGCCAGCGACAGCGACCGGTCCGCACAATGCGTCACCCGGTCCACCTCGCCGTCCAGCGTGGCCACCAGGTCCTCCTCGCTCTTCGAAAGCGTCGCCCGCGCATGCTGCGCCCCGGCGTCCTGCGCCATCCGCAACGCCTCGCGGACAAAATCAAGCTCCTGATCCGTAATCATCTCAATCACCTCCCACCGTTAAATGTCCGATCAGAACAGAAGGAATGCCGCACGACACGGCCACACTCTGCTCCTTCCCGCAGGTCCAGGTCCCCTCGTCGATCTTCAGATCCCCGGCGACCCCCTCGATGTCGGCAAGCGCCTGCGGCCCGTTGCCGATCACGTTGATATCCTTCACCGGCATCGTCAGCCGGCCATTCTCGATCAAGAATCCGCTCTTCACATAGAACGTAAAATCCCCCTCACCGATCTTCACCTGCCCGTTGGCGAACTGGTCCACGTAGATCCCCTTCTTCACCGAAGCGATCAGATCCTCCCGCGTCCCGTCCCGGCCGCTCTCCATATACGTCGTCCGCATCCGCGGAATCGGATTGTAGCGGAACGACTCCCGCCGCCCGTTGCCCGTCGGCGCCACGCCGTAATACGAAGCACTGATCCGGTCGTGCAGATAAGACGTCAGCACGCCGTCCGTCACCATATAAGTCTTCTGGCCCGGCACGCCCTCATCGTCAAAATTGCAGGCCCCGCGGCTCGCGGGCACCGTCGCATCGTCCAGGATATTGATCCCCGGACGGCAGATCCGCTGCCCCATCCGGTCGCTGAAGACCGACTGCCCCTTGCGGTTGAAATCCGCCTCGAAAGCATGGCCCATCGCCTCGTGCAGCAAGATCCCGGAGGCCCCCGCGCCCATCACCACGGGCATCCGCCCGCCCTTCGGCCGCTTCGCCTCGAAACGCGCGTCCATCCCCTCGACCGCCCGGCTCACGAGGTCCTCCAGGACCTCCTCGCCGATCATCTCCGCGCCCATCCGCAGGCTCCGCGACACCGTATTGTTCTCCGTCCGCTTCCCCTGCCGGAAAATCACCTGCACCGAAATGCTGCCCAGCGGCCGGTGGTCCTGCGTCGCCTCGCCCAGCGAATTGTACATCAACACGTCGCTGACCGAATACGACAACACCGCCACTACCTTCAGCACGCGGCTGTCCCGCGCCCGGATCCCCGCCTCGATCCGCTGCAGGAACGGCACGAACCCGCCGACCTCCGCCTCCTCCCAGGGAGTCAGTTCCGGATAGAAATTCTTGTTTTTCGCGTTGGGTGCGGCATTCTGGTCCGCAAAACCGTAGCCACCCATGGCTTCGTAAATGGGAGGGGCCCAACCGTCAGGTTGGGAGGGATGAGCGCGCAGCGCGAAGTTTTGCGGACCAGAAGTGCCGCACCCTGCATTGACTGCAATAGAAGCGGCGGCGCGGGCGGCAGACTTCAGCGAAGCAAAATCCGTCGTCTCCGCATACGCGTACCCCGTCTTCTCACCCTTGAGAACCCGGATCCCGCAGCCAAAATCCACATGATAGCCCCCCGATCCGACCACCCCGTCCCGGAGCAGCAGATCGTGATAAGACGTATCCTCGAAATACAAATCGCACCAGTCGCCGCCGTCCCGCAGCCCCTCGGCCACGAGCGCGCGCAACTGCTCCTCGGTCACCCCGAAACGCTCAAAACTCTTCATTCGGATGCGCTATACTCCAGATAGCCTGATACTTCTCGTTGTCCTTGATATACATCACCCCACGCGTCCCCTCGGCAACGACAGAAAACGGCGGACGAGAATTGTCCGCCAGCACCCAGCGGTCCACCACCGGGATATACGCGTCAAAAAAATACTGCAGCCCCATCACATACCGGCGCCGCACCACGGCGTCCGGAATGTTGTGCCCGCCGGCGGCCACCCGGTTGCGTACCCGCTGGATCGCCAGATCCGGCGAATTGAGCCAGAAATACATCAACATCGACTCGTAGCCCCGCGCCTTCGCGTCCTTCACGATATGCAGCAGCGTACGTGTCGCAAGCGTCGTCTCCACGGCAAAATCCAGGTTCCGCTCCAGCAGATAGTTGATCTTCATCAACATATACCGGCTCGCGGTCACGGACGCCGCACCCGGGTCGAAAGGCGAAAAACTCTTCGCGAACTCGTCCGAATTGACGAACTCACGGCAATTCAACAGATCCGGCAAGAGCGTATATGACGCCGTGGTCTTGCCGGATCCATTGCAGCCGGATATGATATACAGCTTGGGCAAATTCCCTTACTTCTTAGGAATGTTCTCGAGAATCGCCTTCAGCAGATCCCAGGCCCGCTGGACGGCGGGGATGTGGCAGCGCTCGTCCGGGGAGTGGGGATAGAGGATGGTCGGTCCGATCGACACCATCTCCCAGTTGGGATACTTGGCGCCGAGCAGCGCACACTCGAGACCGCCGTGCGTCGCCATCACATTCATCGGATCGCCGAACAGCTTGATATGCATGTCGTTGATCAGCTTGTTGACCGGCGTGTCCGGCTTGGGCGTCCAGCCCGGATAGCCGCCGAAGAACTTCACCTTCGCGCCGGCGAACTCGAAGATATAACGCACCCGCTGGGCCAGCTCGTTCTTGGACTCGTTGAGCGCGCTGCGCAGCAGCGAAGCCACCGTCAGGTGGCCGCGGTTGCAGCGCACGACGGCCAGGTTGATGGACGTCTCCGTCAGGCCGGGCATCGACTGGCTCATCCGGATCACGTTGGACGGGCAGGCGAGGATCGCCTTGCAGGCGTTCAGCATCACCGCGTCCTCGATATAGCGCGCCGGCTTGTTGCACTTGGCCACCGTGCAGCTCATCGCAGGATCACTCTCCTGATAACGGAGCTTGAGCTCCTTGAAGATGCCGTTGATGGCGCGGATCGCAGCCGTCGCCTTCGCGGCCGGGATGGCAACGACGGCCTCGGCCTCGAACGGGATGGCGTTGCGCAGGCTGCCGCCGGTGAAGTCGGCCACCTTGGCGCCGTACTTCTCGATCAGCGGGATCAGCGCGCGGACCATCACCTTGTTGGCGTTGGCGCGATAAAGCGAAATGTCCATGCCGGAGTGGCCGCCGGCCAGACCGCGGATCACGATCTTGTAGCCTGCATAGCCACGCGGGGTAACCATCGATTTGTACTTGAAATCGGCGACGGCGTCCAGGCCGCCGGCGCAGCCGATGCAGAGCTCCTTCTCGTCCTCGGAGTCGAGGTTGAGCAGGATGTCGCCGTGCAGGATGCCGGGCTTGAGGGCGTCGGCGCCGCTCATACCGGTCTCCTCGTCATAGGTCACGAGCACCTCGATCGGGCCGTGCTTGACGCTCTTGTCCTCGGCCACGGCCATCGCCAGCGCGACGCCCAGGCCGTTGTCGGCGCCGAGCGTGGTGCCCTTGGCGGTCACCCATTCGCCGTCCACGACGGTCTCGATGGGGTCCTTGAGGAAATCGTGCACGGTGTCGGCGGTCTTCTGCGGGACCATGTCCATATGGCCCTGAAGGATGACTCCCTTGCGGTCCTCATACCCGGGGGTGGCGGGAACACGCATGATCACGTTTCCGGTCTCGTCGGCAAAGGCCTCGACTTTGTGCTCCTTGGCCCAGTCGAGTAAATACTTGCGAACAATCTCCTCGTGCTTGGAAGGACGGGGACAGCGGGTCAGTCCGTAGAAATTGTTCCAGACGACAGCTGGTTGAAGATCTTTGATAGTCATAGTAAACTTTTTTATGTAGTTAAATCAAACAAAGCGCTTGTGGGTCCAGAGATAATTCGCGGGCTGTTCCCGGATATCCGTCTCCAAAAGCGTATAATATTTTTTCATGATTTCTTCGACGCTCATCTGCGAGGCGTCCGCGCAAATGGGCGTGTAGTGCAGGGTGTAGTGGCCGCGGCGGTCGCGCCGCTCGGTCTGGTAGAGGACCGCCATGTTGAACTTGCGCGCGAGCGCGGCGCCGCCCGTCATCGTCTTGACCCGCTGCCCCAGGAAGTCGACCTCGATGTCCGCGGGCGACTTGAAATAGGGGCGCTGGTCGATGAGGATGCCGTAGGCCTTGCCCTCGCCGGCGTGCTTGAACGCATAGCGGATGAGTTCCTTGCTCTCCAGGTAGCCGTCGTAGGCCTTGCGGTCGTTGAGGGGGGCGGTGCGGTTGTCCCGCATGATCTCGCCCCAGACGCGGCTGGAAAGCGCGCGGTACACCACGCAGAAATTGTCCTCGGAGAGGGGAGCCGGGATATCGGAATAGTTGTAGGACGCGATGCCGCCGATGATCTCCCAGTTGCCGGTGTGGCCGGCGAGGACGACCATCCCGGGCGACGCCTCCTTGTAGGCGGCGACCAGCTCGGGATTGTCGATCTCGGCCAGGCGCTGGCGGTGCAGGCGCTTCGGCCCGCGGCAGGCGCCGAACCAGACGCTCTCGGCGATGACCTCGCCGAAATGGCGGTAGAATTCCTTGCGGAGCGGGATCAGCTCCCACACCCGCTGGTCGGGGAAGGCTTTCGTCAGGTTGTGCATCACCACGTCGCGGCGGTAACGCACCACATATTGCATCACCCAGGCCACGAAATCTCCCAGCGCGTAGTGGACGCGCAAGGGCAGCAACCCCAGCAGGCGAAGCAAACCCAACAGCAGCCAGCTCCCGATCTTATACATACATTATTCGGCCGTGGCCGCGTTGATGCGCTTGAGCATGGCGAACATGATGCCGCCCGCAATGACGCAGAGCGCCATCAGGATGGCCCAGTTGGCCCAGAGCGGGACGTTCATCCACAGGAGGCCCGGGATGGAGCTGAGGTAGTTGCCCACGGCCGTGGAAGCGAACCAGAGGCCCATCATCAGGCCCTTGTACTTCGGCGGGGCGACCTTGGACACGAAGGAGATGCCCATCGGGCTGAGGAGCAGCTCGGCGAAGGTCAGCACGAGATAGGTGCTGATGAGGTACATCGGGACCACCGGATCCGGCGCCACGGTGCCCTGCAGGGCGGCCGGGGACGGCTGTCCGACGGACCCCATGATCATGATGAGGTAGCCGAGGGCGGCCACGAACATGCCGAGGCCGATCTTGACCGGTGCGCTGGGCTCCTTGCCCTTCTTGGCGAGGCCGTTGAAGATGGCCATCGATATCGGGGTCAGGAAGACCACGTAGAACGGGTTGAACTGCTGGAAGAGCTGCGGCTGGATGTCGAGCACGGCGGGCATGCCCTTGTAGATCCAGAAGGCGCCGCCCCAGAGGAGGAGCGTGATGAGACCGCAGGTGAGCTTGCCCCGGGTCTTCTCGGACTGGAAGGCGCCGAACAGCGTATAGATCGAAGCGGCGAGCAGCGCGAGGATCCAGATGTTGAAGCCGAGCTTCGGCCAGCCGGTGGCGGTGCTCTGCGTGTAGTCACGGGCGAACCAGGTCAGCGACTGACCGTTCTGGTGGAAGGCCATCCAGAAGAAGATCACCACGGCGAAGACCATGATGAGGGCGACGACGCGCTCGCGGGTCTGCTTCGGGGTCAGCTCCACGCTGGTGTTGCCCTGCGCGGCCGCCTGCTTGGCGTTGATGTCGGCGTGCTTGAACCAGTTGCGGCAGAAGAAGTAGATGGCGATGGAGACGATCAGCGACACGCAGGCCACGGCGAAGCCCATATTGTAGGCCGAGGACAGGTGCTCGATGTAGTAGGAGCTGAAGACCGAGGGATCCATCGCGGCCACCGCGGCGTCAGGCATCGCGGACTGCAGCTCGTCGAGGCGGGCGGCATTGTCTGCCGTGATGGTGCCGTCGAGCAGCTGGTGCGCCAGGGCGGGGATGTCGGCCTTGTAGACGAGGCCGGCCTTGCCGAGGAAGCGGTTGGTGATGGCCGTCGCGGCGGAAGGTGCGAACATCGCGCCGATGTTGATCGCCATATAGAAGAGGCTGAACGCGGAATCGCGCTTGGCGGAATATTTCGGATCGTCATAGAGGTTGCCCACCATCACCTGGAGGTTGCCCTTGAACAGGCCCGTGCCCACGCTGATGAGGAACAGGGCGCCGATCATCAAGGCCACGCCCAGGCCGTTGGCGGCCGTCGGGATGGAGAGGGCGAGGTAGCCGACGAACATCACGCAGATGCCGGTGACCACGCACTTGCCGAAACCGATCTTGTCGGCGAGCCAGCCGCCGACCACGGGCATGAAGTAGACGAGGGCGAGGAAAATCGAGTAGAGCTGGCTGGCGGCCGCCTGCTCCCAGCCGAACTTGGCCTGGAGGAACAGCATGAAGATGGCCAGCATGGTGTAGTAACCAAAACGCTCGCCGGTGTTGGCGAGGGCTAAGGCGTAGAGACCTTTGGGATGTCCTTTGAACATAGTCAGTGAAAAGTAAGTTTTAGTCGTATCCACAAAGATAACAAAAAATAGGCCGCCCTGCAAGTGCAGGACGGCCAATTCGGAGATGCCTCGTCCGGTGTCGGAGGCGGCTTACTTCTTCCAGGGCCAGCGGTGCCTCCGCTTGTGTTTCTCGCGGCGTTCCGCCCGCTTCTGGCCGATCATTTCATAGATCGTGTTCCAGTCGGGCAGGCCGCCCAGGTTGCGGTCGTCGATGTAGACGTCCGCAATGACCTTGGCGGTATGGCGCGGGAACATGGCCTCGGGCGGGTCGTTGCTGTTGGTGGAATAGAAGTCCAGCCCCCGTTCGTGACAGAAGGCGATCGCCTCGTCGAGCAGGTCCCCCTCGCGGGATGTGAAAAGGATGAGCCGGTTGCCCTCTTCCTGCAAGAGCTGCAGGGTCTGGATGGCAAAGGGGAGCTCCTTCCCGATCTCAGGGTACTTGTTCTCGACGATGGTGCCGTCGAAATCGACTGCAATGGTCATTTTTACTTGCGTTTAAAGATTCCCAGGAAGCGCTTCTTCTTGGGCTCGTCTCCATAACCGTATCCGTAACCATAGCCATAGCCGTAGCCATAGCCGTAGCCGTATCCGTAGGATCCGAAGCCGTAGCCGCGGCGCTTCTTGATCTGCGGTCCGTTGAAGATGATGGCCATGTTGTGCAGGTGGTGCTTGTCGTTGAGCTCGTCCAGCTGCGGGAGGATACGGCGGTCGAGCTGGCCGCTGCGGAGGATGAACAGGTTGATGTCCACCACGCGGTTCAGCACGATCGGGTCGGCCAGCATCTGGATAGGCACGCCGTCGAGCAGGATGTAGTCATACTTCTGGCGCAGGTCTGCGATGAGTTCCTCGAGGCGCGGGCGGCCCAGCAGTTCGGTCGGGTTGGGCGGCACGGCGCCGGCGGGGATGAAGTCGATGCCGGACTTGACGTCCTTGTAGAGGATGTCGTCGACGGTCAGGTCGAGGTCATACAGGTAGTTGGACAGGCCCTTGGTCTTGTGCTTGAGCGCGAACACGCCCGACAGGGAGCGCTTGCGCATGTCGGTGTCGACCAGGATGACGCGCTTCTGCGCATCGGCCAGACAGGAAGCCATGTTGGCGGTGATGAACGTCTTGCCGGAGGAAGAGGAATAGGACGTCGTCGCGATGACGAACGGCGCCTTCTTGCCCGAATCCAGGAAGCTGAGGTTCGTACAGAGCATACGCATGGCCTCGGTGAAGATCGTGTGCGAGGTCGGGTCGTAGACGAACGGCGACGGGTCGTCGTGTCCCTGCTTGTGCTTGCCCTGCTTGAAGACGATGCCGCGCAGGGTGCTGTTGAGCGGGATTTCCGCGAGGAACGGCACGTCGATGTTCTCCTCGATCTCCTTGCGCGTCCGGATCTTGGTGTCCAGGAACAGGCGGGCGATCAGGATGACGGCCGGGATGAGCAGGCCGATGAGGATGGCGAGCATGACGATCTTCATACGCTGCGGCGAAGTCGGCGTCAGGTTCGCGACGGCCGGGTCGACGACGCGGATGTTGTCGTCAGCCATGGCCTGCGAGAGGGCGTTCTCTTCCCGCTTGTTGAGGAGGAAGAGGTACAGCTCCTGCTTGATGGACTGCTGGCGCTGGATTTCGAGCATCTGGCGCTCCTTGGTCGGCATTGAGGAGAAGCGCGCGGCGGCGCTGCGCTCACGCTCGGAGAGGTCGCGGCGCTGGATCTCGAGGCTCGTCTGGAGGTTGGAGATCATCCCCAGGATGTTGGAACGCAGCGAACCGAGGGTGTTTTCCAGTTTCAGGACAGCCGGGCTGGTCGTGCTGCTGGCCGCGACCAGCCGGTCGCGCTGCAGCACGAGGTCGTTGTAGCGGCCGATCACCTCGTCCATCGAGTTGTCCTCCAGACCCATGTTGCCCGGAATCAGGCGATAGGAGTCCGCGGCGCTCGCGACGTGGTCCTTGAGGTAGTTGGACAGGGCCAGCTTGGTCTCCACGCCCACGATCTCGGCGTTGTAGCCGCGGCTGTCACCCAGGTACATATTGGCCGTGTAGTCCAGGTCCATGATCTGGTTTTTGCTCTTGAAACGGGCGAGCTCGCCTTCGACGCCGCCCAGTTCCTCCTCGATGATCGCGAGGCGCTCGTTGATGAAGTCCTCCGTGTGGACGGCGACGCGGTTCTTCTCGCGGATGGCCGCCTCGTTGTACTTGATCACGAGCATGTTGATGATGTCGGCGGCGCGCTGTGCGTTGTAGTCCTGCTCGATCAGCGTGAGGATCTGCTTGTCATGTGCGATGGACAGGCGGGAGATATATGCCTGGGCGGCCCAGTTGACCGGAATCTTCTGGATCCGGATGGCCTGGCCGTACTGCTCCGGCGTATAGCGGCCCGTGGGAAGGAAGACGACCTTGCCGCGGCCGAGGGCGACGGTGTCGCCCAGCGCCACGAGCTGGGTGCCGGTCGAGGTCTGGACCCGGATGTGTCCGGCATCTTCCGGGATCACGGTGATGTTGACCGAGCCGGGATCGCTCTTCTCGCGGTTGAACGCCATGCGGACGGGGGACTGCGAGGTGTAGAGCTCGACGTCACGGAACTTGATGCGGTCCAGATAGTTGACGTCGGCGTCCAGGGCCTTGACGACTTCGGTCATGATCGTCAGGGAACGGAGCTGGAGCTGCTCGTTGGTGACGGAGACCTTGTTGATCATCTGGTCGTAGGTCTCGAGCCGGGCGGTGCGGAGCTCTTCGCCGGGGTTCTTGATGATGGCGGTCACGCCGCTGCTGTAGATGAACGGCATCCGGGCGTAGCGGTAATAGGCTACGCCAAGGGCCAGGAGGACGCACAACAGGAACCAATACCAGTTGCCGATCAGGTAGTAGAACAGGTCGACCAGGTTGACCTGTTCGTTGCGGGTTACTTTTCTAGGTGCTGTTTTCATAGGGCTAACGGGCTGTCCAGATAAGAATGTATGCAACGGAAGCGATGGCAGAAGCGACCGGGGCGAAGACCTGTACGAAGGCGTCACCGCCGCTCGAGAGCCTCAATCCGCGAGGCTGCACGTAGACGATGTCGTTCTGCTGGAGATAAAAGACGGGAGAATTGAAGATGTCCTTGCTCTGCAGGTTCATCGAGTAGGCTTCCCGCTTGCCGTCCTCGGTCCGGACGACCATCACGTCGGGGAGCTTGGAGTTCTCCGTGGACTTGCTGTCGATCTGGGCCAGGACCTGGAAGATGTTGATGCTGTTGCCCTCGACCGGGAGCAGGAGGGAACCCATCTCACCGATCACCGTGATGGTGAAGTTGACCAGCTCCGCCTTGACCACGGGGTCCTTGATGTAGCCCCGGTCGCGGATCTGGCGGGCAATCTCGTCCTGGACCTGCTTGAGCGTCAGTCCTTCGACGTGGATCGTGCCCAGGACAGGGAAATCGATGTCGCCGCGCACGTCCACCCCGTAGGTGACGGTCAGCAGGTCAGCCGTTTCCACATCGGTCACGCTGATCGTGTTGAACGGAGCGGCCAGGGCCGGCTCGTCGCTGAATACCTGGACGGTGATGCGGTCATCGACCTTGAGCGTCAGTTCCGGGGCCGCCGACGCATCGAACGGGAGGTTGTACTCCAGATCGCGGAGGAGCCCCAGCTTGTTGGGCGTGGAACAGGCTGCCAACAACACTCCGGCTGCCAGCAGCGAAAGTTTAATCTTGTTGTTCATATACTTTGATTACTTTATCTATCATCTTACGGGAAGTAAAGAGTTCTTCGTAGCGCTCCATCGCGCCGGCGGCGAACTGCAGGTAATCGTCCGGGTTGCGGCAGATGCTTCGGATCGCTTCCGCCATGGCCAGGCTGTTGCCCGGCGGGACGTTGAGGCCGGAAACGCCTTCCCGGTTGACCCAGGAGACGCCGGACTGCGGGATTTCCGTGGCCACGACCGGCTTGCCGCAGGACATGGCCTCGATCTGGACGATGCCGAACGCCTCGGTCTTGCGGTCCGAGCTGAGCACGAACACGTCGCAGGCGCCGAACAGGACGGGCAGCAGGGCGTTGTCGACGAAGCCCAGCAGCTGGATGCGCTCCTGCAGGCCCAAAGCCTCGATGGACTTCTGCAGGGATTCGTACAGCGGGCCGGTGCCGCCGATCAGGATCTGGTAGTCGGGACCCAGGTGGCTGGCTGCCTTGACCAGGGTCCGGAATCCTTTGTAGGGGACCAGCCGGCCCAGGGCGAAGACGATGTGCTTGCCCGGGTATTTGGCCCGGAAGGCGACGACGTCCCGGCTGTCATATACAACCGGAGCGATGCCGATCGGGACGCAGGTAACCTTGTACTGGGCCCGTTTCAGGTATGGAGATTCCCGGACATAGACGGGCGTCGTGCCGATGATGCGCTCCGCGCGGTGGATCAGCCAGGACTGCAGGGGCTTGTAGAAGAACAGCAGGAATTTCTGGGTCAGAATGTCGCTGTGCCAATGGAGAATTACGCGTCCTTTGTAACCACTCAGCCGGAGAGCCAGCGCGGCCATCGGGTCCGGATGGTGGACGTGGATGATGTCGTACTCCGCCGCATGCTTGCGCAACCATCGGACCATGACCGGCGAGATGATCGTAGCGGCTTTTTTCGTAATAGCTCTGACGCAGATCACCCGGCCGTACGGTCCCAGGCTGATCTCATAACCGTCAGGTGTCTTCCGGGATACGTCTACGTACTCCGGTTCGATCGATTCGTCAGGGAGGATTCCGCAGAGCATGTCACAGGTGATACCTCGTTCGGCCAGGCCGACGGTGAGGTCCCACATGACCTTCTCTACGCCTCCGTGAATAGGGTAGAACTTACCTAGTTGTAAGATCTTCATAGAAATGGATATAGTTTTGGTAGCACTTTTGTTTTCCAAAATGATGCTGCGCGTACTCCCGGCAGCGGGCGGCCGTCGCGGCACGGTCCGCCGACGCGAGTTCGCGGGCGCGAAGGAGCAAGCCGTCTATGTCGCCTTGCTCCACGACGAATCCCGTCCCCTCCGTGACCGCCTCCACGCTGCCGCCGGTGCGATAGGTGACGACCGGCGTGCCGCAGGCGATGGCCTCGAGGTTGACGGTAGGGTAGTTGTCCTGCCAGGTGGGGTTGAGCAGCACCGTGGCAACAGCGTACAGGGCGGCCAGTTTCCCGGCGTTCTCCGTACGTTCAATCAGTTGTACGCCGGCAGGGATGCGGCGTCTTTGTTCTTCTGTCATGCGGCCCACGAGCATCAGGTGCTCGTCTTCGCGGAGCCGGCCGGCCAGGGCGATGAAGTCGCCCAGCCCCTTCTCCTCCAGCCAGATGCTGGCCACGCCGAGCAGCAGGGTCCCCTCCGTACGGGAGGCGTCCGCCGCGGCTTCGGGCCGGAAAACGTCCAGGTCGATGCCGTTGTGGATGACCCGGAAAGGCTTGTCGGCGAGGAAGGAGGAGGCCATCTCCCGGCGCATCCAGTCCGAGACCGTGACGACGGTCAGCTGGTCCAGGGAGCCGATGGCCTGCTTCTTCAGGCGCCAGTTGCGGGCCGAACGGTCCAGCAGCCAGCTGGACGGGAAGGCCCGCTTCTGCGGGCAGTGTCCGCAGCCCGTCCGCCACTTGTCGCAGTGCGCGGAGGCGTAGTGGTAGCAGTGCCCGGTATAGAGCCAGCAGTCGTGCACCGTCCAGATGACGGGTTTGCCGCGCTGCCGGAGAAATTCGCAGAGCAGGGGATAGTTGAGGAAATAGCCGTGGACATTGTGGATGTGCACGACGTCCGGGTCGATCTCCCGGATGCGCCGGATCAGTTCGCGCGTGGCGCGGCGCGAAGCGAGCCCGTGCGCGTCGAACAGGCGCGTGGCCACGGCGTGGACCGCCAGGTCCAGCCGGTCGCCGACCGGCACCAGCTGCGACGTGTGCTGCGGCACCCCGTCGCGGGCGCGGCTGTAGGCGATATAGCTTTCCCAGCCGGCAGCGATGGCCATCTCGCCGATTTCCTTCATGATGCGTCCGGTCGAGGTGTTGAGCCGGACGACCGGATTGATCTGGAGCAACTTGTGACTCATATCTTTCCGCCGACCAGTACGCCGGTCAGGCGCGGGGCGGTTTTCTTAAGCAGCCAGTAGACGCCGGTCACCAGTCCGAGCGTGAGCAGGGCCGTGGCCAGGTAGGTCCCCGCGAGGGCGAAGAAGGATTGCGGCTCTACGGCCGCCACCAGCAGCTTCTTGAAGGAAATAGCGGGGATATAGTGATACAGGTAGATGAAGAAGCACCAGGCGGCGGCGTCCAGGGGGACCTTGCAGCGGACGCTGTCCAGGAATCTGCCGGTCCTCTCTCCCTGGCAGACGGCCGCCCAGGCGCCGATGGCGAACCAGAAATTGTAGAGCGGCGAACTGTCCACGGCGAACCACACGACGCCCAGCGCGATGATGCCCCAGATGCGGGTGTAGCGGACGAAGAGGTAGAAGAGCGGCGCGAGCAGGCAGGCGATGATGAGGTCGCGGATGAACCAGAGCGACAGGTTGACCGGCCCGGTCACGAAGATGAACAGCGGATTGCGCCAGTCGTCGCCGAGGAAGCCGGAAAGCATCCCGGGCGCGAAGCGGTGGGCCAGCCAGTAGAGGACGAAGGCGACCACGTTGGCGATCAGGTAGGGGACCAGCAGCGACGTCACGCGCCGGCGGGTCTTGTCCCAGAAGTAGCCGGCTCCCGGCCTGGCCGGGACGTTGCGGAAATACAGGAAGCCCGACAGGATGAAGAACAGCGGGACACAGACCTCCGTCACCGATTCGACGCCCAGGCTGAAGAGGTCGAACGCACGGGAGCGTCCGGCGACACCCGCCAGCGTGGCGTGCCGCAGCACGATCCCGACGGTCAGGATGACCTTCAGCAGATCGATGAACGGGTAGCGTTGTCCTGTGTTCTGTGCGCTCATTTGCGGAGCATATCAGTGAAATAAAGGTTCCAGCGGCCCATCACGGCGTCTTCCGAGTAGGCCTCGGAGATCTTGCGCGCCTGCGCGGACATATTCTCCAGCCGCGCGGGGTCTTCCATCAGGCGCTGCATTTCCGCCGCCAGGGCGGGGATGTCGCCCTCGGGTACGATGATGCCGTTGAGGCCCGGGGCGATGATGTCGCGCGGGCCGCAGAGGAAATCGAAGCTCACGGCGGGCACGCCGCAGGCCATCGCCTCGATCATCACCATCGGGAAGCCTTCGTAGTGGGAAGTCATCACGAGGAAGTCGCTGGCGGCATATTCTTCAAAGATGTGGCTGGTCGGCGCGTTGATCCGGGCGGAGTCCGCGATGCCCAGCTGCAGGATCCGGTCCTTGAGCAGCTGCTCCCATTCGCCCTGGCCGAAGATGTCCAGGCGCCAGGTCTTGCGCAGCTCCTCCGGGATCAGGGCCCAGGCGTCCAGCAGGCGGTCGAAGCCTTTCTGGTAGTCCAGGCGCCCGACGGCGATCACGCGGTGGTTGCCCGTCTGGTGCGGAAGGGGCTGTGCGATGGCGGCGTTGGGGATGACGGACAGGTTGGGCAGCTGGCCCCACATCGCGGCGTCCTGGCGCGTCAGCACCACGAAGCGGTCGAAGCGCCGCACGAGCCGCTCGTCCATCCGCGTGCGGATGCGGTCGGCCAGGCCCATCAGACCCTTGCGGTTGTACTGCAGGCGGAACTGCTTGTTGAAATGCAGTTCGAGGATCTTCCGGCTCCCGTCCTTGATCCGGGGGATGAAGGAAGACTCGGAAGGGAAGAGGGAAATCACGAAATCGGCCTTCTCGCGCATCAGCAGCTCCGTGAGCGCCTTGCGGTGCAGGCGGCGCTTGCGGAGGTAGGCGAGGGTATGCGCCAGCGCGCCGCGCCCGAGGTCTTCCGTGTAGTTGATCCCGAGATCGACCATCCGGACTTCCGGCGGGAATTCGTAGAAGGGCGGCCTGCCCTGCTGGTCGGTGGTCACGACCAGCAGTTCGCAGTCGCCGCGGCGGAGCCACCAGCGGAGCTTGTTGAGCAGCACCCGCTCCATGCCGCCGGGGTTGTAGACGCTTGCGATGCAGTAGACGAGTTTCATAGGATTCCGGTTATTTACGTGTTGCCAGTTGGCACAGGAGACGGATCGCGAAGGCCGCGAGGACGCTGAGCGCGAGCGTGGCCGCGACGAACAGGACCTGGGAGAAGTCCGCCCCGCAGATCTTCCGCAGGAAAGCCATCACCGGGATGTGCACCAGGTAAAGCTCGTAGGAGATGCCTCCGAGCCAGGTCAGGACCGGCAGGCGCAGCCTGTCCAGCGACAGCCGGGCAATGACCAGGGCGGCGAACAGGGTGATGACGGCGTAGCAGAGCGTCCAGCAGACGACGTTGCGGGTCAGATAGAGTCCCGCGCCTACGATGCCCAGGGCCAGCAACGCCAGCCAGAAGTCGATTTCTCCTTTCCCGCAGCGGCCGTAAACCGCTTCTTCGCGGTCCGCGAAGAACGCGCCGGCCGGGAAGGCGAGCGCGCAGACCCACCAGCAGCGGTCGAAGCCCGCGTACGCCGTCCCTGCCATGAACAGGAGGACGCCCGCCAGGATGGCCCAGTTTGCGATTCTCTCCGGCAGGAGCTTCCGGCACAGCCAGAACAGCAGGTAGTCGAACAGGATGGCCCAGACGAACCAGTAATGCGGCAGCAGCGTCTGCCCATGCGTGGCGATCGCCCGCGCGCGCTCGAAGAAGCGCATCCCGGAGCCGCCGCCCAGCAGCAGGTGCAGCAGGACGACCAGCAGGGCGGGCAGCACGATCCGGAACACCCGGCGCGTGAAGAAGCCCTGCAGGTAGTCGGCGCCCTTCGTCCGGAAGGAACGGGTCAGCCCGTAGCCCGAGATGAACAGGAACATCGCCACGGCCGGCGGCGCGATGCTGCGGAACGCTCCGAGCGCGGGCACTCCGTAGAAGGAGAAGTGCCCGAGCACGATGCACAGCACCAGCAGCGCCCGGACGGGCGGCATCTTGCTATTTGCGAACGCGAATGTCATCAGGAACGATACGGTCGGCGTATGTGACGTCTTCCTCCTCGCCTTCATAGTCGCCGACGATGCAGAACAGGAGCGCGTCGATGAAGAAAATGTCCGTCGCGACCTTGATCCAGACGATGAAGGTCAGGGCGACCAGCATCCAGGCGGCCAGTTCGAACTTGCGGAACTTGCGGATCTGCACCGTGTGGCAGTAGATGAAGAAGACGGAGAAGATGAGCAGGCCGATCAGGCCGCAATAAAGCGTGAAGTTGCAATATCCGATATCGGTGTCGTTGTCGAAGACGCCGAAGGTGCCCCGGCCGATGAGCCAGGTCTCCAGGTTGTCCGGCCAGACCCACATGGACTCCAGGATGTCCGTGGAGTGCGTGCGGAATTCGCCGGTCTCCACCCAGTTGAAGAAGGCTTCGAATCCGAAGCGCAGGTAGCTGTGGAACGTGTCGCTGGTCCGGTAGAAGTAGATGCTCGTGCCGACGATGACGATCATCACGATGAAGAACCAGAAGAACATCCGGACCATGCTGGTCGTGATGAATCCGCCCTTGCGCATGCGGAAGAGGGAGATGATGATGTAGGTCAGGCCCATGCCGGCGCCCACCAGGGTCGTACGGGAAATCACGGCGCCGATGATGACGATGATGGCGAAGGCGCCCAGGTCCGTGGCCTGGAAGAGCCGGTTGGCCCGCACGTTGGGATTGGTGGAGAACTGGTGGGCGATCATGATCAGGATGACCGAGAAGCGCACGCCGGCAGGGTCCAGCGCCGCGCCCAGGCCGTACATACGGTGGTTCACCTTGTAGAAGTCGCCGGGCTGGTACATGATGTGGTCCACCAGGCGCTCCACGAAGGAGACATTGTCGATCAGGACCGCCGTGACGCACTGGAACACGCCGACCAGGGCCAGATACCGGGTCATGATCTCCAGGTCCACCTCTTCGTATTCCCATTTGAGGAGCGCGTAGACGCCGTAGCCGCCCGCCATCCAGGTCGCGAACGAAACGATATAGTCCGCGTAGATGGTGTCGTACGTGCCGTTGATCGTCACGCTGAAAAGGCACCACACCGAGAAGATGCCCGCCAGCAGGGCGGAGAAGAGCGTCGGCTCCGAGAAGGAGAACGAACGTTTCCGCACGCTGTCGAGGACAAAGGCGAGGACGCCGAAGGCGGCGACGATGATTTTCGTGTTGATCGCTTCCGGAAGGAACGGGAAGGAGAACGGGAACAGGAAGAAACTGGTCGTCAGGATCAGGATGCACCTGCGTAGAAGTCTAAGCATATCTGGAAAGTCTAGCGGTAAAGGATACCGTACACGAATTTATATACCAACAGATTATAGAACATGACGCCGGCCCAGCAGCGGCGGGCGGCCATCTTTTGCAGAAGATAGGTGTGCAGGGGCAGGGAGCCCCGCTGCCGGGCGCGCCCGTTGGCTTCCGGGAACCAGGCGTACCAGGTCTCGTACTGCTTCTTGTCCGTGCCGATGAGGAGCGGGCGCTTGAGGAAGAGCTTGAGGTCCGTGAACGCGTCGGGATGGGCCTGGACGAAGTCCGAGCCGGCGAAGGCGCGCTCCGCCGCATCGAGGTTGGTCTCGATCTGCGCGCGCCGTTCCGGGCTGAATTCGCGGCTGATGGAACTGCCGTTGACCGCATTGTAGCGGTAGAGCGATTCGTGGACCTGCGCCACGCGCCCGGCGTGCAGGAAGGCGCGCAGCATGAACTGCATGTCCTCGCCCAGGTCCGCGCCCGGAATGAAGCGGAGCTTCCGGCTTTCGACCAGGTCCCGGCGGACCAGGAACATCCAGAGGTTCCAGCGCATCGTGCCGCCCGTGAGGTTGCAGAGTGCCTCCTCGGCGGAGGCATAGTCGGCCTGGCGCATGTAGCGGCCGCCCTGCGCCGTGCGCCCCAGCGTCCAGTCCCAGCCGACGATGTCGGCGGGTCCGTCCGCCGTCTGCGCTGCCGCGACCGCGCGCTCCAGCAGCGCCGGATCCAGCAGGTCGTCGGCGTCCGCGAAGGCCAGATATTCGCCTTCGGCGGCATCCAGCGCCCGGTTGCGGGCCGCCGCCGCCCCGCCGTTCTTCTCCGCCCGCAGCAGCTTGCAGGGCAGGCCGCTGTCGGCGCAGAAGCGCTCCAGCAGCGCGACGGAGCCGTCGGTGCCGGCGTCGTCGGCGAAGACGACCTCGAAATCGCGGAAACGCTGCGCGCGGATGCTTTCCAGCGTGGCCGGAAGGGTGCCCGCGGCGTTATAGACGGGTATGATCAGGCTGACTTTCATTTGGACAAAGCCAGGATTCTGTCGATGAAGGCCGGGTCGGAGCTGTTGAACTTGCGTGCGAACAGGGCCGGCGAGGCGGCGAGGCGGTCGTAGTCCGCCGCGCTCCAGTCCACGAGCTCGCCGTTGTCGCGCCAGCCGATGAGGCGCATGCAGCCGGTGCCGTCGTCCTGGGTGTTGTAGAGCGCGAAGCGCAGGGGAGAGTCCCAGCACAGGGTCTGGAACACCATTTCGTCGGAGCAGAAGGTGTGCGTGAACACCTTGCGGGCCCACATTTCGTGCTCCAGGAAGCAGCGGACCATCGCTTCGGTCACGCTGACCCACTGGGAGCCTTTCTTGAAATCGACCTGCCGGTTGCGCCGGTAGCCGACGGCTTCCTGCACCCGGATCCAGCCGGAGCGGAGCACGCGCCGGACCTGCGACCGGTTCTTGAAGTCGCCCGGGAAGAGGTGCCAGCGCTGGACCTTGCGGACGGTTTCCGGCGTCATGCCCGTGAGGGTGTAGCCGATGAATTCCTTGCCCTTGTGGGCCTCGAAGAAGCGGTGGATATAGTCCTGGCTCTTGATCGGCAGGTCCACGCCGGACAGGAGGTGATAGTAGGCATAGGGGCCGTTCTTCTTCGCCGCCGAGAAGAGGGCGAACTCCGCTTCCACGACCGTGTAGTCGCCCCAGCGCACGTCCACCCGGTTCCGGAGCAGGACCAGCCGGGCCTTCTCCGCGTGCAGTTCCGGCAAGGTCTTCACCTTTTTGTCCACATGCACGTAGATGTCGTTGCGCGCGTCGTCCAGACACCCGATCAGGGTCTGGAGCAGCGCGAACTCGTGGTGCGCGAGGATGAGGTAGGCGTGTTTCATCCGATTCGCTGCTTGAGGCCCCGGACGGCGTCGAAGAGCCGCCCGAAGGGGGTGCGGTAGAACATCCAGAAGAAGTACATCCTGCCGGGCTTCCATTCGTCCCGGATCTCGGCCGGGAGCGTGTCGTAGACCCGCCACCAGGCGCCGAACTGGACGGTGAGGAGGTTCCAGGGCTTGCCGCCCGTGTAGTGGAT
The DNA here is from genome assembly GCA_900319975.1 of uncultured Bacteroidales bacterium. Lineage (GTDB taxonomy): Bacteria > Bacteroidota > Bacteroidia > Bacteroidales > UBA932 > Cryptobacteroides. The sequence goes on along the minus strand of ONQP01000004.1, from coordinate 36,052 downwards.
GGTGGCCTCGCGCTGCACCCGCTCCCACAGCCCTTCGCCGTACAGGCGGACGAATTCGGGCTTGTATTTCGGGATGAAGAAGGTGCGGATGCTGTTGTAGAGCGGGCTGAGCGGCAGCACGCGTCCCTGGCAGACCTGGTTGAGGGCGTCCTGGTCCGGGAATTCCAGGTAGGGGACGCGGCAGGCCTCCAGCAGCTTTTCCGATATCTTGTCGGCGCGCATTTGCGCCAGGTTCATCAGCAGGAATCCGGAGTTGAAATAGCGGTCCGGGTCGCAGCCCAGCGCGCGGAAGCGCTCGGCCTGCCCCTCGATCGCCGCCTCGAACACGACGCCGAGGTAGTTGTCGCCGAGGTCCGTTTCCTGCCACAGGCGCGCCAGGTCCTGGCGCACGACGATGTCGCAGTCCAGGTAGATGATGCGGTCCAGCTCCGGCAGGAGCTCGGGCAGCAGCAGGCGCAGCGACGCCGCCTCGGAGTAGCGCGGGTCGATGTAGACGCCCTGCAGGCGGCCCTTCAGCGGGATGAATTCCAGCGCCAGCCGCCCGGCGCCCAGCCGCTGCAGCTTGTCCTGCATCCGGACGGGGATCTCCTCCGTCAGGAGGCACACCACGCGGAACTTCCCTTCGGGGCAGGCATCCAGCACCGAGCGGAGCAGGGTGGCCGCCTGGACGAAGTAGTTGGGGGTGAATGCGATGGCTAACGGGATCATGCCTTGTCAGTTTGGACGCGCCCGCCGCAGGCGAAAGCCAGGGTCCTGGGCGTCAGTTTCTTGAGGAGATAGAACAGGGCCAGGCAAATGAGCAGTACGACCACCGGGACGACGAAATAGGCCGCCCAGCGGCTGGCGAGCTGCGCGCCGAACAGCCGCAGGAACTGGCCCTTCGTCCAGCCGAGGATGTAGATCTCGTGCGCGGCGTAGATGAAGAACACCGTCTCCGACAGCCGGATCATCCGCTCTTTGGTCCGGGGACGCCGGATCAGCAGGTCGCAGACGTTCAGGAACGTGATCATCCCGAAGGGGAAGAAGAGCAGGCGGAACAGCTGATGCGTCTCGTGCCCGTACCTGCAGGTGGCGAGGACGGCCAGCGCGACCGTCAGGACGGCCGCCGGATACCGGACCTTCCGGCAGAGCCCCAGCATGTTGGTATGGTGGATCCCCATCCACGCGCCGACCCCGAAGAACGAGACGGCCTGGAAGAGGGTGCCTTTCACGAAGAAGGTGCAGAGGTAGAGGGCGGCCAGCAGGAGCAGGGACAGCCTGGGCGCCTTCTTGACGACGAAATAGAGCGCCGGCGCGAGTACCGTCGCCGCGATCAGGTCCCGCAGGTACCACAGCGGATAATCGGCCGGACCGGTGACGAACCAGAACAGCGGGCCCTGCTTGACGCTGTACATCATATCCGCCGACGCGGCGATGCCGGCCAGCCGGAACAGCCAGGTGACCGCCAGGATGACCAGGACATAGAACAGGTTCCAAAAAAGATGCGGGATCAGGAGCGTATGCGTACGCCGTTTCCATTTGTCCACGAACCAGCCTTTGCCGGCCTCTCCTTCCTTCAGGTTGCGGAAGAACAGGAATCCCGACAGGACGAAGAACCAGCACACCGCAATCGAGCAGAAGTGCCTGGAGATCAGCTCTGTCGTGAAATGGAATATGTTCGCGCCGTCCAGCGACCTCCTCATCGGCGCCAGGTCCGCGCCGACCGAGTGCTCGAAGAGCACCAGGACGATCAGCGGGAAGCGCATGGCCTTGATGAGTTCCGACTGGCGGGCGTCGAGTTCGGACATGGGGAAGGATTCAGGAATTGATGATTCTGCCGGGGACGCCCACGACGGTCACGCCGGGCGTCAGGACGTCCTTGACGACCACGGCGCCGGCCCCGATGCGGACGTTGTCCGCGATGCGGATGCCGCCGAGGATCTGGGCGTTCTGCCCGATGTCGACGTGGTCGCCGATGACGGGGGAGTCGTCGGGATAGCCGCCGTTGCTGCCGATGCAGCAGTTGCCGTGGATGATGCAGCCCTTGCCGATGCGGGCCTTGGGGTTGACGATCACGGAGCCGTAGTGCTCCAGGTGCAGGTCCTCCCCGAAGCAGCCCGCGGCGATGATGAAGCCCAGGCGGGATCCCAGCCGGTTCTTGCGGCCGCGATACCACAGGCTAAGCACTTTGCAGGGGCGGGTGAAGGTGTATTTCTCCTCTTTCCGCAGGAACCGGAGATAGCGCCTGATGTAGTACTTCTCCGGGCGGATCCACCATTCGAGGAATCTTTCTTTGGGCGTCATGGTCTTATGCGGTTTGGAGCTGCCTGCTGCCCGTCAGCACGCCGGTCGTGCGCGGCAGGAGCTTCTGCATCACGAAGAGCAGGCCCAGGCAGATGGCGACGGCGAGCGCGGGTACCAGGAAGAAGGCTATGAAGTTGCCCCAGGCGGTGTGCGTGGGGATCACCGAATCGACGAGCGGCCGGGCGACGTTCTTCAGGATGAGGATCTCGTGCGCGGCGAAGATGAAGAAGCTGCTGCGGGCCAGGAAAGGCACGGACAGGCGCGTGCGGCTCTCCCAGTTCCAGGCGGCCAGGCAGAAGGCCGCCCCGATGCCGCAGACGATGAGGAAGAACTTGCTGAACCGGCACCAGTATTCGGACACGTCGTTGAGGTAGCAGGTCATGGCCAGGAACAGGGAGGTCAGGATGAGCAGCCGCGTCCGGAAGGGCCAGACCGTCTCCAGGATGTTCCGCCCGGAGAGCTGCATGAAGGCGCCGAAGACGAAGAACAGCAGGCCTTCCGGGACCACCCGGCGGAAAGCCAGGAACACGAGCCCCAGGGCCAGGACGCCGTAGATCCGCGCCCGGCGGATGAACAGGTAGATCAGCGGCGTGGCCAGGATGTAGAACATCAGGTCGCGGATGAACCAGAGGGGACCGTCGACGGGGAAGGCCTGCGACCCGACGGGCAGGGCTCCGGTGACGCTCCAGAACATCCGGATGCCGCCGGATTCGAGGAACTGCTGGTACAGGGTGACAGGACCCGTATGGAAATTGTACCAGCCCCAGTAGGCCAGCAGGGCGATGACGTTCCAGAGGAGGTAGGGGACCAGCAGCGTCCGGACCCTGTTTTTCAGTTTCCGGCCCCACTCGTCCCAGGACCAGTCGTGCAGCCTGTTGAAGAACAGGTAGCCGGAGATGAAGAAGAAACAGGGGACCGCCAGGCGGCAGATGCCCTCCTGGAAGAAGATGCAGAGGGCCTTCATCGGCCCCGTCGCATCCACGATCAGGGTCTTGCAGCTGTGCAGCATCACGACCGCCACCGCCATCGGGAAGCGGAGCGCGTCGATCGTCTTAGACTGCAGGTCGATCCAGTCAGTCCGCATGGTTCATCGAAAACTTACGGGCCCAGAGATACCGGGTCTCCTGCAGTCTGGGATAGGCGTCCACTGCGAAAGACCGGGGGGTATCCCCGAGGAATTCTACATAGAGAAGCTGCTGATGGTCCAGGACGTCGAACCTGCCGGGTTCGGCGAGCAGTTCGGTCGCCGCGAAATATTCGTCCCCGCAGAAGGACCATCTGTATTTCCGCAGGATGCGGGTCCGGTTGTCGACCAGGAAGCGGGCTCCCCGTTCCGTCAGGCTCATCCAGTTGTCCGTCTTGCGGAAGACCACCTGCTTCATATGCCGGATGCCCAGGACCTTCTGGACCTTCAGGGCGCCCCGCCAGAGGATGACCTCCACGGCGCGGCTGAAAGCGTGTCCCGGGACCTTGAAGTGGCGCATCGGGAAGTGGTAGCGCCGCAGCTTGAAGTCGGCGTCTCCCTCGTTGGGCTTCCAGAAGCGCATGATCTCCTCGCCGTCGTGGCTGTCATAGAAGCGCATCAGCTCTTCGACGGACCGGAGCGGCAGGTGCGTTCCGGAGAGGATGTGATAATGGGCGTAGGGACCGTTCTGCAAGGCGGTCTCGAGCAGGAGGAGCTCCGTCCGGATCTGGGAGACGGTGCCCCAGCTCACGTTGATGCGCTTCTTCAGGAGCGTCAGGCGCCCTTTCTCCACGTGGAGCTCGGGCAGGACCGCGACCTTCTTGTCGATGTGGACATAGAAGTCGCTGCGGCCGTCGTCCAGCATCGAGATCAGCTTCTGCAGGACCCCGAATTCGTTGTGCGCGATGATGAGCCAGGCGTGTTGCATAGCTAGGCGGCTTGTCTCTTGCATTTCATCAGGTCGGCGAACAGGCCCGGGCAGTGCAGCATCAGGCTGCCCAGCAGCCGGTCCTTCCGCGAAAGCAGGTGCCTGTTGGCGGCGAATTCCTGCTTGATGTAGGCGATGTTCTTCTTCCGGAAGGCGCGGAACGTGTCCGTCTTCAGGGTGTCGATGTGCCAGAAGTGCGTGCCCATCAGGAAGGAGAAGATGTCGGCGCGGAGCCATTCGCGGTCTTCGGCCGCGGCCCCTTCTTCCACGAAGGCCTTCAGCTGCCTGTAGACCTCGACCATGTCGTTCATCGACTTGTCGGATGCGGAATTCATGAAGGACCCGCCCCATTGGCGGTAGACGTAGAGCGGCCGGTCCAGTATCAGGAGGGTCTGTGCGAAGTACTGCAAGGTCCGGAAGAAATACTCGTCTTCGTGGCGCAGCCCCTTCGGGAAATGGATCCAGGGATTGGCGGCGAGCGCCTTCCTGAAGATGAACTGGGCCGGGCAGATCGACACGGGCTGCCGCTTGAGATACTCTTTGCCGGGCAGACTGCCTTCCGGCGCCGCGGCATACGGCTTGACCCATTCCCGCCCGGTATTCTCGTCCCGCATCAGGGTCGGTGCGAAGAACGCGTCCACCTCCGGATGCGCGTCGATGCAGGCCAGGACGTTGTCCACCGCGTTCTCGACTACGTAGTCGTCGCTGTCGATGAACCAGATATAGGCTCCTGCCGCCGCGGCCGTGCCTTTCTCCCGGGCTACGCTGACGCCGCTGTTCTCCTGCCGGATGGCGCTGAAATTCGCGTGCGCGTCGCAGTAGGACCGGATGATCTCCGGCGTGGCGTCGCGCGAGCCGTCGTCCACGACGACCACCTCGTAGCGGGCGGGGTCGCTGCCGCCGCGCAGGATGGAATCGAAGCACGCGGCGCAGTATTCCGCGGCGTTGTACGCCGGGATGACGATGGAAAGGATGGGCTGGGAGGCCATTACTTACGCAGTTTGGAGAGGACCAGTTCCCGCGCTTCCTGGTAGGCGTAGAGCCGGAAAACCTTGTTGAGCAGGAAATAGACCACGGCGCCGGCACCGAAGGAAAGGACCAGGGCCAGGACGCGGTGGCTGACGAAGTTCGAGATCAGCAGGCTCACTGCCAGGACCACCAGGGCCAGCAGGAAATAGGGATAGATGACCTTGAGTTGCCGGAACAGTCCGTATCCGAGAATCTTCTTCGTATAGATCGTGTTGAGGCAAAGCGCGATGATGGAATAGAGCACCTGGCCGTAGCACATCACCTTCAGGCTGAAGAGCATCGAGACGAACAGGATGATGAACGCGATCGTCTTCTTGATGATTTCCAGCCGCAGGACCAGGTCGGAGCGGCCTTTCACGTACAGCAGGTTGAGGTTGATGAGCGTGATGCCGTTGGTGAGCAGGCTGAAACAGAGGATCTGCATCAGCGGGACGCAGTCCAGCCACTTGTCCGTCAGGAGGAAGGACACCAGCGGCCTCGCGCAGCCGCAGAGCCACAGCAGGACCGGGAAAATCAGGAAACTGGAGAGCTGGATGTATTTCTCGTACACGTTCAGCAGGCGCTCGTTGTCGTCCTGGATCTGGCTGAGGACGGGGAAGGCGACGCGGTTGAGCGCTCCCGTGATCGTGTTGTTGGCGACGAGCGGGAACTGCCCGGCGCGCGTATATTGTCCCACGTCCGCGGCGGTGAAGCGCTTGCCGATGACCATCGGGTAGGCGTTGTCGTAGGCGACATTGATCACCGAGGCGGCCAGCAATTTGGAGCTGTAGGAGAACAGGCGCTTGAAGGATTCTTTTGAGAACACCAGCTTCGGCATCCAGTGCACGAACGCGAGCGTCAGCAGGGTGATGATGGCCGCCGAGGCGACGGACTGGGCGACCAGCGCCCAGGCGCCCAGGCCTTTGTAGGCGCAGTAGATGCCGATGCCGCCGGAAAGGAGGGACGAAGCGATGGAGATGATGGACTTGGTCTTGAAATCGACCCGGATCGAGAGCAGCGTCCCGTGGATGGAAGACAGCGAAACGATGATCAGGATCAGCGCGACGACCCGCATCAGGGGTTTCAGCAGCGGCTCCTCGTAGAAATTGGCCACGAGCGGCGCCGTGAAGTACAGGATGCAGTAGAAGACGAAACTCAGCGTCATATTGACGATGAACACCGTCGAGAAATCCTTGTCGGTGGGGTTCTTGGTCTGGATCAGGGCGTTGGCCAGGCCGCCGTCCACGAAGATCTGCGAGATGGCGATGAACACGCCCATCATCCCTACCAGGCCATAGTCGGTCGGGCTCAGCAGGCGCGCCAGGATGATGCCGATCACGAAATTGACGCCGCGCGTCAGGATCTGCTCGACAAAGCTCCAGGAAGCTCCCTTGATGGTTTTCTGCTTGAGTGTCTCAGCCATTTTGGCTTATTCTTCGAATCCCAGCCCCTGCAGGATTTCGTGGTAGATGTTTCCGGCCACGCTGCCGCTGCCGGGCGGCCGGAGGTATTTCTCGTAGAACGCCTGCCGGGTCGCTTTCATCGGATCGTGGCCGCCCAGCACCGTGTCTTCGAGGAAGTTGACGATGCTCTGCTCCGTCTCGCCCAGGTAGTGCGCCAGCACGGCCTCCTGGCCGAAGTCGTTCAGCAGCGACAGGACCCCCGTCAGGTCGGTGCTGGTGAACAGGACCGGTTTCTGCGTGAAATGGTATTCCACCGTGAAGGAGGAGCTGTCGTGGATCATGGCGTCGGATTCCTTGAACAGGTCGGCGTAGGGTCCGGTGACCAGCTGCGTATTGCTGCCGTCCGCCCATTGCTGGAAATAGGCCTCCGCGTCCGCCTGGCTCCAGCCCGGCGTGGCGGCCAGGGTTGTCAGCAGCCGGGGATGCGGCTTGAAGGCGAACTGGATGCGGTCCTGGTAGCGCTGTGCGATTTCCCACATGAAGCGGCTCAGCCAGGTGAAGGAATCCCGGTGGAGCAGACCGCCGGCCATGATGGAGTAGTGGGGTGCCCAGATGACGCGTTTCTTGGGGGCGTCCTGCGCCTTCCAGACATGCTCCCGGACCGGTTCGCGGAAGAGGTCGGAGATGGATTCGCCGACGACCCGGATGTTCTTGCCGCCGTTGTACAGCACGGCCGCGGCGTCCTGTTTCCGGGATTCGGAAGGGAAGAAGAGCCGCCAGGCCACATTGTTGATCAGGGTCTTGTAGGCCCAGGAATCCTTGGCCGTCAGCGTGGCGTAGGGGATATAGGCGATCATCCTGTCCTGGAAGAAGACCCCGTCCAGGTCCTTCCCCATCAGGTGGTTGTAGGGTTGCGGGTAGAAAATGATGTCCGGATCGAAGCGCTCCCGGAGCGCCTGTCCCGGATGCTCTTCCGGCAGGAGGTCGAGGCAGGGGATGCCGTGTGCCGAGCAGTAGTCGCGGAGCTCCGCCATGGCTTTCTGCTTGGCCACGGGCGCAAGCGCGTCGAAAGGATGCAGGGCCAGCATCAGTTCGAAACGGGGATCCTGGGCCAGCAGGTCATACAGGCCCTGGAAACGCCACATCGGCAGCGAAGCGACCAGGAAACAGACCTTCGCCTTCCCGCGTTCGCGGATCCGGCGGATCCGCTGGGCGTGGTGGCGGCGGGCACGGGGGATCAGCACGCATCTGTAGTACGCCGGTTCAATGATTCCGTGCACCGTTTCCTTGAGCGAATGGATCATAAACTGTCTTTGAGGACGGCCATCGTCCGCCGGATGCCCTCTTCGAGGGTGTAGGCGGGATGCCAGCCCAGGCGCGCAATCTTCGCGCCGTCCAGCCGCGCTTTCGTGGCCTTGCTGAATCCGGCGGCTTCCGTGCTGTCCGGCAGCTGGAAGACCACTTGGCGTCCGTTTTCCCGGGCGATCAGCCCGGCCAGGTCGCGGAGGCGGATGTCGCAGCTGGCGTCGGCGATGTTGTAGGCCTCGCCGTCCGCGCCCTTGAGCAGGACGGTGAGCAGCCCCGCGACGGCGTCGGCCGCGTAGGTGTACGAATAATGCTGGAAGCCCTCGCTTTTGAGGACGATGTCCTGTCCGGCGATGCCGTTGCGGAGGAACTGGGACAGGGCCTTGGTGTCGGAGAGCTGGAGGGTGGGGCCGAACGAGCGCGTCAGCCGGGCGATGGCGATGCCGAGCCCGTATTGCTTGCGGTAGGCCTGGCACAGGCTTTCGCCGCAGCGTTTGCTCTCCGGATATCCGGCCCGCAGGGTGTTGCAGTCGATGTATCCCAGGTATTGCTCGTCAAAGAGCTCCCGGTCTCCGCGGTTCTCTCCGTAGATCTCGTTGGAAGATGCGAAAAGGAAGCGTCCGGCGGCGCTGCGGACCGCAAGTTCCAGCATGTTGCGGGTGCCGATGATATTGGCCGTGATCGTGCCGATGGGGTCCGTGGCGTAGGCTACCGGATGCGTATTGCTGGCCAGGTGGAGGACATAGTCGCAATGTCCGCTCCAGGCGGGGCCGTCCGCGGCGTTGACGTCGCCTTCCACGATCTGCAGGTGCGGGTCTCCGCTCCATTTCGCGAAGCGCCGGCGCGCCTTCTCCGCGTTGCGGGAAAGGGCGACGACCCGGCAGTCCAGTCCGCGTTCCGCGTCCAGCAGGAGCAGGAGGTCGGTCAGGCAGCTCCCGATCATGCCGGTCGCGCCGGAAATGAACAGGGTGGCGCCGTGCAAGCGGTCCCAGGGGATGAAATCCGACCGGGAGATCCTGTGCAGGTCCTCCAGATACAGCGGATGTTCCGTCACGGGGGTCATTATCTGTTCTCGTGGGGTCTGTACATGGCCAGGTAGGCCTTGAACAGCTCCAGGTCGTCTTTGGTCGTGAGCTTGATGTTCTTGTCGGAACCGTTGGCGAAATAGAGCCGTTCGCCCAGTTCGACCATCATCGTGTTCGTGTAGGACGAGCCGTGGATGCCGATCCCTTCTTCGAAGGCCTTGTGGTAGGCCCAGTCGAGTTTCGCGAAATGGTAGGCCTGGGGCGTGGACACGCGCCGGAGCGTCTCCCGGGGGATATACCGGGTCGTGGAGATCTCGTCGTCGATGACGAAGATCTGCTCGTTGTAGGGAAGCGAACTGACGGCGTTGCCATGGCGCTGGCAGGTGACGATGACGTCCGTGAGGACTTCCGGCTCGACCAGCGGCCGGATGCCGTCGTGGATGACGACGATGTCGTCGTCCGCGCACTTGTCTTCGAGGGCGAAGACGCCGTTGCGGATCGACTCCTGGCCGGTCTTGCCGCCGGAGACCACCCATTGCAGCTTCGTGATCCCGTACTGCTTGGCGTAGGCCCGCAGGACGTCGTGCCAGCCGTCGATGCAGACGACTTCGATGGCGTCGATGCCCGGGTGCTTCTGGAAGCCCTCAAGCGTGTAGATGAGGACGGGCTTGTCGTAGACGTTCAGGAACTGCTTGGGGATGTCGTGTCCCATCCGCGACCCCGAACCGCCCGCTATGATGATGGCTACTGTCATTTCCTGGCTCTGGGAAGGTGGTAGATGATGCCGACCGAAAGTTTCGGGTCCACGTCGAACGGGAAGGTCGCGGGGGACAGGCCGTCGTACCAGTCGGTGAAGAATTCGAATCCGAAGTCCACGAACCAGCCGAAGCCGTCCTTGCCGTCAAACTCCATGATGCTGCCGAAGCGGAAACCGGGGACGAGGTTCGGTCCCTCGGTGTATTGGTAGGAATGCGCAGGCTCTATCTTGTCGTCGGTGTAGCCGTCGGTATAAGCTGCACCGACACCGACATAGACCTTGGGACTGAAGGAGACATAGTTTTCTCCCATCGAGTTGAAATCCCAGATGGCGTCCGCGAAGAGGTGATAGGCGTTGAAGCGGTAGGGGAAGAAACCTCCCCACGGGGCCAGGGCGCCGGCGGGCCGGTTGTAGCTGCCGGAGAGGCGGATGTCGAAGGCGTCCGTGAAATTGTATCCGATGGACAGCTGGCCCTGCAGGCCGAAGCGGCCCCAGAAATCGTCATTGGCCGCATAGGAAGAGGCATTGTCGCTGAAGGATACCATCGGGCCCCCCTGGACGGCAATGTAGAGGCGTTTTCCGTATTGGTACGGAGAATTGGGCGACCGGCGCGGCGTGCCGGCGAGGCACACGGAAGCAGTCAGCAGTGCGGCTGCCAAAAGGACAATTTTGCGATTCATGTCGGGAAGATTGTTTAAAAGGAGGGTTACGGCTTCGCCGTCGGGGCTGCTTCAAAAGGAGGCGGTCCAGTAAGTGAAAAAATTGGATTTTTCACTAAACTAAACAAAGATAAGTAATTTGGACTGAAAAAGCAAACGTTTTGGGGGGCAAATGTGCCCTACGCTGCATTATAAGGCATTGGCACGCCGGACGCGGGCGCCGTTCAGGACGGAATTCAGCCGGGGGAAGAAGCGCTCGATGGCCCAGTAGAGAGCCAGGCAGATCGCGATGGTGACGGCCGTCCGGACGAAGATGTCAAGGCAGTAGTAGAGCTCGTTCCATGCGGACGTAATGTGCAGCATCAGGAAGCGGGCGATGTCGTCCAGGATCAGGATGCCGTGCGACGCGAAGAGGAAGAAAGAGCTCCTGGAGAGGAAGGGACGGTCGTGCAGGACGCCCCTGTCCAGGCCGGAGCTGACCAGGCCGAACAGGGAAATGATGCCTGTGATTTTCAAGAAGTTAAGCAGATAGTAGTACGTCTCCGGATGGTCCCTGTAGGTCGAGGGGAGCCAGCACAGGACGAAGACGGACAGGGCGACCGCCGGCCACTTCAGATGGCGGAACAGGACGACCAGGTCCTTGCCACAGAGGCTCAGGAAAGCGCCGGCGACATAGAAGAACAGGTCTTGCTGCGTGCGGAAGATGCCGATGAGCAGGACGCCCGCCAGGAGGACGCCGATGCCCTTGAGATATTTGCAGATGACGAAGACCAGCGGCGTCAGGGCGGTGCAGATGATCAGGGTCCGGATGAACCAGAGGGGGTAGTCCAGGGGCATGCCCTTGTCGTAGTCCCAGAAGATCCGCCAGGCGCAGGGGCCCCATCTTTCCGTCATCTCGGCGAGGGTGGCGGGATCGCCGTTGCCGAAACGGACGCGGAGCCAGTTGTAGCCGTAGATCAGGACGGCCGCCAGGATGTTCCAGAGAATGTAGGGGATGAGGAGCGTGTGCACGCGGCGCTTGATCTTGGAGGTCCAGACGCTCCAGTCCCAGGTCTCCAGTCCCTTGAAGAAGAGGTAGCCGGAGATGAAGAAGAAACAGGGGACGGCGATCCGGCAGATGCCCTGGCCGAGCAGGATGGAGAGCGAGGAATAGACGGGCAGGTCGCCGTCAGCTCCGGCCGCGGAGGCGTGGAGCAGGACCACGGCGAACGCCATCAAGAACCGGAGGTAATCGATGGTCCTCGACTGAAGCGGGCCGGAGCCGCTTCCTGTGGCTTTGGCAAGGCTGCTGCTCATGGACTGGAAAGCTTTGCGATCCCAAATTTACGATTTTCCGGCGGAAATCCCTATCTTTATCCTCGGTTATGCCGGATCAAGCGTGGAATATCTTCCTGGAGTTGCTGCGCGCGGGCCTGTGGGAGCAGGACCTGCGCCTGCCCGCCGTGCCGGACACGGCCGGCTGGGAGCAGGTCTTCCGCCTGGGCCGCGAGCAGGCGGTGATGGGCGTGGTGCTGCGCGGGATCGCGCATCTGCCGGAGGAGCAGCGCCCGCCGGAGGCCCTGCAGCCCGTGCTGCAGGCCTGGCGGACGGCGTTCGCGCGGGCATCCGCCCGCTACGCCCGCGTGCAGGAGGCGCTGCTGGCGCAGCTGGACGGAGCCGGGTTGCACCCGGTGGTGCAGAAGGGCACCGAGGCCGCGAAATACTACGCGGATCCGTCCGTCAGGCAGGCCGGCGACATCGACCTTTTCCTGCCGGAAGGGGTGGACAGATTCTTCGCTGGCGCTCAGAATGACGGTATTCACAGGGCGGCGGACGGGTCGGCGGTATTTTTCCGCGACGGCGTCACCGTAGAGCTCCATCCGCGCTACTACGACATCCATCTTTCGCCGGCGCGTCTGCCGGCGCCCGGGACGCCCTGCGGCGAACTGCTGCTGCTCTCGTCCCATATCTTCAAGCATGCCATCGGCCCCGGTGTGGGCTGCAAGCAGCTCTGCGACCTCACGCGCGCGCTGACCGCGCTGGAGGGCCGCTACGACAAGCGGGAGCTGGCCGCGGCCCTTCGCCGCGCGGGCCTGCGCCGCTGGCACAGGCTGCTCTGCTCGCTGCTGGTGGCCGATTTCGGGCTCGATCCGTCTTGCTGCCTGCCCGGTTTCCGGGCGCTGGACCCGGCACCGCTGCGCTGCCTCGTCCGCGCAGGCGGCAACTTCGGACTGGCCGGCGCGGCGCACCGCCGTTCGCGTCAGCGGGGTACCCTCGGAAAGAAAGCAGCCACCGCAGGGGCTTTCCTGCGGCGGCTGCCTTTCTCGCTCCGGTTCGGTGCCCGCGAGACGTTCGCCACGATGTGGGAGCTCGCGGTGGGCAACCTCCGGAAGTAATTCCTATTGCAGATTCGTATCGGTCACATCCCGGTTGCGTCCGTAGTCCCAGTGGTGGCTGACGACGGAGATCCGGTTGGAGTTGTTCTTCGTGATGGTGGGATGGTTGTTGCGGTAGTAGATGTCGAATCTCGGATTGCCGCTCGCATTGTTGCTGACATTGGTCAGCGTGACGGGCAGGCGGTTCTCGCAAGGATAATCCCTTTGTCTTCCGATCGTGCCGGTGCGGAACTTGGGCGCGTCCGTGATGCTGATGAACTGCGTGGTGTTCGAAGGCGTATTGACCTTCAGGGTGAGGAGCTCCGGGCAGTTCTGCACCGTGACGGATCCCACGCGCTCGAACTCGATGTGCTGGAGGCCGGGCATGTCGATGAACTCGAAATTGGTGTGCTGCGCCTGCTCGGAGCCGTTGCCCGTGAGGGTGTAGGAAGTCATCGCGGGGCAGTTCTTGAAGCGGACGAGCGTGGCGCCCTGGAGGTCGGCCAGGGTGACGTTGCGCAGGTTGGGGCAGTCCTCGATGCGGATCTGTCCGCCGTGGTGGAACTGGATGTCCGTCAGCTTCTCCATGCCGCTCAGGTCCAGCTCCGTGACGTTGTTCAGCTCCAGGAAGGAGATCTTCTCCAGGTTGCAGAAGATGGAGAAATCCTCCACGGTCAGTACCGTTTGCTGGGTGAAGTAACTTTCATGCAGGTCGATGGTCTTGACCGTGGCAGCCAGGTAGCGGATCTCGTCGTCCGTAAGCCAGCGCCAGGTACGCGTGCCGTCGTCGTTGTCGACCAGCACGCGGATCCGTCCGTCCACGATCTCGCAGGTGCCGCTGCCGGGGTAGACGCCCGTGACGTCGTCCAGCACGGACTGGATGGTCTCGAAGTTGATCAGCTTCTCCAGCAGCATCTTGGCGACCAGCTGGGTGGAGTTGGCGGTGATCTCGACGTCGCTCACGAGGATGTCCTTCTCGTTGAGCGTGATGTTCAGGTTGTATTTCTTGCCGGCCTGGAAGGTGTTTACCCGGCTGTTGGCCAGCGTGTTGGCCACGCAGGACTTGGTCGTCCGGACCGTGAGCTTGAGGTCTCTGGCGTTGAAGTTCTGCGGGAGGGTGAACAGCACGCAGGAAACGCTCTCGCCATAAGCGAGGGAGTTGGGCTCGAACTCGGCGCCGACATAGGTGGAGCCGTTGCGGAAGTTGCTGGCGTTGTAGCTGAAGGTGTTGCCTCCGTTGGTCGCGAGGTCATAGGTGCCGGAAAGGTAGTATGGCCGCTTGTTGGCTTCGCTTTCGCCGTTGTTGAACTTGTGCATATGCTTCAGGCCGATCTTCCGCAGGTCGATGGGTAGTCTGGACGAGCAGTTGTTGGTGATCGTGATGAAGAAGGTGGTCACCATCGGGTAGTAGTCCAGTTCGACCGTGCCCTTGCCCGTGCTGCTGCTGTATCCCTTGGACGCGGCGGCCATATAGGCGTAGCGCATGTTGGTGGCCATGTCGCCATACTGCTCGTCGGGGAGCGTGATGGTGAACTTGGCGCCACTGCCGTTGAAGGTGGTGTTGGACTGGCTGATGGCGTCGGCCGGGTACAGGCTGTAGAAATCGTGCGTCCGGCCGTTGACCCACTGCAGCGGGCTGGTGACGGCAGCGACCTTGGCCTTGCTCTTGACGCCGTCAGGCGTGATGTTGACGGTATAATAGTCCTTATAGGAGACCGCGGAATTGGAGTTGTTGTTGCCGTGCGTATGCAGGAAGATCCTGACCTGGTCGCCGTTGACCCAGTCGATGCGCTCCTTGTTGTTCCGGACGTAGCCGGAGTATTCGGTCTTGGTCTCGATGTCCTCGCTCGGACCCTCGGCGGTCTCGTAGCCGTGGTCGACGCTGGCGTCGAACATGATGGACTCGCCTGCGCGTTCGTGCAGGAAAAGCTTCTGGCAGGACGAGAAGGCGAAGATGGCGAGCCCTGCCATCAGGAGGTGTCTGATTCTCATGGTCAAAACGCTTTATTGATGCCAGGATGTGCTCCAGTTGTTGTCGTTGATCGTACCGCCGACGTCCTGTCCCATGGTGTCGACTTCCTTGATGTTTTCGTCGACCTGTGCGGTGGAGGGTCCGAGAATCTCGGCCTCGAACTCGAGCGCGAGGTCTTCAAGGACGGCCGGAGCCGTGTAATTCCGCTTATTTTCCATGATCATAGTTGTTGGTTTCTCTTAATAAGATGTATTTGACAGTCAATTCGTTGCATCGGCACTTCGGCCCACCCGCTCCAGCCAGGCGCGGGGAACGCTGGCACGTGCGAACCAGCAGCCGAGCAGCTCGACGACGACATAGGTCTGGCCGCGCAGCTCGAGGACGTGGCCTTCGACACCGCGAAGGACGCCCTTGGTCACGCGTACGCGGTCGCCCAGGGTCAGGGGGCGGTCCATCAGGCCGCCTTCCGTGGTAGAAAGGTCCAGCACGCGGCGGAAGTCGTCCAGCTGCTTGTCAGGGACGACCAGCAGCGAGCGCGTGGCCGGGTCGATGAGATAGCGCACCGGCACGCCCTGCTCGTTGGCCAGGGCGCAGGCCTGCGTCTTGGTGGCGCGGACGAAAATCAGCCCGGGAATGAGCGGTTTCTCGTAGGAGGAGTGCCCGCGCGTGCGGGAACGGAGTTCCGTGGGCAGGAAATGCTCCGTCCCGAGCCGTCCGAGCCATTCGCGGATGCGCAGCTCGGCGCCGCAGCGCGTGTGCGCCGCGAACCAGCAGGTTTGGTTGTTGCGTTTCATCTCCATGTCTCAGAACTTTTTGCCGCCCACGATGCGGAGGAAGGTCAGCCCCAGTACCCGCAGGTCGAACAGCACGGAGTGGTTGCGCAGGTAGTAGAGGTCGAGGTCCAGCCGCGTGAGCATCTTCTCGAGCGTGTCGGTATATCCGTTGTACAGGGTCGCGTAGCTCGTGACTCCGGGACGGATCTGATAGAGATACCGGTATCTGGGATTCTTTTCCATGATCCGGTCGATATAGAATTGCCGCTCCGGGCGGTAGCCGATGAAGGACATGTCGCCGCGGAGGACGTTCCAGAGCTGGGGAAGCTCATCCAGGTGGTGCTGACGGATGAATTTGCCCACGCGCGTGAGCCGGGGGTCGTTCTCTCCGGAATACAGGCGCGGGATGCCCATCGCTTCCGCGTCGCGCCGCATGGAGCGGAACTTGAGGATGCGGAACGGGCGCCCGCCCTTGCCGATACGCTCCTGGGAGTATATGACAGGACTGCCGTCCTCGATCAGGACGGCAAGCGAGCAGAGGATGATCAGGGGAAGGAAAATGATCAGCAGGACGGAGGAAAGGACGACGTCAAAACTGCGTTTGACGAATCTGCCGAGGGCATTCATCCTGCCGCGCGGGGCGAACGACCCGCCTGGCGCTCCGCCGGTCTCGCCGTCCGCGCCTTCGGCTCCGCCACCGGAATTGCCTTTCGGGAAAAGGATGCAGTCGACACCGCCGAGCTGCCACTCGAGCGCCTCCAGGGCCTTGTCGTCGGGGACGTAGTAGATCAGGTATTCGCCGATGACCTTGCGGTCCATCTCAGGGTCGCGGGAGATCAGGCCCAGCAGGTTGTAGCGGCCGCTTCCCTTGGCTTCGTCGGCGAAACGGGCTGCGCCTTCGTCGTCGCCGAAGACCAGGGCGTTGAGCCGCTCGGAAAGCTCCTTGATCGCGGCGTCTTCCTCCCGGATCCGCGACACATAGGAGCGGATGTAGAGGATCATCGCGATGGAGAACAGGGCGTCGGCCGCGAGGGCCAGGATGATCAGGGCGTGGGAGGTGAATCCGCCCTTGTCCACGCTCATCAGGACGGCCAGGCCGATCTCCTTGATGAGGATGGTGAGCAGGAGGCGGTCGCCTGCCCAGTAGGACACGCCGGGGCTCAGGTTGCGGAAACTGCCGGAGAGTAGCTGCCCCAACAGCGTGAAAGCCAGGGCGCAACCCACGTAGATAAAGAAATGCAAAGTGAACCCGTAGATGGGCTCGGAGAGCCATCTGACGAGCAGGAAAGCGAAGAATGAACCCAGGCACGAAAGGGCTGTGTCCTGGACAATGGACGCCTTCGAAGACGTTATTAATGCCTTCTTCTTCTCCATTACATTATTCATTTTAACCCGGTCAGACAAGGTCTGACAATGCAAATATAGAAAATATCTGCGTTGTTGCAACCTTTTTTATAAATAAAAAGCGGGCGCCCGCACGGGCGCCCGCATATAAGGGATCAGGTCCGGATGCCGATTATTCGGCAGCGGCCTCTTCGGATTCGACGTTGATCTTGACCTTGGCGAAGACGCCCTTGTAGCACTTCACCTTGCCTTCGAACTCGCCGAGCTCCTTGATTTCAGGAACGGTGACGTTCTTCTTGTCCACCTCGATGCCGGCGGCAGCGAGGGCCTCGGCCACCTGGGCGGCGGTCACGGCGCCATAGAGCTTGCCGCTCTCGCCGACCTTGGCCTTGATCTTGACCTCGACGGCCTCGATCTTGGCGGCGACAGCCTGGGCGTCGGCGACGAACTTGGCCTCTTTGTGGGCGCGCTGACGGAGGGTCTCGGCGTGCTGCTTCAGGGCAGACGGCGTGCCAACGGTGGCATAACCCTGCGGGACGAGATAATTGAGCGCGTAACCGGTCTTGACTTCCACCACATCTCCGGCCTCGCCGAGATTGGCAACTTCTTTCTTAAGAATGATCTTCATAACGCTTCAATTATTTGAGGAGGTCAGTGACATACGGGAGAAGGGCGAGGGAGCGGGCACGCTTGACGGCCTGCGCCACTTTGCGCTGGAACTTCAGGGAAGTGCCGGTGATACGGCGGGGAAGGATCTTGCCCTGCTCGTTGAGGAACTTCTTGAGGAACTCAGCGTCCTTGTAATCGACATACTTGATGCCAGCCTTCTTGAAGCGGCAGTATTTCTTCTTGCGAACCTCTACGGTAGGAGGGTTCAGATAACGGATTTCGTTGTTGTTTGCCATAATTGATTCCTCCTGTGATTATTCGTTGTCGGCTTCTTCGGCCTCGGCCTTCGGGGCCTCCTCCACCTGCGGAGCGGCAGCGGCGGCAGCCTTGGCGGCACGCGTCTGGCGACGGTGCTCGGCGTAGGCGATGGCGTTCTTGTCCAGGGACACGGTGAGGTAGCGCAGGATGCGCTCGTCACGGTGATACTGGGTCTCGAGGGTACCCACGAACTGCGGGTCGGCCTTGAACTCGATCAGGTAATAGAATCCTGACGTCTTGTGCTGGATGGGGTAGGCGAGCTGCTTGAGACCCCAGTCCTCTTCGTACACGATCTCGCCGCCGTTGTCGGTGATGAGCTTGGTGTACTTGGCAACCGCTTCCTTCATCTGGATGTCAGACAAAACGGGAGTTGCAATGAAAACGGTTTCGTACTGTTTGATCATTTCGTTAATTATTAAATAAATATACAGTCCCCTCCGAAAAGGGGGCTGCAAAGGTAAGAATTTTTTTTCGGAATTCCAAAGAAGCTTGCAACTGAATCAGTTGACAAGGATCCGCTAGCGGGCCGACTCGTTGGTCGCGAGCCAGATCTTGGGCGTCATTCCCGTGACTTTCTTGAAGATGTTGTTGAACGAGGATGCGCTCGAGAAGCCGCAGGCCTGGGCGATTTCGTTCTGGCGCGCGTCGCGGTGCGCGACGATGTATTGCTCGGCGAAGTCCACGCGCAGCGTGTTGATCAGGTCCGGGAAGGGCATCTCATAGGTGTTGTTGACGAGCCGGGAGACATAGGTCTTGTTGGTGTGCAGCTTCTCAGCCACGTCGACAAGCGTCAATCCGGACTCAAGATAGAGTTGCTTGCCGAATATGAGATTCTCGAAGCGGGAAAGCAGGCTGTCGTCGTCCCAGGATTTGGCCACTGCGGAGAAAATGTGCGCGGCGGGGGACTTGGGTGCTTCCGCCGGCGCTTCCACGGGATGCAGGTCCTCGGTCGGGAGATTCGCCCCGATCTTGTTGAACAGATGCTTGAGGGAGGCGGGTTCCGCTTCTTCGATCAGGAGTTCGAACACTTTCTCCAGGACTTCGGCTTTGTCGTTTTCTCCGTAGTTGTAGCGGAAGCCCAGCAGCAGCTCGTCGCGGGAGATGCTTTTCTTGGCGCCGAAGAGGGAGATGTAGCCGAACTGGAAGAAGGCGACCGTCAGCAGGACGGACAGGATGACGGAAATCCAGTGGTTTTGCACCAGCACCACGCGCGGGAAATAGATAGAGACGAGGAACGTCGCGCAGAGGATGAAGACATAGTAGCTCTGGAGCTCGGGTATGCGGAGGTTGAGGCCCTTCTGGAATTTGTACAGATGGGTGAAGCGCAGGTTGTTCTTGACGAGCATGCGGACGAACATGACCACGTAGATGATGCTCTCGATGCCGATGGTCGCGAACGTGACGGGGCCGGTGACGAAGAGGTAGGCGTTGATGATCTTGTCGGAGGGGACGCCGGCGCCGGAGAAGAAGATCTGCATGCCGTCGCGGATGGCGTCAGGCCCGGCCAGCAGGGAAAGGACGATCGTAGCGGCGCCCAGGATGGCGGGGATCAGCATCCAGAGCAGCTGCGCGAAGGTGAACGACCCCTGGCCCTGCAGCCGCTTCAGGTACAGCCAGCACACCGGCAGCAGCGAAGGGCCGGTGATGACGCGCAGGATGCTGCCGGTCATCAGCAGCTCCGGAGAGGCGCTGGGGGAGATATACAGGGCTGCGGCGGCGATGTAGATGCCTCCCGTGGTGAGGATGGCGATGAACGGATGGAATGCGCTGGTCTTGCCGGCCATCAGGCATTCCGTTACGAGCCAGAACAGGCAGGCGAAGCAAGGCAGGAAAAGAATGAGGTCGTATAACATCGGAAAAACTGTCCGGCTCTGTTTATTTTGCCGAATTCGGCACAAATATAGGTAATAATTTTTTCTTTCCAAATATTTCTTATTGGAAATCATAATTTATTTGGCGGAAAACATAATTCCATAATCGTATTGGCCGGTTTGATCGCGTGGTTATCTCTGTCCTGTGGTGAATTTGTTTTCCGTGGGGCGAATTAGTGCGCTTTTGGTGGTGTTTGAATCAATTTTTAAAGTGATTTAGCAATATTTAAAGAGAAATATCCGAATTAAAAACTATTGCTGAATAAATCGTTAAAAATTGTTTGGATGTTAATTTTTTCTGTATACATTTGCCGCAACGACAAGGTAATTGAACTGTCATGATGATGCAATCGAACATAACCCGAAACACCGGAAATGCCCTGGGACGTTTCTGGATTATTCTTTTGGGTTTGACGATTCCGGTAGTTTTCGCCAGCGCGCAGGAGCTCCGGATTACCTTTCCGGTCGGCAGCGCCGTCCTTGATCCTGATTATCGCGACAACGCGTGTGCGTTCGCGTCCCTGGATAGTTTGATGGAATGCTGTGGGACGGCGCTTGTCGATTCGGTCCTTGTCGTGACCAAATCTTCTCCCGAGGGCCGCTATGGCCTCAACGTCTCGCTGGCGACCCGTCGCTCCCAGTCCGTCCTCCGCTATCTCGCCGGAAAGTATCCCGGCATCGCGGACCGCGTCGACCTCCGACCTGAAGGCGAGTCCTGGGACGAGTTCCGCCAGCTGGTGTCGGCCGATACGACCGTCACCGTTTCCTCGCGTGAGCGCGCGCTTACCATTATTGACAGCGATCTGGCGCCAGACGTCAAGGAGCGCCTCCTGCATCAGCTGCCCGAGTACGGGCACTATCTCCGCGATTTCTTCCCGGCTATCCGCCTGGCCATCGTCCTGGTGTTCGACAAGCTGACCGTCACGCTCCGGACCGTGGAGCTCGGCGAGGTGGAGATTGCCGACGAGACGCCGCTCCCCATGGCCCTTGCGCCGATCGAACTCCGCCCGGACGTGCTGCTGGTTCCGGCCCTGCACCCTTACCGGCCGCTGTTCGCCGTTTCGACCAATCTGCTTTACGACCTGGGCGGCCTGGTCCGCCCCATGTCCTGGACGCCGAACGTTGCGCTCGAGATTCCTTTCGGGCAGCGTTGGAGCGTCTATGGCGAATATGATTTCCCGTGGTGGATATCTGCCGGGAACGACCGCGCCTGGCAGGTCCTGAAATGGGACCTGGGCGCCCGCTGGTGGTTCTCACGCCACGATGCGTCCGACCCGATGGACGTCCTGCGCGGCCACTTCCTCGGCATCGACTTTGGCGCCGGCTATTACGACATCGAGCCGCAGCATACCGGCTACCAGGGTGAATTCCAGCTGGTGGGGCTCGAATACGGCTATGCGTTCCGTCTCGCAGAGCGCTGGCGCCTGGACGTCAACGTCGGCGCCGGCTGGATGGCGACCCATTACCGCCATTATGCCGGCAACGCCGACGACTCGCACCTGCTTTACCAGAACAGCGGCCGCCTGCAGTGGGTCGGCCCGGTCAAGGCCGGTGTCAGCCTCAAGTATATTTTCACCCGCAAGAACAGGAGGAGCGCCAGATGAGACGGATGACCGGTCATATCGTGATGCTGGCGATGGCCCTCCTGGCCGCTGCCGCCGGCTGTCAGCGCCGCCCGCTGGAGGTGGCGTACCAGTCCACGATCCGCGTGGTCGTGAAGTGCATCTGGAAAGTCGACGCTTATCCCGAGGCCGAGAAACCCAGCGGCGTGACGATGTTCTTCTTCCGGGACGGAAGGTATTACAGTTCCCTCACGACTTCCAACGTCGACTCCTGCGTCGTGCAGCTGGAGGAAGGACGCTACCAGCTGTATATGATCAGCCAGAGCCCGGACGAGTACTGGCGGATGCAGTTCGAGCATACGACCGATTATGACGATGCGGCCGTCAGGCTGCGCGAGACCCAGGCTGCCACCTGGGCGGCGAAGGCCTCCGGTACGGACGAAGCGGTCGTGGAGAATCCCGAGATCCTGTGCGCGGGCGTTTCCGAATCGTTCGAGATCACGGCCGCCCAGACCGAAGAATATCAATACTGGTATAACACCCTCCGGAAACTGCGGGCCGCCAAGGACACCAAGTCCGGCACCAAGTCCGACGAGGAGCGCTATTACGAAGAGCGCGTCGAGTATTTCACGGTCCACGTCGTCGTCACCCCGACCAACATCGTCTCGCAGCTCGCGATCTCCATCTACGCCGGCAACGCCGACGTGCTTAAGGCCGTGCGGGCGAGCACGTCCGGCATGGCCCGTACCTTCGAACTCACGCAGGACAGGACCGCGAAGGAGTCGGCCATCCAGGTGATGCGCGAGTGGCGCCTGACGATGGATGACGACGGCCGCCGGGTCGGACACATCGACGGCGTGATCACCACGTTCGGCCTCCCGAACGGCGAGAATCCTTCCGTGCGGCGCGATTCCAGCCTGAACGTCAGCGCCCTGCTGATCGACAATACCACGGTTGCCGACTATAAGTTCGAAGTCGGCGACAAGATCCGGATGCTCGACCCCAATCCGGGATACCGGCATCTTTACCGCCTTGTCTTCGGCTCCGTGGACCAGCCGGCGATCGTCTTCCCGGACGTCAAGCCGGAGCCGGGCAGCGGCGGCGGATTCTCGGCCGGCGTCGAGGACTGGGGCGACGAACAGGTCGCGGAAATAATATTATGACACACACACTTTTAGTTATAGACACATACACAAACGATAAAACCTCTCAGCGTTATGAAAAAGTATCTGATCCTTGCGGCTGTTGCCGCCGTGACCCTGGCCGCCTGCGCCAAGGTTGAGACTGTCCAAAACGCATTGGTGGATGACAACATCCCTATCGTGTTCTCTAATTATGCCCCGAAGTCGCTGGTCAAGGCCGACGCCGGCTACTATGCGGCGTCCACCACGCTGGTTCCGAATACCGATTTCGACGTCTGGGGCTGGTCTACGCCCAATGACACCCCGTTTGATGGATCGAACGGCACCAGGTTCATGGGCTGGTATACGGTCACCTACAAGGACGGCGGCGCCACGGACGGCACCAAGAACGCATATCCCGACGGTTACCGCTACTGGCCGTCCGGCGACAGCCCGGATTGGTTGAGCTTCTATGCCTATTATCCGTCCAACTATACGGCCGACGCCGGACAGCTCACGCCGCCTGATGGTCTTGGCGGTTTTGTATTCAAAGCAGAAGACACCGCGGCCAAACAGATTGATTTTATGGTCGCCGATGTCGTTCCCAACAAGGTTTATAGTAACAGCAGCAACGGTACGGTGCCCCTGACCTTCCGCCACATGCTGACCAAGGTGCAGGTCAAGTTCAAGACCACGGAGGCCGTTGCGGGTGACCCCAACACCACCGTCAAGATCACCGGCGCCACGTTCAACAAGATCCACAACACCGGCACCCTGACGTCTTCTTATAACGGGACGGCTACCAGCACGGTCTGGAGCGGGGTTAGCGGCACCAAGACGTATGCGGTCGCTTATCCTTCCGCCGCCCTGACGGCCACCGCCTCCACCGTGGCGGATGCGGACATCTTCCTGATGGTCCCGCAGACGATGCTCGCGAAGACTGAGGCCAACGCCCAGTACCTGGAGATCTCCTGGACCGTCACGACGAGTGGCGTCACGACCGAGAACACGGCGAAGCTCTATCTCGACGACTGTGTCTCGACCGACGGCGGCACGGTGAACGCCGACCTCGACTGGGAGAAGAACCATTCCGTGACCTACACCGTCACGGTCGGCCCGCAGCCGATCCTCTTCACTGCAACGGTTGAAAACTGGACGGAAGCCGCCGGTTTCTTCAATGTACAATAATACGCAAGCATAACCACAGGTAAACATATCTCCATAACTATTTTAGAATGAGAGACAGACGGTCCATACGCATCCTGAAGGCAACGGCGCTCCCGCTGCTCGCCGGGGCGTTGCTGGCCGCCCCGTCCTGCACCCGCATCGAGGTGCAGGCCGCGGCCGGCGAGATCCCGATGACGTTCGGGTCGTATGTGGCCCGTCCTGTCTCCAAAGCTGCTGCCGCGGGGGTGGTCACCAACGCCACCCTCCCGGCCAACAGCTCCTTCGGCGTATTTGCCTTCTACCAGCCCGGCGTCGTAGGCGCCAGCACCGGCCATTGGGCCGACGGCGGCTGGACGCCGGATTTCATGTTCAACCAGGAAGTGGCCTTCGACGGCAGCGACTACAGCTATAGCCCGCTGCGCTACTGGCCTGCCAATGAGGAGAATACCCTCAGTTTCTGGGCCTACTGGCCCTATGACCTCTACAGCGCCGATAACAGCGGCGCGCTGAAATTCTATGCTGCCGGCGGCACGGCCGCCTACGGCGCTTCGTCGGAGGGCCTGCCGACGGTCAAGTACACCGTCCCGCAGGATCCGGCGCAGCAGTACGACATCCTTTTCGATTCCTTCGCCCAGACGGACCGCATCGCCACCGGCGGCGCGACGCCCGGGACCGTCCCGTTCTCCTTCCGGCACGCCCTCGCGCTGGTCGAATTCCAGATCAAGGAAGGTACGGGGGCGCTGGTCACCTCGTTCGAACTCTCCGACCTGGCCTGGAGCGGCACGTGCGCGGATCCGTCCACGCGCGTCTGGACGGAGCAGGGCGCCGTCGCGGACTACGTCCTCAACAACGTGTCCGCGGACGGCAACGTCATCTGCCGCTTGCTGATGATGCCGCAGGCGCTGACGGCCGCGAAGGAACTGACCCTCAGCTACGACATCCAGTTCGCCTCTTCCGACCCGAACCACCCGGAGCCGATCGTGTATCAGGGCAACAGCGGTTCGGTCCGGCTCAACGACGCCCGGCTGGCGAACGGCACCGGCGCGAACCTCACCGCCTGGGAGGCGGGCCGGCATTATGTCTATGTCATCAACGCCGGCTTCGACCGCATCGAGTTCGAAGGCGTCGTGGAGCTCGGCGAAGACTGGACCTCCGCGGGCGACGACAACCAGGTTCACGAATAAGCCATGAAGAAGCGTACCGTCATATTGATCCTCGCCGTCCTGGGCGCCTGTGCGTGTTCCAGGAATACGGTCCTGACGCCGGACCTGCCGGAGGCGCCCATCGGCTTCTCCTGGTACGCCCGCCGCGCGGTGGACACGAAGGCGAATCCCGCCTATTTCGTCGGCGGGACCGGCGCGTCCGGTGCGGAACGCCGTCTCAACGACGGCACCAGCATGGGTGTGTTCGGGTATTTCCATCCGCAGGAAAACGGCAATCCCGGGACCTGGAAACACGGCGCCGGCGTGTACAACACCCCCAACCTCTTCTACAACGAACCCGTCTCCATCACGCAGGACGGCGATGAGTATTCCTACGACTACGACAACTCCCGCTACTGGCCCAAGAACGGGCTGGACCGCATCTCCTTCATCGCCTATTATCCCTGGAACGAGCTGAACACGACGGGGACGGCCAGCGCCGGCACCATCGTGGAGCCGTTCCTGGACAGCCGGCAGGAGCGCGAGGGAATGGTGGGATTCTACTATGTCGTCCCGCAGAATTCCGACGACCAGGTGGACTTCATGGTCTCCGACCTCTGCCTGGAGCAGAGCAAGGTCCTTTGGGACCAGGATCCCGCCCAGGGCCTCACGGGCGCCGGCAAGGTGAAATTCTTCTTCCACCACGCCCTGAGCCAGGTGCGCGTGAAGGAAGTCCGGCTGATGGCCGGAGGCAATCCGGACATCGAGTTGGAAATCAATTATATCCTCTTCAAGAACGTCGCCGTGTTCGGGCAGTGCGTCCCGGCGCCGGACTTCGCGAATACGTGGGACGTGAACGAATTCCTCCTGATGATCCCGCATACCTTCTTCGAGGGGGCGACCATCGAGGTGAATTTCAACGTCCGCCGCAAGACGGACGCGGAGACGGGCGAGTACTATACTTACGAGAACAATACGCTAGCCGCCCCGCTGGCCACGAACATTTCCGGATGGGAAGCTGGAAAAATATACACCTACGTCATCTCACTTGACCTCAAGCAGATCAAAGTGGATGCGACTGTAGATGACTGGTTCGTGGCCGGCGAGGATGTGCTTATGGACCAATCATAGAGCCCATCATGAAGACGAATCGCCTTGTCTGCCTGTTCGCGGCCGCCGCGATGCTCCCTTCCTGCTGGAACGGGGAGCTCTCCGAGCCCGTCCGCTCCTACGCGGAGAGTGAAGTGCCGGTGCTGGCCCTGCCTTATCTGGACGAAGGCTGGACGCCGGTGACCAAGGCGGTGCCCGAGATCGACGAAAGCGGCCTGCAGGCCGCCGGATTCGGCGTTTACGCCTTCTATACGGGAACGGAAGAATTCAGCAACGAAAAGGACCTCTCCGACTACGCGAGCCACGGCCTCGTGATGAACAACCGCGAGTTCTACTACGCGGATTCCCGCTGGAACAACCGCGGCGACGCCGAATTCTGGCCGACCAAGGCGGGGGAGAACCTGTCCCTCTTCGCCTATGCTCCTTATGATGTGTGGAAAGACGCGGTCGTGTATGACGGCAAGGTCCCGTCCGTGCCGTATGTCGCCGCGGAGGCTCTGACCGCCGACGCGCTCGACGCGCAGGAGGACCTCCTCTGGGGGACCAACACCTCCGGCCTGCCGCACCGCAACGTGGAGAAGGATGATTACGACCCGGAAGGGACGGTGGACTTCCATTTCCGCCACGCCCTGGCCAAGGTGCGCTTCGCCATCCAGGGGTCGCTGCCGGGCGAGACCCGGACCCAGACGGGGACGGGCAGCCGCAGCGTCGCGACGGGCTCCGCCGGAGCCGTCCAGCGCGGGGAGACGACGTCCCGGACCAACACGCGCCTGACGACCGGCGGCAGCCAGTATGTCAACATCGAGACGGGCGTGCGCGCCTATTACGCCGTGCAGACCGAGACGCAGACCGAGAGCTATGTGGAGACCCGGTCGCGGACCAATACGGAGAACGTCACGGGCGCGACCTTCTCGGTAAGCGGCCAGCGCTACCTGATCGAGCGGATCACGATGAAGGGATTCCACCGGCAGGGGAGCCTGCTGCTCAACAACGCCACGCCGTATTATCCCGCCTGGACGGGCATCCAGCCCTTCAGCGGAGAGACGCAATATGTCCTGGACGGCAGCAACGTCCTCACGCAGTCGCTGCGCTATGTGGACGCCGCCATGGTCCAGGCCAATTACTCGACTTATACCGGGATCCGGGACACGCCTACGGACCTGATGTCGGGCTATTTCCTGTACGCCATCCCCCGCGACGCCGAAGCAAACGGCCCCGTCGCGCTGACCATCGACTACCACCGGCTCAACGCCCAGGGTACCCTGACGGTCAACCGGAACCGCACGGTAGAGCAGGAGCAGACGCGCACCGTCACCCGCACGCGGACGCGGACGCGCCGGTCGGAATATGTGACCGTCAACAGGGTCAACAACGATTACCTGGTCCCGACCGAGGAAGCCGCCTATGCCTTCACGGAAGATTTCGGCGAGTGGTCTTCCTGGTCCGCCTGGAGCAACCCGGGCTACGGGGACTGGGCGGACGTGTCCGTCGGAGAATGGCAGGTGACGTCCGAGACGCTGTCCGGCTCCACCGTCAACTACGACGGCGACCCGGCGCCGCACCTGAGCGGAACCGCGGTCACGTCCCTGCAGGGAAGCCGTTCCTATACCGTCAACGTGGTCGTGGCGGGCGACAGACTGGAAATCGACGTGGTGCCGCAGCCCTGGGAAGTCAGCGATTTTTCCTTCGACTATGGCGCCGACATGAACGAAGTGATCCAGTCCCTGACCTACGACTCTTCCTATATCGATTACGCCGACCCGGCGGGCAACGTCTACATCAACAACCGGATGGGCAAGTTCTTCTTCAAGCTCGGCAGCGGGAAATATTCGTCCTGGCAGGCGACGCTGGTCACCTCCGGCGGATCGCCCGGCGCCTTCGGCTTCACCGACGAGGACGGCAACTGGCTGTATGAGGCGGACGGCGTGACCCGGGTGTCTTCCATCCGTTCGGCCATCGATCCGGATCGGATGAACTATATCTACGTGAAGGCGGTGGACAACTCGTCTTCCGTGACCAACAGCGCCAAGCTGCGCATCTACTACATCGACGCCACCGGCGACGCCGTGGTCGCGCTCAACCTGGTGAATCTCCAGGGCGTGACCGAGTGGAACATCGTCCAAAACGCCAACTAGTATGAAGGAAACGAAGTTCAGACATATCTTGCTGCCGCTGTTCGCCCTTTCTGTGTGGACGGGTTGCGACTGGAGCCTGGTACCGGACGGACCGCAGGCCCTGGACCACTGCATCGAGATCACGCTGGCCAATCTCCAGCCCGCGCTGTCCGTGAAGGGGACCAGCGAGGGCGTGGCCGGCTACAACGAGAACCTGGTGGAGACCGTGGACTGTTTCTTCTACCCTGACGGCGGGACGGATTCCGACGCCGTCTTCACCGCCCTGGGCCGCGGCGTCGAAGCGACGGCGGACGGCTACAAGGTCAAGGTGTTCTTCACGGACGCCGACGCGATGCGGATGTTCGGCAACGCGAACGCCGGCACCTGCCAGCTCTATGTAATCTGCAACGCTCCGCTGAATTATGGGGAGCATACGGACGTCGCCTCCCTCCGGGAACTGGTGGTGGAGAACGACTTCACGGGCCAGACCGTCCAGCCTTCGTTCGTGATGTCTTCGGACGGGACCGCGACCGTCACGCTGACGACCACGGGCTCGGGCGCCGCGACGACGCGGACGGCCTCGGCCAGCGTCGACGTGTCCCGCGCGGCCGCCAAGATCCAGTTCTTCCTCAATATCCCGTCCCGTTTCGTGGACCTCGAGGGCTATTCGTGGGAGCCGGTCCTGGACGCCGGCATCAGCATCAACATGACCAACGCCGTCAAGCGCGGCAAGGTGGACGGCACCTATGCCGTGCAGCCCGCCGACTATGTCACCTACGGTTCCCGCCCCATGGGGCAGACCGACCAGCCCGTCCCGGGCTACGAGGATTTCACCTACACGCACGTCCCGTTCTACTCCTATCCCTGCTCCTGGTCCGACCTGAGCGACAACGCCTGCAGCGTGGTGTTCCGCATCGCGTGGAAGCGGCAGGACGCCGACAGCTACCAGTGGAAGAAATACCAGCTGAGCCCCAACATTTCCTCGCTGGACCTCCGCCGCAACCAGTACTACCGCACGTTCGTGTCCGTCCACTCGCTGGGCGGCGCCGACAAGGAGAGCATCGCCATCATCCCGGAATGCGACTACACCGTCCTGCCCTGGATGAGCGGACCGGCTGACGTGGGCGGACAGGGCATCGTTCCGGGCAATTTCGTCGTCTATAAATATCTCGTCGTGGACGAGCCGGAAGTGACGCTGAACAACGAACAGACCGCCGGATTCGCCTATGTGTCCAGCTCTCCGGTCAAGAAACTCACCTTCCGGAAAGCCGTGTATCTGGACAACAGGCAGTCCACGCCCCGGCGCGAATATACGTTTACCGGGAATTCCGGAGAGATGACCGCTCAGACCGGCTCCGTTTCCATTCCGAACGTCGCAAACAGTACCATTTCCTACAGTATGGAAACGCCCGGTCTGGTGACCATCTCCCATTCGCTGGTGAACGTGTACACGACCTGGGAGATCTACGCCACCCTGACCAACGAAGACGGCTGCACGCAGGACCTGGTGATCGTCCAGAATCCTTCGATCCGTCTGGAATGCTTCTACGACAAGGTGGGCGACGTCTTCGTGGACGGATTCTTCGCCCGCGTCTATGATTCGCCGTTCGGCGGGACGCGGAACATCAACGGCGTCACCTACAGGTACGGCCCCGGCACCAACGTGAGCAACAACCAGCACCGCGAGGTGGGCACCCTGAACGTCGGGGGGACCAACTACAATTACAACCAGTACGGGTCCCTCTCCTATGGCCTCGAGTCCAATTATCAGCATCCCTATACGACGGAGATCAACCTGTCTTCGTTCAACACGGAGAACAACACCTACGCCTACACGCTCGACGGTACCGCTTACACGAAGGAATACCGCATCGGCGACCCGCGCATCCCGGCGAAGGACAAGTACGCCGACTTCTCCCTCTTCCCGGGATACTGGCAGGAGCCCGGGAACATCCTGATCGCGAACCAGGACCTGAACGAGCAGAACCTGATCGCGCCCCGCTTCCTGATCTCCTCGACCCGCAACTCCCAGTCCACCAAGCCGAGCACCTTCGAGGATGCCGTCAAGCGGGCTGCGACCTACCAGGAAGCCGGCTACCCGGCCGGCCGCTGGCGGCTCCCGACGGAGGCGGAAATCGCCTTCATCATCGCCCGCCAGCAGGAGGAATCCATCCCCGAACTCTTCACGACGGGCGGAAACGGTTACTGGACTGCCAGCGGCAAGAAGCTGGTCCTGTCCTCCAACCGGACCATCGTGATGACGACGGAAGCGATGACTTCCCGCATCTCCAGCCGTCTGGTCTATGACCTCTGGTACTGGGGAGACGAGCCGTCCACGGCGAACGTCTACCATCCCAACGGACACATCTTCGACTACGACTCAACCGGCGCCGCAACACTCAGATAGTGCCATGAAAAAGATCCTGCTGAATACCTTTATCCTGACGGGAATCCTGTTCCTGGGAGTTTCCTGCATCCGGGAAGAACTCTTCGAAGCCGCCCCCGCGCGCGTCCCCTCCGGCAAGGTCTCCCTGGACGGAAGCCTCTGCCTGCCCTTCGCCCAGGACCAGGGCGACTGGATCGGCACCAAGGGTGCGCAGATGGGGGAGGAGACCCCGACTGTGAAGTATCTCTACCTGGCCGTATTCAATGCGGGCGACATCCTGTATGAGATCGTGAAGGCGAAGCCGGGAACCCAGTCCCACCCGACGGCCGAGGACGCCGGCTTCAACTGCGGGACCGCCGCCAACGGCTATCTGACTCCTTTCCACGTGGACAACCTCACGCTGGTGTCCGCGGGCAACCGATATGTCCATTTCATCGCCACGACCCGGGCCATTCCCGAATTCGAGACCATGGAGATGAACCTGATGGACGAGGCGACCTTCGTGCGGACGCTGACCACCACGGACGGCGGCCTGGCCTACTGGAGCCGCCGCTCGTACACTTCCATCACGGAGACCACCGATATGCGGAACATCCAGATGGTGCGCAACTTCGCCAAGGTGAAGGTGTCTGTGGACCCGGCGGTGCGGAACTTCCAGCTGCTGGATTTCAAGGTGATGGACACGCCGGTCTACGGGACCGTCACGCCGTTCAATACCAGCACGGAGGACTATATCAACGACAACGGTTCGCTGCAGATCAACTTCGACCGCTTCGCGGACTTCCAGGAGGCTGTCGGCGAGGAGAATCCCTATTCCTGGCTGACCGAGTCCAAGCTCTATACGGGCTTCATGCCGCCCGTCATCGCGTATGACGGCTGGACCGAATATTATGACGCCGACGGCGACACGATGGACGCCAACGGGATCTGGGTGGACGCCGCCGGGGCGGACTACCTGTATGAATGCTCCTACCGGCCGGACCGCAATCCGTTCATCATCATCCGCGGCCGGTATGCCCCCGTGGGCGAGACCGTGAGCGAGTCGAGCCCGGTCTATTACTACAAGGCCGACTTCGTCTATGAGAAGGCCGGCAAGGGCAAGGTCTATTACAACATCCTGCGCAACTTCTGCTATACCTTGAACATCCGGGGCGTGGGCGGCAAGGGCAGCGACACCGTCTTTGACGCCGTCCACGGCATCGCCCTGAACAACTTCGAGGGCTCCACGATGGCGCAGGCGCTGACCAACATCGCCACCGACGACAGCCGCCTGTACGTGAGCAGGACGGACATCCTCGTCACGTCCGGCACCACGGTCACGATGTACGTCAAGAGCCGTTCCGGGGCCGATTTCCAGACCGACGACAACGACAACGTCAGCGCGGAAGTGTGGGAACCCGCCAGCGGCGAGGCGATCGTGCGCTCCGTCGGCGACATCGTCATCGACGGGCACGACGTCGGCGGGACCGGGCAGTACAAGGACTGGCGCCGGGTGACCATCCGCGTGGCGGACGCCGCGGCGCTCCAGCCGGGCGAGGTCTGGAAGCAGCCCGTCGTCTTCCGCAACGGCGCCGGGCTCACCCGCACCGTCAACCTCACGCTGCGCCGCCCGATGACGCTCACCGTGGACGCGCAGGACGTGGTGACGGGCACCAAGAACAGCGAGTGCCGGGTGGATTTCTCCATCCCCGCCGGCATGACCGAATACCGCTTCCCGATGTATTTCTACATCGAGCAGGAAAAGAATACCCTGTATCCCAAGCCCCTGGCCGAGAATGCATACGAGACGCTGACCGTGGAGACGGGCCGCTCCCGGATCCCGGACAACGGGTCGCAGAACGCCTATTATTACCGGCGCGTCCTCTCCTGGGATGAATACCGGGCGGCTGAAGCCGACATCAACGGCATCAAGACCTTCTCCAGCTATTTCAAGACGCTGGTGAACGAGAGCGCCACGCGGGTCTGGGTGATTCCCGCGGAGGAGAACGCCTATTTCTATTCTTACGACGACGTCGAGAACGTCTGGACCAACAGCGACGCCTTCCTGAACGAGCGGATCGTCGGCCAGGTACGCTTCCCGTACTATGGCCTCCAGCTCGCCGTGGGCGGCTCCGGGACCGTGGCGGCGACGACGAATTCCGACGGGCAGCTCACGTACGCCTCGTCCGATCCGGACGTGGCGGCGGTCGACGCCGAAGGCCGGGTGACCGCCGTGGCGACGGGCTCGGCCGAGATCACGGCCAGCGTCCCGGAGACGGGCAGCTACACCGCCGCGTCCCGTTCGTACACGGTCACCGTGACGGACGGCATGCCTTGCGGCCTGGAGCTCAACTGGGCCAGCGAACCGACCTTCGTGCTGGTCGGGACGGCCACGCTCCGCGAGCCGCTCGCCGTCCCGACGACGGCCGCCGGCTACGGGGGAGCGGTCAACGTCTCCTACACGGCCAGCCCGGCGGGCATCGTGACCCTGAACCCGAACGCCGGTTACGTGGCCGTCACCGGCCGGGCGCCCGGCCGCGTGACGATCACCGCGACCGCCACGGCCCAGTCCGACGGCGCGTATGCCGGCCTGACCCGGTCCATCAGCTATGAGCTGGACGTCGTCTCCGGCCATCCGGCCTCCGGCACCGTCTATCACGACGAGAGCTTCCTCGGCCCGACGCTGGGCGACTACACCTTCGAAGAAACGGTCCGGGACTATGCCGGGACGGTCGTCACGGACGCTTTCCGCCAGTACACCCTCTTCGAGGGGCGGGGCCGCGGGGTCTGGTATCCGTACTACAACGACCAGACGCAGATGGGCTACGGTGCCGCGGCTTCGGGCTATGGCGCCACGGAAGCCCCGACGGTGCGCTACAATCCGGAGACCACCATGGAGATCCACGACACCCACAGCAGGAACTACGCATCCGAGACGACGTTGACTTCCAAGGTGATCGACCTGTCCGCTTCAGCCGGCGTCTCGCTGACCTTCTACCACGCCGGCAACTATTTCTACGGTGATGCCGCGGACGAAGCCAACGCGCAGGCGAACATGCAGGCCGATGCCACGGTGTATATCTCTGCAGACGGCGGCGTCAGCTGGACGCAGGCGACGGTCAGACATTATCCTTCCGGCATCAGCTGGTCCTACATACGCACTTCCGTGGAGATTCCGGACGCTTTCCTTACTGCGCAGTTCCGTCTGCAGTTCCGCTACAGGAGCCACGCCGGCAACCAGGTCCAGAAGACCGACGCATCTGGATATCCGCTTTATTATCAGACGGATATTGTCGGCGGACAGACCCGCATCCTGACCACGGAAACGACCGGGAACACCGGATACCCGGTGATGACCGTCGATCCGGAACACCCCGGCCGCGCCGGAACCTGGGAGATCCGGAACGTCCTGATCCGGGAAGAATAGCCGCCCGGGAGCGCGCCGAAAAAAAGAAAAATGCAGAACGGTTTGTGCCCGTTTTGGGTACAATGTCGTGGAAAAGTTGTATATTTACGATATGAACCGTTTTGCGGTAATAGCAATTTTCTTATTTGCGGCAGCCTTTCCACTTGCAGCGCAGCACAATCCCTATGAGATTGACGATGCTTGCTACCCGCTGTTTGCCGAGGCCGACAGGCAGGTCGGCATGGACGGTTTCGAGCAGGCGAACGCCCGTCTGCTGGAGATGGCGATCGCCAAGGACGACACCCGGGCGCAGACGCTCTACTACGTGGAGCGGCTCAAGGACCTGACGCGCCGCCTGCGTCCGGTCAGCCCTTCCACCAACGCGCAGGACGCGCAGGTCATCCAATATATGGAGGAGCTGCAGGACCTCGCGCTGGAGTTCGGCTACAAGGAATTTTTCTACTACGCGTTCGAACTTGCCCACGACCACTTCTATTCGCACGAGAAGATCGTGCGGACGATGGAGCTGATCGAGGAGATGAAGCGCAAGGCGGAGCGCGAGAAGGACGAATACGTCCGCTGGATGGCCGCCCGCTATCTCGTGTCGATCTACGTCAACCAGAACGACCCGGTCTCGGCCAAGACCCATATCATGGAGGCGCTCCGCATCTATGGGTCCACCAGCAACGCCGTCATCCGCCGGCACCCCGTCGCGCGGCTCTACTGCGACCTGGCGGACACCTATCCGATCGGACACGATTCGGTCTCGATCAACATCCAGCTGGCCAGGGAAGCCTGTGTGGTACATATGGATTCCCTGCGCGTGCAGTATTGCCTGGCCAAGCTGGCCGCCTTCCAGAAGGACCTGGTCTCCTACCGGCAGTACCGGGACATCTGCCTTGAGGACCCGCGCCTGGAGGATGTCAGCCGCACGGCGGAGATCCTCTTCCGCAACATCGACGCCATCGTCTTCGACAAGGATCCCTCCAAGATCGACGTCTCCGGGATGTCCAGCCGCCTGCGTGAGGTCAAATACGTCGCCAACATCGCCGAGAAATACGGCTATAAGGACGAAGCCTTCATGCTGGAGAAGCAGCTCGTCGCCTTCGAGGAGAGCACGCTCTCGCGGCTCAACCTCTCCAAGGTCGCGGAGCTGGACGCCCGCCTGGCCGACCTGCATATGCTCGGCAACGCCGAGCGCGAGCCGGTCAAGGTCTCCCGGACGCTCGTCTGGATCGATGTCCTGGTCCTCCTGGTCCTGCTGGGATTCCTGGTGTTCCTGTATCTGAGCGTCCGCCGCGTGAACCGCACGAACCGCCACCTGCGCGAGATCAACGAAAAGGTCCGCCTGGCAGATGCCGCCAAGACGCGTTTCGTCCAGAACATGAGCCACGAGGTGCGCACGCCGCTGAACGCCATCGTCGGCTTCTCCCAGCTGCTCGCCCTGCCGGACGGCTCCTTCTCTCCCGAGGAGAAGGACGAGTTCGCCGGCCATATCATCAACAATACCAAGATGCTGACGATGCTGCTCGACGACATCCTCAACGTCTCCTCGATGGATTCCGGCAACTACCGCATCAGCTACGAGGACGGCGAGGTCAACTTCATCGCGCAGGCTGCGATCAGCAGCACGGAGCACCGCCTGCAGCCGGGCGTGCGGATGTATTACGAGCCGGAATCCGCCGAGCCGTACCACTTCCGTACGGATCCGCGCCGCGTGCAGCAGGTGCTGATCAACCTGTTGACGAATTCCTGCAAGCATACCGCCGAGGGCGAGATCAAGCTCTCGAGCTCGTTGACGGCCCGCGAGGGCTATGTCACCTATGCCGTCACGGACACGGGCACGGGCGTGCCCGCCTCCGAAGCGGAGAAGATTTTCGACCGCTTCACCAAACTCAACGACTTCGTGCAGGGCACGGGTCTTGGGCTGAGCATCTGCCGCGACATCGCGGAGCGGATGCAGGCCCGCGTATATCTGGATACTTCCTATCAGGCCAAGGGAGCCCGATTCGTGTTCGAGGTCCCGGTGGCGCCTGTCGAGGAGTTTCCAGCCCAGAACAGAAACAATGAAACAAAAGAATAGTGATTGAGATATGACACCTTTTTACGCGCAAGACCACGATTACTCGAAGTACAATGTACTTGCTGTGGATGACATTCCTTTGAACCTTCTTTTGGTCCAGAAGATGCTCTCCAAGTTTAATTGTCAGTTCCGTGCGGCTGCCAACGGCCAGCAGGCGCTGGATGCCGTGGCTGCTCAGAAGCCGGACCTGATCCTGCTCGACCTGATGATGCCCGGCATCGACGGTTTCGAGGTGATCCGCCGGTTACGTGAGGACCCTGCGACTGCCGACGTGCAGATCGTCATCCTCTCGGCGCTCAACTCCAACGAAGATGTCGTGAAGGGTTTCAACGTAGGAGCGAACGACTTCATCATGAAGCCGATCATCATGGAGAAGCTGCTTTCCTGCGTGGTGACACAGCTGCAGCTC
>ONQP01000105.1 GCA_900319975.1 uncultured Bacteroidales bacterium | reverse complement strand
CAGCGCGTCGGGCCCGCTGACGCGGATGACGGCGATGGCGCCCGTGCCGGCGGAGGTGGCCGGCGCACAGATGGTGTCGGATGCGTGTATCATACCTTGCGAATATACAAATATTCGCCGTATCTGCGGCCCCGCGCTTTGCTAATTCACGCCGTTTTGTTAAATTTGCAGGATAAAACACACACGCATCTAACTTTTATTCAGTTTATATGATTTACACAAAAGAAGTGCAGCAGATGTGCTGCGTTGCAAAAGGCGCCAACCACGCCAACGCACCGATCCCTGAAGAAGGGAAGTGGGTGCATGCAAAAGAAATCAAGGACATCTCCGGCCTTACCCACGGTATCGGCTGGTGCGCTCCGCAGCAGGGTTGCTGCAAGCTGACCCTCAATGTCAAGGACGGCATCATCGAGGAGGCGCTCGTCGAGACCCTCGGCTGCTCGGGTATGACCCACTCCGCCGCCATGGCTTCCGAGATCCTGCCGGGCAAGACCCTGCTCGAAGCCCTCAACACCGACCTCGTCTGCGACGCCATCAACACGGCGATGCGCGAGCTCTTCCTCCAGATCGTTTACGGCCGTACCCAGTCCGCTTTCTCCGAGGGTGGTCTGCCTATCGGCGGTTCCCTCGAGGACCTCGGCAAGAACCTCCGCAGCCAGGTGGGTACGATGTACGGCACCAAGCTCAAGGGTTCCCGTTATCTTGAAATGACCGAAGGCTACTGCACCCGCATGGCCCTCGACGCTGACAACGAAGTGATCGGTTACGAGTTTGTCAACCTCGGCAAGCTTATGGACGCTCTCAAGGGCGGCGCCACCGGTCCTGAGGCCATCGAGAAGGCCAAGGGCACCTACGGCCGCTTCAAGGATGCTGTGAAATATATCGACCCCCGCAAAGAGTAAGAGACTATGGCACTTTTCGAAAGCTACGAGCGTCGCATTAATCAGATTAATGCTGCTCTCAACAAATACGGTATCAAGGACATCGACGAGGCCAAGGCCATCTGCGACGCCAAGGGTATCGACCCGTATAAGATTTGCGAGGACACCCAGAAGATCTGCTTCGAGAATGCGAAGTGGGCCTATGTCGTGGGCGCTGCCATCGCCATCAAGAAGGGCGTGAAGACCGCCGCCGAGGCCGCCGAGGCCATCGGCGAGGGCCTGCAGGCCTTCTGCATCCCCGGTTCCGTCGCTGACGACCGCAAGGTCGGTCTCGGCCACGGCAACCTCGCCGCCCGCCTCCTCTCCGAGGAGACCGAGTGCTTCGCCTTCCTCGCCGGCCACGAGTCCTACGCTGCCGCCGAAGGCGCCATCAAGATCGCCGAAATGGCGAACAAGGTGCGCCAGAAGCCGCTCCGCGTCATCCTCAACGGTCTTGGCAAGGACGCTGCGAAGATCATCTCCCGCATCAACGGCTTCACCTATGTCCAGACGGAGTTTGACTACGGCACCGGCGAGCTCAAGATCGTCAGCGAGAAGCGTTACTCCGACGGTGTGCGCGGCGGCGTGCGCTGCTACGGCGCCGACGACGTCCGCGAGGGTGTCGCCATCCTCTGGAAGGAGAACGTCGATATCTCCATCACCGGCAACTCCACGAACCCGACGCGCTTCCAGCACCCGGTCGCAGGCACCTACAAGAAAGAGCGTGTCCTCGCCGGCAAGAAGTACTTCTCCGTGGCTTCCGGCGGTGGTACCGGCCGTACCCTGCACCCGGACAACATGGCTGCCGGTCCTGCCTCCTACGGTATGACCGACACCCTGGGCCGCATGCACTCCGACGCCCAGTTCGCCGGCTCCTCCTCCGTGCCTGCGCACGTGGAGATGATGGGCTTCCTGGGCATGGGCAACAACCCGATGGTCGGCGCCTCCGTGGCCGTGGCCGTCGCCGTTGCACAGGCTATGTAATTGGATCCCCGGCCCGTCCGGGGACGACGATAAACGAAGAAGCAGCCTTACCGGGCTGCTTCTTTCATTTTATTTGCGGCGATGATCGCCGCGTTGCGGACGATCTCGGGGCAGGGGCGTTTCGAGTAGTATTCCGCCGTCCGCGCCGACGGCGTGGGCCCTTCGGCCTGCCGCTCCTTCATCTCGAGCATCTCTCTGCAGACGATGCTGCCGTTGGCGGCGCGGAAATCCATCGCCATCTCCTGCACGAGCGAGTAGTTGGTCTTGCGCACCTCCAGGTCGGTCGAGTCGGCGGGGGAGATGAAGCCGGCCAGCATCGTGCAGGCGGTGAAGCTGCCGCACACCTCGCGCATCCGCGCGAAGCCGCCGCCGAAGCCGGAGCCGATGATCTTGAGCAACGGCTCGCCGGCCAGGCGGTTGGCCTGCAGCACGTCCGAAAAGGCCAGCAGGACGGACTGGCAGCAGTTGTAGCCTGCCAGGAAATAGTCGCGGGCGCGCGCTCCGCGCTCCTCGGGATTGAAATTATCGGGTAGTATCATCATTTCTTATGATACCGCAAATATAGCAAACTCGGAGGATAATCGTTAAATTCGCGGCGTCCAAAAACAGAAGTATAACTCAAAAGACGAATATTATGCAGATCATTTCAGTCACCGGTCGCGAGATCCTCGACTCCAGAGGCAACCCGACCATCGAAGCGGAAGTCATCCTTGATTCCGGTTTCATCGGCACCGCCGCCGTGCCTTCCGGCGCCTCCACGGGCGAGAACGAAGCCCTCGAGCTCCGGGACGGCGACAAGAAGCGCTATGGCGGCAAGGGCGTCCTGAAGGCCGTCGCCAATATCAACGAGAAGATCGCTCCCGCGATCGTCGGCATGGATGCCACCGAGCAGCGCGCCATCGACCAGAAGATGATTGCGCTGGACGGCACCGCCACCAAGAGCAACCTGGGCGCCAACGCCATCCTGGGCGTGTCCCTGGCCGTTGCCAAAGCTGCCGCCGCCGAGCTCCAGATCCCGCTCTACCGCTATCTGGGCGGCCCCAACGCCTATGTCCTCCCGGTCCCGATGATGAACATCATCAACGGCGGCGCCCACTCCGACGCCCCGATCGCCTTCCAGGAGTTCATGATCCGTCCGGTCGGCGCAGCCAATGAGGCCGAGGCCGTCCGTATGGGCGCCGAGGTCTTCCACGCGCTGCAGAAGGTCCTCAAGGGCCGCGGCCTGAGCACCGCCGTCGGCGACGAAGGCGGTTTCGCGCCCGCGCTCAAGGGCATCAACGACGCGCTCGACTGCATCATCGCCGCCATCGAGGGCGCCGGCTACAAGCCCGGCAAGGACGTAACCATCGCCATGGACTGCGCCGCATCCGAGTTCTGCTTCAAGGAGGACGGCAAGTTCTACTACGACTACAAGCAGCTCAAGGACGGCAAGAAGAAGGACCCGCGCGGCCGTAAGCTCTCTACGGACCAGCAGATCAACTACCTCAAGCAGCTGATCTCCAAATACCCGATCGACTCCATCGAGGATGGCCTGTCCGAGGAGGACTGGGAAGGCTGGGTGAAGCTCACCAAGGCCATCGGCGACCGCTGTCAGCTCGTCGGTGACGACCTCTTCGTCACCAACGTGAAGTACCTGCAGAAGGGCATCGAGATGGGCGCCGGCAACAGCATCCTGATCAAGGTCAACCAGATCGGCTCCCTGACCGAGACGCTGGACGCCATCGAGATGGCCCACCGCCAC
>ONQP01000061.1 GCA_900319975.1 uncultured Bacteroidales bacterium | reverse complement strand
TGGATATAAAAAGAAATGAGTTGGTACCATCCCGGCAACAACTCATACTAACCACATAATTAATAACACTAAAACTAATAACCAATAGGTTGATGGGCCAGAACGGTCACTTGCTCAACCCGAATGCAAAGGTACAACAAAAAACCGAATCTGCAAATTTTTTTTGAAAATTTTTTAATAATTTGAAGTAGGCTTGATTTTCAATGGGTTATAGATAAGAAAATATTTGATGATTACAGAATACCCCATTCAGAGTCAGCGTCTTGCTTGCGGTTTGGAGCAATTTTCGTAAATTTGTTCACTTTTTGCGCGCATCAGTATACGATATGAATCCTGAAATAACCTCTGTCATTGACAGCATAGACGTCACGCTCAACGCGGGCGGCATGAATACAATTAACATTGTCCTGGCTTTCGTGATGTATGGCGTCGCCCTGGGCATCCGCCCGGGCCTGTTCAAGGAAGTCTTCCGAAAGCCCAAATCCCTGATCCTCGGAATGGTCAGCCAGCTGGTCCTGTTGCCGCTGCTCACCTTCCTGCTGGCCCTGCTGTTCGGCCGCTGGATCAGCTGGACCATGGCCCTCGGCATGATCCTCGTGGCCTCCTGCCCCGGCGGCAACATCTCCAACTTCATGAGCTCCCTGTCCAAGGCCAATGTGGAACTCTCCGTCAGCCTGACGGCCGTCAGCACGGCACTCGCCATCGTGATGACCCCGTTCAACTTCTGGCTCTACGGCAACCTCTACCTCCATTTCGCGAATGTCGCGAGCGACGTCCCCCAGCTCATCATTCCCCTCTGGGACGTCTTCAAGACCATCTTCATCCTCCTGGGCATTCCCCTCACCCTCGGCGTGATGACCGCGCATTTCCTGCCCAAGGTGGCAGAAAAGCTGAAGAAGCCGCTCCAGTGGTTCAGCATCATCTTCTTCGTCGCGATGGTCGTCCTGTCCTTCATGGGCAACATCAAAGCCTTCCTGCAGTGCATCCAATACATCTTCCTGGTGGTGCTCATCCACAACCTGCTGGCCCTGAGCATCGGTTTCGGCATCGGCTCGACGTTCGGCGTCCCCAAGCGTGACCGCCGCACCCTCACCATCGAGACCGGCATCCAGAACAGCGGCCTGGGCCTCGTCCTGCTGCTGGGCACCAACCTCTTCGCGGACTTCCCGCCGCACGGCGGCACCCTCGTCATCACTGCCTGGTGGGGCATCTGGCACATCATCAGCGGCCTGACCGTCAGCACGGTCTTCCACCGTTACGAACTCCGACACAAATCTTCATAGCATGGCAACAATCTGGGAAAAGCACAAGGGCTACCTTCCTGCGCTCAAATACGTCAACCTGACGACCCGCTCCTGCTTCCGTTCCATCCGCATCGAAGGCAAGGAGCGCATCCCGCAGGATGGCGCCGTGATCCTGGCCCCCAACCATTGCGCGGCCCTGATGGACCCGCTCCTGGCGCTGGTGCTGTTCGACGGCAAGCCGGTCGTCTTCGGCGCCCGTTCCGACATCTTCGCCAACCCCAAGGTCGCCAAAGTGCTGCGCTGGCTGCGCATCCTGCCCATCGCGCGGGAGCGCAACGGCCTCTCCGAGGTGGCCAAGAATTTCGATACCTTCAAGGAAATCATCGACTGCCTGGACCACGAAGTCCCCTTCTGCCTCTATCCGGAAGGCACCCACAACCCCGAGCGCGAGATGCTGCCCGTCAAGAAGGGCATCTTCCGCATCGCCAAGATGGCCCAGGAGCAACTGGGCGTGCCCGTGCGCATCGTCCCGGTCGGCGTCAATTACGAATATTTCTTCCACGGCCAGGGCCGCATCATCATCCGCGTCGGCGAGCCGATGGAGATCGGCGAAGAATTCGCCAAACGCGAGGGGCAGACGGAGTCCGAGATCTACCGCGACCTCTGCACGACGCTGCGCGACCACGACATGGCGCTGATCGGCGCGGAGCAGCCCCGCCGCCACGGCAGCCTGGTGCTCCGCGTCCTGCTCGCGCTGCTGTCCCTGCCGCTCTTCGCCATCTGCACCGTGGGCTCCCTGCTGATCTGGCTGCCCCGGATGATCATCATGCACAGGATGGAAGACAAGGCCTGGAGCCACACGGTGCGCTTCGTGCTGCACTTCATCTTCCCGGTCCTGTGGATCTTCCACATCCCCTTCGAGCGTCTGACCCGCTTCTACAGGCACCTCGTCGAAGACCTGCGCCGCAGGGTCATCTAAAGCCCCATAGAATGGGAAAAGGCGGGTCCCGTCACGGGGTCCGCCTTTCCATTAGGTAGTAGTACAGTTTATTGTTTAACACTCATTCGTTCTTCGGTTTTAGTTATTTCCAAAACCGTGCCACGAATGTTGTCCGCTACCTGATGGACCAGCCGGAGCAGCGCCTCGCGGCTCGCCCAGGCCGTGTGCGGCGTGAAGCGGAAGCGCTCCGGATGCTTCACGTGCAGCAGCGGGCTGTCGGCCGGCAGCGGCTCGACGACGTAGACGTCGAGCGCCGCGCCGGCGATCACGCCCGCGTCCACCGCCTCCGCCAGCGCCGCCTCGTCCACGATGCCGCCGCGGCCGAGGTTGAGCAGGAAAGCCGTAGGCTTCATCCTGCGCAACTCCGCCGCGCCCAGCAGGCCCTTCGTGCGCTCGTTGAGCGGCGCGTGGATGGACACGGCGTCCGCCTGAGCGAGCAGCTCGTCCAGCGGGACGCTGGGATACTCG
Source organism: uncultured Bacteroidales bacterium (assembly GCA_900319975.1). Classification (GTDB taxonomy): domain Bacteria; phylum Bacteroidota; class Bacteroidia; order Bacteroidales; family UBA932; genus Cryptobacteroides. The sequence continues at coordinate 7,000 of ONQP01000061.1, read as the reverse complement.
CTGTTGTGCGAAGTCCCGGAGGTGGAATAATAGATCACCCGCATCCCGAGGGCCGAAGCCACGGCGGCGACGCGCGTGCCGATGGCGCCCAGGCCGATGATGCCCAGCGTCTTGCCCGCCAGCTCCATATACGGATGCGAAATATCGCAGAAAAGCGAACCCGCGGAATAGCGGCCGCTCTTGACGCAGTCGTCGAAATAGGGCGCGTAGCCGGCCAGCGAAAGCAGGTGCGCGAAGGTGGACTGGACGACGGCCTCCGTCGAATAGCCGGCCGCGTTGCGGACCGGAATCCCCCGCGCCGCCGCGGCCTCCAGGTCGATGTTGTTGACGCCCGTGGCGGCCTCGCAGATCAGCCGCAGGCGCGGGGCCCGCGACAGCAGCTCCGCATCCACGCGGACCTTGTTGACGATCAGCACCTCGCAGTCCCCTACGCGCGCGAGCGCCTCTTCGCGCGTGGACACAGGATAGGTAACCAGTTCGCCGAGGGCGGCGATTTCGTCCAGCGGGGTCTCCCCCAGCGTGGCCGCATCCAGAAATACGATTTTCATACGATAAAAATACTGCTTTTTTGCAGATTATTAAAAATATCGCTTGCGATATAAAAATAAAGCATTACCTTTGTATCGCAAACGATATATTAGATAAACTCAGATATGGCAACGATTTATGATTTCAAGGCCCTGAACAACAAGGGCGCCGAAGTGGACTTCGCCGACTACAAGGGCAAAGTGCTGCTCATCGTCAACACCGCCTCCAAGTGCGGTTTCACACCCCAGTATGACGGTCTGGAGGACCTCTGGAAGAAATACCAGGACCAGGGACTCGTCGTCATCGGCTTCCCCTGCGACCAGTTCGCCCACCAGGAGCCCGGCTCCGACGCCGAGATCGCCGAGTTCTGCCGGCTCAACCACGGCGTGACCTTCCCGCTGATGAGCAAGATCGACGTCAACGGCGACAACGCCCACCCGATCTTCAAATATCTCAAGAGCCAGACCGGCGGCCTGCTGGGTCGCTCCATCAAGTGGAATTTCACCAAGTTCCTGATCTCGCGCGACGGCAAGATCATCGAGCGCTTCGCGCCGGTGACCACCCCCGCCTCGCTCGAAGACAAGATCAAATCCCTGCTCTAAGCCATGCACGAACAGCTGAAACTCGAAAACCAGCTCTGTTTCCGCCTCTACGCCGCCTCGCGGCTCGTCATGCAGGCTTATCACCCCTATCTCTCGGAGCTCGGCATCACCTATCCGCAATACCTGGTGCTGCTCGTGCTCTGGGAGCAGGACGCCCAGCCGGTCAACGACCTGGCGCGGCGCCTGCACCTCGAGACCAACACCGTCACTCCCCTCCTCCAGCGGATGGAGAAAGAGGGGCTGGTGACGCGCAAGCGGGGCAAGGAGGACGGCCGGCAGGTCATCGTGTCCCTCACGGCCAGTGGCCGTGAAATGGAGGACCGCGCCGCCGCCATCCCCGCGGCGGTCGGCTCCCGGGCCGCCTGCAGCCGGCTCACGCCGGCCTCCGTCCCGGAGCTCTTCGCCACCCTCGACGACCTCATCGCCACCCTGGAAGACCAGGCGGCAGAATAAAGAAAAGGCCCTGAGTTTCAGGGCCTTTTCCATTTATGCAACTCGTTTAGATATTCGGTGTCTCCCAGACCTTGGTCTGCTTGCAGCGCACCATCACGCCGAGGCCGCCGCAGCTGAGACGGAAGTCGCCTTCCTCCAGCCGCCACTTGCCGTCAGCACCGACGAAGGCCAGCTCGCTGGCCGGAAGCGTGAAGCTGACGGTCTTCGTTTCGCCCGGTTCCAGGGCGATCTTCTCGAAGCCGCGCAGCCGCTTCACGTCCGGGATCAGCGACGCCACGAGGTCGGAGCTGTAGAGCAGCACGGCCTCCTTGCCGGCGCGCGCACCGGTATTGGTCACGTCCACGGAGACCTTCAGCTCGTCGCCCGCGACGAACTCGGACGCACCCTCCACGCGGAGATTGTCATACGAGAAAGTCGTATAGCTCAGGCCGAAGCCGAACGGCCACTGGACGTCCATCACGGCGTCGTAGTTGTAGGAACCCTCCATCGTCTCGCGATGCTCGGACACCTTGTAGTCGTAGGTGTGCAGGGCGTTGATGTGCTTGCTGTACGTGAACGGCAGCTTGCCGGAGAAGTTCTCGTCGCCGGCGAGCAGGGCCGCGAGGGCGTCGCCGCCATAGTTGGACGGGAGCATCACGTCCACGACGGCGGCCACGAGCGGCTCGATGTCGCCGATCAGGCGCGGCCGGCCCTCGTTGAGCACCAGCACGACAGGCTTGCCCGTCGCAGCCAGCTTGCGCACCAGCTCCTTCTGGTTGCGCGACAGGTTCAGGTCGTCCATATTGCCGGGCGTCTCACAATAGCTGTTCTCGCCCACGCAGGCCACGATCACGTCCGCATTGCGGGCGGCCGCGACGGCCTTGTCGATGCCGCGCGGATCCTCAAACTGCCAGCCGAACGGATAATACTGCACGCCGGGCTCATAGACCACCTTGCCGAAACGCTTCTGGAGCGCCTCCAGGATGGTGTTGAACTGCGGCGCGAAGTCGTCCGCGGCGCCCTGCCAGGTATAAGACCAGCCGCCGTTCAGGGCGCGCAGGCTGTTGGCATTCGGGCCCGTGACGAGGATGCGCTCCGTGCCCTTGAGCGGCAGGATGCCGCTGTTCTTGAGGAGCACCTCCGACTCCACGGCAGCCGCATAAGACTGCTCCGCGAAAGCGGGAGAAGCGAATTCCGGATACTCCACGTCCCAGGTCGGATGCTCGAACAGGCCGAGACGGACCTTGACGCGCAGCACACGACGCACGGCGTCGTCGATGCGCGACATCGGGATCTCGCCCGCCTTGGCGAGCTCCACAATCACGTTGCAGCACTCCGGATCGTAAGGATCCATGATCATGTCGATGCCGGCATTGATGCCGATCTTGACCGCCTCACGCTTGTCGGCTGCCACGTGGTCACGCGTATAGAGGTTGTCGATGTCGGCCCAGTCGGTCACGAACATGCCGTCCCAGCCCAGCTGCTCCTTCACCCATCCGGTGAGCAGCAGCGCGTTGGCGTGCGTCGGGATGCCGTTGATCGAGGCGGAATTGACCATCGCGGTCAGCGCGCCCGCCTCGAAACACTCCTTGAACGGGCGGAAGAACTTCTCGCGCAGGTCGTTCTCGGCGATGTAGGCCGGCGTACGGTCCTTGCCGCTGAGCGGCACGCCGTAGCCCATATAATGCTTGATGCTCACCGCGGCGTGCTCCAGGTCGATGTGGTTGGGATCCTCCCCCTGGATGGCCACCGTCTCCGTGCGGGCCATCTCGGCCTGCAGATAGGGATCCTCGCCCCAGCTCTCCCACTGGCGGGGCCAGCGCGGGTCGCGGCCCAGGTCCATCACCGGCGAGAACACCCAGGGCACCTGGGCGGCGCGGGTCTCATAGGCCATCGCATGGCCCATCATCGCCGCGTACTCGCGGTTGAACGTGGCGCCGAGGTTGATCTCCTGCGGATAGAAGGAGCCGTCGGTCAGGTAGGACGCGCCGTGGATCATATCCAGGCCGTAGATGCACGGGATGCCGATTTTCTCCATCGAGACCTCCTGAATCTGCCGGACCATCGCGGCCGTATGCTCGCGCGAATGCGCGCGGTCGTGCATCACATTGAGGATGGAACCGACCTTGTATTCGCCCAGGATCTTGTCGAGCTTGGCGGGGTCCAGCGCTTCGTGGGTGTCGTCCTCCAGCACGAGAATGGAGAGCTGCACCATCTGGCCGGCCTTCTCCTCCAGGGTCATCCCCTTGAGGACCTGCTCGACCTTCGCCTCCACCGCCTTGTCGGCGGGAATGGCAGGAGTCACGGAAGGGCCGCCGCAGGACACGGCGGCAACCAGGGGCAGCAAGAAGGCAAACGCCTTCTTCAAAGAATTAGGTATCATATGTTAATTGCTTGATTGATAGTTTCTCCTGAATATTCGACCACCACGCCGGAAGCGTCCGGATCGTAGGCGTGCGGATGGGTCGGGTCCACGACCACGACCGTGAAGCGGCGCTGCTGCAGCATGCCCGGGAAGGAGCCTTGGCGCGCGCCGACGGTGAGCGTGCGCGCCGCGTCGTCCCAGTGGATCGGGACCGACGCGCAGGCGCCCTGCTCGTAGGCGTAGGTCAGGCCGTCGTCCTCGTAGAGGGTGAAGTCGGCGTCCGCGCCGGCGTACACATAGAGGCGGATGTCCTCCGCCGGCTTCTCGTCGGACCACTGCATCTCCGGGCCGAACGGCACGATGGAGCCGGCGCGCACGTAGAGCGGCATCCGCCCGTAAGGCGCGGCGACGGTCTGCGTCTGCGAGCCGGGGATGTAGGCGCCGCTGTAGAAATCATACCAGCCCCCTTCGGGGAAATACACCTCGCGGCTGCGGGCGCCATATTCGCTCACCGGGCAGGGCATCAGCGCCGGGCCGAACATCCACTGCGTGTCGAGGTCGCGCACGCGCGGATCCTGCGGGAAATCCATCGGCAGGGCGCGCATCAGCGTATAGTCGTCGAAATGCACCGCCGCCGTCAGCGAATACAGATACGGCATCAGGCGGTAGCGCAGGCGCATATACCAGAGGATGCTCTCATAGGCCTCGGAGCCCTCCGGAGCGATGTTCCAGAGCTCGCGGCGCGGCCACTGGCCATGCGCGCGGAACAGCGGCACGAAGGTGCCGAACTGGTGCCAGCGCGTCTGCAGCTCCTGCCACTCGGCGGCGTTGGCCGGGTTGTTGAACTTGCCCATCACGGAGAAGCCGCCGATGTCCATGCCCCAGAACGGGATGCCGCTCATGCTGAAATTGAGGCCCGCGGCCATCTGCGTGCGCATGTCGGTCCACGAAGTGCCGATGTCGCCGCTCCAGGTGGCCGTCGAATAGCGCTGCAGGCCCGCGAAGCCGCTGCGCGTCAGCAGGAAGACCCGCTTGTCGGGCTCCACGCCGCGCTGGCCGTTGTAGATCGCGTCGGCGTTGACGAGCGCATAGGCATTGAGGTATTCGGTCGAAGGGCCGAGCGCCGTGGGCGTGAGCAGCCACTTGAAATAATCCATCGGGAGGCAGTCGCGCAGGTTCGGCTCGCTGGCGTCCATCCACCAGGCGTCGATCTTGCGGCCATAGCGGCTGTAGAGCGTCTCGTCCATCTGCTTCCAGAACATCTTTCGCCCGCCTTCGGCATAGGCGTCATAGAAGGACTGCAGGTGGCCCAGCCAGTCGCGCAGGCTGTCCTGCTCGGCGTGCGTATAAGCGTAGCCGGCGGCCTTCAGCTCCTTGTAATGGTCGGTATTCGTATAGAATTTGGGCCAGACGCTGATCATGAAGCGGCCGTGCATCGCGTGCACGCTGTCCAGCATCCCTTCCGGATTGGGATAGCGGGCGGGATCGAATTCGTGGCTCCCCCACTGGTCGTCCAGCCAGTACTGCCAGTCCTGGACGATGTTGTCCACCGGAATCTCGCGGCGGCGCATCTCGCGGAGCGTCTCCACCAGCTCGTCCTGCGTGCTGTAGCGCTCCCGGCTCTGCCAGAAGCCCAGCACCCACTTCGGCATCACGGGCGCCTTGCCCGTGAGCTGGCGGTAGCCGCGGATCACGGCGTCGTGGCTCCCGCCGCCGATGAACCAGAAGTCCAGCTGCGGCTCGAATTCCGACCAGAAAGCCAGCCGTCCGCGCTCCTCGGCCGTCTGGACCGGCGCCACGCGCAGGCCCAGATACGACACGCCGCCGTCCGGCTCCCATTCCAGGCGCACGGGGACCTTGCGGCCCGCCTCGAGGCGGACGGAGAACTTGTAGCTGTTGGGATTCCAGGCCGGGCGCCAGCGGCGCGCCATCACTTCCTGCCCGTCGATCACGGTGCGCTGGAAGCCGGCGTAGTATTGGATAAACTGATAGTCAGCGGTCTGCGGCGCTTCGATGAAGCCCTCATAGACGACCGTCGCGCCCTGCAGGGGCACGTCGGGCAGGTTGCGGATGGCCCATTCGTTCTCGAAGAAGAGGCTGTCCTCCTGGCGGACCAGCGCCTCGCCCCGGAAGGGCTTGTAGGTGCCCGTGAGGCCCGGCGTCTGCCCGTCCTTGCCGTACAGCTTGAACTGCTCGCCCAGCTGGCCGTACGGGGCGGGATTGCCCCAGCGGCTCAGCGAATAGGCGTCGAAGAGCAGGCCGTAGCCGCGGGTGGAGACCACCATCGGCACGCTGACCTTCGTATTATACTGGAAAAGCTCCTCGCTGCGGCCCTTGTGGTTGAGCTCGCCGCTCTGGTGCTGGCCCAGGCCATAGAAGGCCTCGTCGGCCGGCGAATCGAAGCTGACGGACGTCGAGAAGGCCTTCTTACCTTCGACTTCAGCCGGCACGAAACCCATCCGGGAGCCCTCCAGCAGGGCATTGCCGTCCGCGTCCAGGAAGCGGACCGCGCCGGAGCGCAGGTCCACGGCGGCGGTCAGGGCGCTGGTCTGCACCCGCACCTCGCCATCCTGCTCGGACACGCTGAAATCGCGGAACGCCGCCTGCGGGACGACCACCAGGCTCGCCCGGTCGTGCATCTTGCGGTCGGGGCTGGCCGACACGCGCACCAGCTCCGGGCCGGCCAGCTGCAGGCGCACCTGCCTGGTGCCGCCCGCCACGGGATCCGACATCCGCACGGTCACCATGTCGCCCTTGACCGTATAGGGCCTGTCCTGACAGCCACACAAGCCCGTCAGGGCCAGGAAGATACTGCCGAGGAAGATACTGACGTTGTATTTTTGCATTGAAATTCTGATTAAATCAATCCTTAAAGATACACATTTTCCGTCAAACTCCCCCAAAGCCCCCTTGGCGGAGCGGCGCTTTTTTACTATTTTTGTGAACGTATGTCCGAAGAAATGAACCTCGTCCGCGACCTGGCCGTCATCCTCGTGTCCGCCGGCGCCTTCACCATCATATCCAAAGCCCTCAAGCAGCCTCTCATCCTGGGCTACATCCTGGCCGGTTTCCT
>ONQP01000050.1 GCA_900319975.1 uncultured Bacteroidales bacterium | reverse complement strand
CTTCGTGGTGGAGGACACCGGCATCGGCGTGCCGCCCAAGGAGGTGGAGCATATCTTCGAGGAGTTCGTCCAGCTGGACGACTATTATGTGGGCACGGGCATCGGCCTGACGGTCGCCCGTTCGCTGGCGCGCCGCCTGGGCGGCGACATCGTGCTCGACACGTCCTACACGGGAGGCGCCCGCTTCGTGATGACGCTCCCGGTCGACAAGGAGAAATAATCCCTATTTTTGAGGATTGACCACGCGGCCGCAGCGGTGTACCTTTGCGGCCGCTATGGAACATTTAGTCGATTTGTTTTCCCTACAAATTAGGATTGACGGGCAGGGGAGAAGTTGCGAAATTTGTGTTGCTATTATGAATAAACAATAAACTGAATGAAGAAAACTGTAATTATCTATGGTTCCACCACCGGGACCTGCGAGAGCCTCGCCGGCAAGATCGGCGAGCAGCTCGGAGTCGGCGTCGACGTGCTGAGCGCCGCCGGCCTGGACGGCAGCGTGCTCGACGCGGCGGACAACCTCATCCTCGGTACTTCCACCTGGGGCAGCGGCGACATCCAGGACGACTGGGCCGACGCCCTCGGTACGCTCAAGGCGGCCAACCTGGCCGGCAAGACCGTCGCCCTGTTCGGCTGCGGCGACAGCCTGTCCTATCCCGACACCTTCTGCGGCGGCATGGCCGCGCTGTATGAAGCCGTCAAGGCCGCCGGCGCCAACGTAGTGGGCGCCGTCTCTCCCGACGGCTACACCTACATCGACTCCGCCTCCATCGTGGACGGCAAGTTCGTCGGCCTCGCCCTCGACGAGGACAACGAGTCCGACAAGACCGACGGGCGCATCGCCGCCTGGGTGGCGGAAATCCTCCCGCAACTTTAGCAGTCACTATTTGGCACTACTACTTTACAAACTATCACCAAAGAAATGCCCGGCTCGCAAGGCCGGGCATCGTTGTCAGAAGATGATGCCTCCCAACATGGTGGGGACCAGGTTGTTGGCCACATGGATGCCGGTATTGATGCCGAAGCCTTCCTTGATGCGGATGTAGCCGAAGGCGAGGCCCGTGACGATCTTGTGGGCGGTGTAGAGGGCGATGGTGACATAGTCGAGGGTGTGCATCTCGGAGGGGTGGATGTTGATGAGGTGCAGCATGCCGAATACGAGGGCGGAGGCGTAGAAGATGATGCCGAAGCGGCAGTTGGAGATGGGCTTGTTGAGCGGGACGTACAGCAGGAGGCCGGCCGCGATGGAGATGGCGATACGGAGCGGCATCTGTGTGGGGTTATACATCGAGCCGGGATGGCTCGGCATGATGAAGACGGAGAGGACCAGGTAGGTGAACAGAATCAGGCCGACGGCTATGTAGAACTTGTAGCGCTTGAGCCAGAGCCGGAAGGTGCACTCCTCGTAGATGGGGCCGATCAGGCCGACGATCCACCAGTGGCCTTTCACGTGGGGTCCGTTCGTGGGGGCTTCGAGGCCCGGGAAGATGGACGGCAGGCCATATTCGACGAAGAGGACGAGAACGATCAGGGCGACGTCGATCAGGATACAGAGGATGATGGACTGGAAGATGCCCTTGAGCGTGGTCCTGGACTGGAGTCGCTCCTGGGGATGCCTGAGATAGGAAAAGAAGTCTTTGAACATAATCTGAGTTATGGTGATCGGTGATTATTGACGGTAGTCCTTGATTGTCGCTCCGTTGCATTCGGCGGGATCGAAGGTCACGTCCTTGTCGGTGACGCCGAACTTGATGTCGTGCATCGTGAAGGTGATGCCCATGGAGCTGTGGGCCTCCAGGCTGACGGGCTTGTAGCTGCCTTTCTCCACGATGAGTATCATCCTCTTGGGGACGTCCGTTTCCTGGTTGGACTTGGATTTCTTGCAGGTGATGACCCAGACTTTGGCCTGCTCTTCCTTGACGGAGAGGTCGTAGCCGCTGAGGATGTCTTCGAACAGGCCGACGTTTTCGCCTTTCGCGGTCGGCTTGTCTTTGCGGATGGAGACGGTCTGGCTCTTCTCGTCGTAGTCCCAGATGCTCTGGCCGTCACTCCAGGTAATCTGCTTCTTTTTGCCGATCAGGGTGATGTTTTTCTGCTTGCCGGCCAGCGCCCAGACCTGGGAGCGGACGGTGCCGATGATGGGGATGCGGGCGTCGATTGCCATCTCCAAGCCGGTGGGCTGGAGTTTGTCCATGGTCGCGTTCATCCGCTCGACGATCTGTCGGGCATCTTGTGCGAAGGAGGTCACGGCGCAGAAGAGCGCCGCAAGGAGGGTGAGGATTTTTCTCTTGTTCATCTAGTCTAGGATTTGAACAAAGGTAGGAAAAAAAACGAGATTATCCCTATCTTTGCCGTATGGAAAATGCATATTCCAACCGGACGGAACTGCTGCTGGGCGGCGACGTGCTCGCGCGCCTGGCCGAAGTGCGCGTAGCGCTGTTCGGCGTGGGCGGCGTGGGCAGCTGGTGCGCCGAGGGGCTGGTCCGCTCGGGCGTGAAGCACCTCACGCTGGTGGACGCCGACCGCATCAGCGAGAGCAACGTCAACCGCCAGCTGATGGCGACCACCCGCACGGTGGGGCAGGTGAAGGTGGAGGCGCTCCGCGAGCGGCTGCTCGAGATCGCGCCGGACGCCGACATCGTGCCCGTGCAGAAGGTGTTCAGCGCCGAGACGGCGGGGGAGTTCGAGCTCGATTCCTATGACTATATCCTGGACGCGATCGATTCGCTCAAGGACAAGGGCGAGCTGATCCTGCGGGCCACGCGCACGCCTGCGGTGTTCTTCAGCTCGATGGGCGCGGCGCTCAAGATCGACCCGGCGCAGGTGCGCGTGGCCGAATTCTGGAACGTGCGCGGCTGCCCGCTGGGGGCCGCGCTCCGCAAGCGCTTCAAGCAGAACCACACCTGGCCGGGGCACAAGTTCCGCTGCGTCTACGACGAGGAGGTGCTGCCCAACCGCGGCGCGCGCGCCGCGGCGGAGACGGACCTGTTCAACAAGGCGCAGATCAACGGCTCGCTGGCGCACATCACGGCCATCTTCGGGATGACGCTGTGCGGGCTGGTCATCGAGGATGTCTATCAGAAAACGGTCGGACAGGGATGAGCGCGCTGGAGATCCGGAAAGGGGAGCAGGTGGCCCTGGTGGGCCCCAACGCCTCCGGCAAGAGCCGTCTCGCGTCCGCGTTTGCCGGCCGTGCCGGCGCCAGGTACATCACTTTCCGCGATTCTTACGGGAGCTACGGCGACCGCAATTATTTTATGCAGCAGCGCTGGAACCTCTTCACGCTGGAGGAGGAGCCGCCGACGGCGGGCGAGGTGCTGCGCAAGGAGGCCGCGGCGGGCGACGACCCGCAAGCGGCCCGCCGGCGCCTCACGGAGCTGACGGCGCTGTTCGGGCTGGAGGACGTGCTGGACAAGCCGCTGGTCATCCTGTCCAGCGGCGAGCTGCGCAAGTTCCAGCTCACGCGCGCGCTGCTCGGCGGCCCGTCGGTGCTGGTGATCGACAATCCTTTCATCGGGCTCGATCCGCGCACGCGCACGCTGCTGACGCGTCTGCTCGCCGCCCTGGCGGCTTCGACGACGCTCGTGCTGGTGCTCTCGCGCCCGGCGGAGATCCCTTCTTTCATCACGCACGTGATTCCCGTCCGGGACGGCGAGGCGGGGGAGAAAGTGCCCCTGGAGGCCTATCTGGACGCGGTGCTGCCGCCGCCCGTCATCCGCATGCGCGACGTGACGGTGCGCTTCGGCGACCGCGTGCTGCTGGACCGGCTGAACTGGACGGTCCGCGCCGGCGAGCACTGGGCGCTGACCGGCGCCAACGGCAGCGGCAAGAGCACGCTGCTGAGCCTGATCTGCGCCGACAATCCCAAGGCTTACGCCTGCGACATCGAGCTCTTCGGCCGTCCGCGCGGCTCGGGGGAGACGATCTGGGACATCAAAAAGAATATCGGGTTCGTGAGCCCCGAGCTGCACCGTGCCTTCCAGGTGGACGCGCCCGCGCTGGACATCGTCACGAGCGGGCTCTTCGACACCGAGGGCCTGTACCGCCATCCATCTGCGGAGCAATACGCCTGCGCGCGCCGCTGGATGGCCGGGTTCGGCATCGCGGAGCTCGCCGAACGCCCCTTCCTGCGGCTCTCCAGCGGCGAGCAGCGCCTCTGCCTGGTGACGCGCGCCTTCGTCAAGGATCCGCCGCTCTACGTCCTCGACGAGCCCCTGCACGGCCTTGACGAGGCGCAGCGCCTGCGCGTCAAGGCCCTGCTGGACCGCTTCTGCGGCGCCCCCGGCAAGACCCTCCTGATGGTCACCCACTATCCCGAGGAATACCCCTCCTGCATCGACCACAGCCTCACGCTCTGACCCTCTTCTCCCTTCACATACCCTCCGCCCCTTTTCCTGCCCGCCTTTGCCCGACACCCCCTTTCCCGCCGGCGGCTTTCCCCTTCATTTCCCCGGGAAGTGCTCCTAGGGGTCCAGAAATTTGCAGGGTAGGAGCAAAAACGGCCTTTTTTGCTCCTAGGGGTCCAAGCGATGGACCCCTAGGAGCACTCCGGACTTGCCGGCTGTACTCTTGATTCTGGCAGATCCGGATCAGGCGTCGTCGAGAAGACGGGCGGCCTCGGCATAGGTGATACCGCAGACGCGGGCGATCTGGTTGGCGTCGGCGCTGAACCGGAAGCGGATCTGGCGGACGATTTCCACCTGTTCGCCGGTCTGGAGCTCGTAGAAGGACTCTTTGAAGAAGAGGGACCGGCACAGTTCCGGCACGGCGGCCAGTATGATCTGGTCCCGGAAGGCGGGGAGATGCTCTTCGGCGCTTTCCAAGCGCTTTCGCGCCTTGGAGGAATTCCGGAGGAAGAAGTTCATCCGTTTCGGGGAACGAAAAAGGGCTTCAACCCCCTTGACGGCCACATATTCGCCGGGATGGATATATCCGTCGTCTGTCAGGAGCCATTCCCCAGGAATCTTGTCGCAGCGGCTGCGCAGCAGACGCTCGCGCTGGCGGGCGGAGCAGGCGTCCAACCGCTTGCCGGCAGGTCTCGAGGCGCGGAAGAAGGTGTCTCCCGTCCCCCACGGATACTGGCTGGGATGTGCGCAGATGTTGGCCGCCACGCAGTTCATCTGCACATAGGCGACCGTCCTTTCAACAGCCTCGTCTTCGTCGGCCGGAATCAGCTTGACATCCAGTCCATTGCGGCGCAGGAACTCCCGGACGCCGTATTTCTTGAAGTAATAGAGGGCGTAGCGCTGCTTGAACTCTGTAATGAAGGCGAGGACGTCTTCCCGGCGACCTCGAAGCAGGAAATGTACATGGTTGGACATCAGGATGAAGGCCAGGATGACCACTTCCGGATGCAGGGCGGCCTGGATGGCGATGTAGTTCATGGCGACCTTGAAATCTTCTTCGTCCCGGAACCAGAGACCGTCCTCGAGGTGGGCGGTCGAGAGGAGATAAATCTTTTTCATAGTTTTCAATTTGTTTGGTTCGCTAAAGATAGTGTTATATTTGCATAAAAGGAAAGCATATGAACGTTCTGCTGGAGGAAATGTACAGACATGCCGACCCGGGGCAGGTGGCGGGGCTGGCGCGGTTTTTCAGGACCGGGCCGGGACAGTATGGTGAGGGGGATAAGTTCCTGGGAATCAAGGTGCCGGTGACGCGCGAGGTGGTGAAGGGCTGCTGGCGCGAGGTGGGGCTTGCGGAGCTGGAGGAATGCCTGGCGAGCGAGTACCACGAGGTGCGGCTGGCGGGGCTGCTGGCGCTGGTGGAGATCTTCAAGCACGCGAAGAGATCGGGCATCTCGCAGCATCAGTGCGTGGATTTCTACCTGGCGCATACCGACCGGATCAACAACTGGGACCTCGTGGACCTGTCGTGCTACCCGCTGCTGGGCGAGTGGCTGCTGGACAAGGACCGCACGCTGCTCTATGAGCTGGCGCGCAGCGGCAAGACGCTCTGGGAGCAGCGCATCGGCATCGTGAGCACGATGACGCTGGTCCGCCACGGCCAGCTGGCGGACACCTTCGCCATCGCGGACATCCTCCTGCACCATCCGCACGACCTCATCCACAAGGCGGTCGGCTGGCTGCTGCGGGAGGCCGGCAAGCGCGACAAGGCCGCGCTCGTGGCCTTCCTCACGCCCCGCTACCGCACGATGCCGCGCACGATGCTGCGCTACGCCATTGAAAAGTTTCCGGAAGCCGAGCGCAAGGCCTGGCTGCAATAAAGAAACGCCGCCCCGATGGGGTGGCGTTCTTTGCGATTTGACGAAGGGGTTTGGCTACTTGGCCGGTTCGGTCGCAGGCTCCACGTACTTTTCACCGACGTAGGTGGTCGGGATGCCGCCGAACTTGAGCGAGAAGGTCAGCTTGTCGCCGACGATCTCTCCCTGGAGCTCCGTCACCTTGTATTTGGGGAATTCGACGCCGAGGGCGATGGGAATGGCCTCGTCGCAGGAGAGGATGACCTTCTCCGGGGTGCTGGTAAGGTCGATGCCCGGGACGACGACGTCGAGTCGCATCGGCATGCCGGGGGCGAACTTGACCTCGTAGAGCGTGAGCTCGGCGGCACCGTCCTGATAAGGAAGGAAGTCGACGCGGGCTTCGGCGTTGACGACGGTGCCGGTGGAGGCCTCGACGGTCAGGGTGCCGACGTAGTCGGCCTGCTCCGGGACGATGGGTTCGGGCTGCTTCTCGCAGGCGATCAGGGCGAGCGCCGCGAGGGCGATTGCAAAGAATTTGAGTTTCATAACTATTTGAATTTTAGAATTTAACATTGATTCCAAGAGTCAGGATGCGCGGCTTGCTGCGCGCGATGAATTCGTTGCCCATCGACTTGAAATAGAAGGCGTTGACGGGCGTGTCGGCGAGGTTCTCGCCGCGCACGAAGAGCTCCCATTTCGGGAAGGCGAGCCCGATGCGGGCGTCGAAGCGCGGGCGGAACGGCTCCTCGAGGGAGTTGGCTTCGTTCCAGGCGAAGGGGCCGGCTCCGCGCACGGAGGCGTCGAGGTCCAGCCGGCTGTCGCCGAAATGGAAACTGTAGCCGACATTGGCGTAGAGGGTGTGCAGCGGGACATAGGGGAGGCGGTTGCCCGAATAATCGGCCTGGCCGTCGTTGTAGTCGATGAAGCGGGCGTCGCACCAGGACCAGGCGACCGCGGAGCGGAAATCGCCCGGGCGCCACTCCAGCTGGGCTTCCGTGCCCACGCTGCGGCTGCGCGCCGCGTTGGCCATCATCCGCCCGGTGTTCTGGCCCGGAGGGAAGACGGTGAGCTGCTGGTTGCGGACGGCGATGTAGTAGGCGTTGACTTCTGCCTTGAAGCTGCCGAAGCGCGTCCGCAGGCCGATCTCCCAGTTCCAGGCCGTCTCGGGATTGTACTCGGTGTTGTCGGCCGACACGGAGACGTGCGGGCGGTCGAGATAGACACCCATGTCCGCCATCACGCCGTTCATCATCTTGTTCTGGAGGATGTCGGAGAAGATCTGGGTGTTGAAGCCGCCGGCGCGGTAGCCGCGGGTGGCGGCGGCGTAGAGCTTGACGTGCTCGGAGGCGTTATACAGGACAGACACCTTGGGCAGCAGCTCCACGCGGTGGTGTACCAGCCGGCCCCGGTAGGGCTGGGAGTACGCTTTCGCCTCCTTCATGTAAGGCAGGAATTGGTAGTGGAGGGTTGTCAGACAGTCGTAATCCATCAGGCCGCCTTCGTAGTCGAGACGGAGCCCCGCGGTGAGCTGCCACTTGCCGGTGTTGTAGACAGATTCGTGGAAGAGGGCGGCGTTCCAGGTGCCGATGAGGAAATCGGACACGACCGGGAACGACTCGTCAGGGATGTCCAGATAGCCGATTTCGGCGGGGATGTGCGCGTTGGCGTTGCCCAGGATCAGCTGCTCGATGCCGTCGCGCTTGAAGGTGACGGGCGAATGGGAGCCGTTCAGGCGGTACATCGCGAAGAAGCCGGTCTGCGGCTGCCAGGCGGCGCCGGCGTCGGCGCGGCGGGCGCGGAGCTCCGCCGTGGCGGCCCCGCTGCGCTCGCGCTGCCGCAGGGTGAAGATGGACGCGGGCGTGTAGTCCTGGTCCATCCGCATGTCGTCCAGGAGCAACTGCAGGGAGGCGTTGCCGTCGAAGATGACGGCGTCGCCGCTCCAGCGCAGCCGGAAGCCCTCGACGGCGGACAGCCGCCGGTAGGAGCCTTCGTCGTTGTAGGCGACGTCGCGCCGCTCGCCGTCGACGACCTGGCCGTAGGCGAAGCCGCCTTCGCGCGACAGGTTGACCCAGGCGACGTTGCTCACGAAGAGGCGCTCATCGAGCGCGCGCTCCCATTTCCAGCGGAGCGAAAGCCCCGCGTAGGGGTCGCAGAGGGCGTTTTTCGTCGAGTTCCAGAAGAAGCCGTCGGAGCGGCGGAAGTTGACCGTCAGGGCGTTGTGCCCGAAGACGAAGGACGCGGCGGCGCGGACGGTGTTGGCGCTGCCGTATTCGAGGCGCAGCGCCCGCCGCTCGCCGTCCGACGGCGAAAGCGACTGCAGCGCCAGCACGCCGCCCATCGTGTTGCGTCCGTACAGCGTGCCCTGCGGGCCGCGCAGCATCGTGGCGCTGGTGAAGCCTTCCCAGTCGAAGTCGTATGCGTTCTTGTCCAGCACGGGGATGCCGTCGATGTAGAGCCCCAGCACGGGGTTCTCCATCCGCGAGCCGAGTCCGCGCAGATAGATCGTGGAGGTCATCGAGGTGCCGTAGTCCGGGATGTGCAGGCCGGGAATCTGGCCGGACAGGGAATTAGGACGATATGTGCCACTCTTGTGAAGCTGTTCGGCCCGGATCACGGAGTAGGGGGCCGCTACACGTTCCAGCGTCACGGACTCCTTGAGCGCCGTGACGCTGGCTACCTCCAAAGTGTCCACTGCGGGCATCAGAGGAGAAGTTATGGAAAGCAGAAATGAAATCAACATTGCGGATGCAAAGGTCCGCATTGCCGATGAAATATTTTAGAACGGGAAGGGCAGGAATTAGGATTATTCTTGCTTTTTGATTTAGCGACGCATAATCTGGTCGCCGGGGGTCAGGTTGACCTGGGGGACGGGCGCATTGTTGAAGTTGGAAGGATTGATGCGGTAGAACTGGTACTGGCTGTATTCCTCCCAGGGGATCGGCACCATCTTGTATTTGCCCGTGGCGAAGTCGTATTCGGTGCGGATGGTCTGCGGGATGTTGACGGGCGAGGCCGGGTTGTCGTAGGGGTAGAATCCGGGTTCCTTCGCCATGATGTTGGGGTTGCTCGATTGCAGGGGCACGTAGCCCACCGGGGTGGGGCGGAAGAAAGACGGCGTCATCGCGGCCCGCAGCCATGCCATGTTGCGCATCAGCGAGGGCATCATCTGCGCCCGGACGCGCTCCGCCGTGTGCAACGCGCGCTGCTCCTTGCTCTCATAGGTCGGGATGTTCAACGGCTTGAAAATCGGCGTGTTGGCCGAGGCCGGCGGTGTGATGAGCTGCGGCACGAAGACGGGCTGCCGCTTGAGCGAGTCGATCTTGATGACCGGGCCGTCGATGGGGGTCGCGGACTGGTCCTGTGCCCGCAGGAGCGCGGCACCGGCCAGGAACAGGGCGAAGGCGAGAAAGTATTTCATAAGATTCAGTGTCGCAACTGCTTTCTCAAAGAATGTGCCGCGTGCCGCAACATTCTTCAAAAACATTCGTTATTTATTCGTAATATTGTAAACGATTATGGAAAACAAATCAGCTTCCGGCGCTCCGCGCCTCAATTATCTGGACAACCTGAAGGTCCTCCTGACCGTTCTGGTCATCTTCCACCACGCCGGGCAGGCCTACGGCACCGGCGGGGGATGGGCCTATCAGCCCAGTAATTCCGCTGAATTCATGCCCTGGATCTGGCATTTCTTCTCCACCAACGCCAGCTTCTTCATGGGACTCTATTTCCTGATATCCGGCTATTTCGTGCCGCGCAGCTATGACCGGCACGGCGGCAAGGTGTTTATCCGCAAGAAATTGCTGCGCCTCGGCATCCCGCTGCTCGTCATCGGCGGCATCATGTGCGCCGCGACCGGCACGGTCGAGATCGGACATATGTGGTTCGTGGAGAGTCTGTTGGTGTTCTGCCTGGTCTATGCGTTGATCCGCCGCATCTTCCCGCCCATTTCCGGATGCCGCGTGCAGCGGCTCCCGCTCTGGGGCCTGCTCGCTTTTGCCCTCGTGATGGGCGTGGGCAGCTATTTCATCCGTCAGGTCAGCCCGCAGGACCATTGGATCTGGCCCTTCGGGATCATTCCGCTGCCGCTCGAACCGGCTCATTATCTGCAATATGTGATGATGTTCGCCGTGGGCGTGCTGGCAGGCCGCTGCGGCTGGATCGAGAAGATGGGCCGCGGTGTCGGGGCCGCCTCGCTGGCGCTCGGCGTCCTCTTCGCCGTAGGCAACTACGTGCGCGGCGACGGCGCCTGGAGCGGGTTCGTGTGGCGCTGGTTCGGCATCTACGAGTCGCTGATGTGCGTGTTCATCTCGTTCGGCCTGCTGTGGCTGTTCCGCGAATGCGGCAACTGGGGCGGCCGCTTCTGGAAGTGGTGCGCCGCGCAGTCGTATGGCGCCTACGTGTTCCACATGTTCCTGATGCTGGCGCTCCAGCACGCGGTGGACGGCGTCTGGATGGGCGCCTTCGGCAAATTCTTCTTCATCGGCGCCGCCATCACGGTGCTCTCCTTCGTCTTCACCTGGCTCGTCCGGCTGATCCCGGGCGTCAAGAAAGTTCTTTAAACCCCTGATACTATGAAGAAAACGTTTATCGCTCTCCTTTCCCTGGGCCTGGCGCTGCTGGCGGTTCCCGCCGCGCAGGCGCAGGACCTGCCCCGCTTCCGGCGGATCGTCAAGCAGCTCAGCAGCTCCCATTTCCAGGGGCGCGGCTATGCGCGCGACGGCGTCCGCAGGGCGCGGGAATACGTCGTGAAGGAGTTTGAGAAGTCCGGCGTGGACGAGATTTCGGTCCAGCCGTTCACCATCGACATCAACACCTTCAGCGGGAACATGAAGATGTGGGCCGACGGCCGCAGGCTGCGGGCCGGCATCGATTTCTCGATGCGGGAGTATTCTCCCGGCGCGAAGGGGGAGTATCCGGTCTACTACGTGGACACGGCGGATTTCAATCCCGACCGCATCTTCGCGGACCTGGCGAAGCCCGAATGGGCGGGCTGCCTGGTCTGCTGCGATTTCCTCTTCACCTACAAGCACCGGGAGGTGTTCACGCGCCTGCAGACGGCGGGCGAGTGCGCCAACGCCGGCCTCCTCTACACCTGGGTCGCGCCGCTCAAGTTCTATAAGGCCTACGGGGACCACGTGGTGGACAAACCCATCGTATGGGTGACGCCGGAGGCCATTTCCGGCGCGCGCCGGGTCCGGCTCGACGTCGAGAACGCGTTCCTGGAGGCGTATGAGACGGAGAACGTGATCGCCAAG
>ONQP01000060.1 GCA_900319975.1 uncultured Bacteroidales bacterium | reverse complement strand
AACCCTTTCCGGGCAGCTGCCGCTTTTCCCAGCCTCTTTCTTCTACTACATAATGGGAACGGGCCGTTTTTGTAAGTATTTGTTAGTGTGAATGTTGTGATTTTGCTTTGGGGAATTTTCCCCTAAGCAAAATCGAAAGTTACTGACAATCAATCACATATAAATACGGAGCACACCCGGGAAGGGAAAAAGGGTGCGGCGGGACTGGGCAGGGTGTAGGTAAAAAGAGGGAGATGCCCGGTCGGGGCCGGGCATGACGGGAGAGGGCGGGTGCAAGGGCACAGCCCGGGAAGGGACAAGGGGCGCAGCGAGGACAGTGGAAACGGAGATGACAGTGGGGATGGAGGGATAGGCGCGAGAAGGGAGGAGGCACGTGCGAGGAGTATGTGATTGATTGATAATACGCTGATGGATTATTGTTTACAGCTCACGATCGGCCGGGCAAGGCTTGGCACCGCAGCCTCGCATTACGCGGCTCGGCTGCTGCGAGCGATCTTCGTCCCGAACTGTGAGGGTTCGGGACGAAGTGCTCGCTGCCAGCAACAGCGGTAGCTGCCCGGAGGAGGAGGGATTAGGTTGTGTTGCCCAACCGAGCGTGCGCTACAATGAATTAAATATCAATAAATTAAGCTATTATCCCTGCCGCAATTCGGGCAGGGACAAAGTCTTAAATCGCAGCATATCAGCGAGTTCCGGCCCGCGCGTCCTGAGAGCACAAAAAGACAAATTACCCATACAAGAGACATCCCGCCAACATATATGCCGCGATGCCCGTTTTTTGTTATTGGCTAAATATCAACACTTTACAAGATTACACGTGGCCAATTTTAACCACGTGTAATCTCACATCACACTGACATACTGCGAGTTAGCTAAAACAGCTCAACAGGCGGGGCCGGGGAGGCAGGGCCAGTCGGCCGGGGAGGCTACTCGACGGTGACGGACTTGGCGAGGTTGCGGGGCTGGTCGACGTCGCGGCCCTTGGCGATGGCGATGTGGTAGGCCAGGAGCTGAAGCGGGATGATCGAGAGGATGGGCTCGAAGCATTCTTCGGTGTCGGGGATCTCGAAGGACCAGTCGGAGAGGGCCTTGACGTCCACGTCGCCTTCCGTGACCACGGAGATGATGCGGCCCTTGCGGGCCTTGACCTCCTGGATGTTGCTGAGGATCTTCTCGTAGTTGCCCCGGCGCGGGGCGATGACGACCACCGGCATCTCTTCGTCGATGAGGGCGATGGGGCCGTGCTTCATCTCGGCGGCCGGGTAGCCCTCGGCGTGGATGTAGGAGATCTCCTTGAGCTTGAGGGCGCCCTCCAGGGCCACCGGATAGTTGTAGCCGCGGCCCAGATAGAGGAAGTTGCGCGTGTAGGTGAAGATCTTGGCGAGGTCGGCGATCTGCTCGTCGTGCTCGAGAATCTTGGAAATCTTGTCGGGGATGCACTGGAGCTCGGTGACGAGCTGGGTGCGGCGCTCCGGCGTGACGGTGCCGAGCTGCTCGGCGAGGCTCAGCGCGAGGAGGAAGAGCGTCGTGACCTGGGCCGTGAAGGCCTTGGTCGAGGCGACGCCGATCTCCGGGCCGATGTGCGTGTAGCAGCCGGTGTCCGTGGCGCGGGCGATGGAGGAGCCGACCACGTTGCAGATGCCGAACAGGAAGGCGCCGGCCTCGCGGGCCAGGTTGACGGCCGCGAGCGTGTCGGCCGTCTCGCCGGACTGCGAGATGGCGATGACGACGTCGCTCGGGAAGATGACCGGACGGCGGTAGCGGAACTCGGAGGCGTATTCGACCTCGACCGGCTTGCGCGTCAGCTCTTCGATGAGGTATTTGCCGATCAGGCCGGCGTGCCAGGAAGTGCCGCAGGCGCAGATGACGATGCGGCCGGCGCCCAGCAGGCGTTCGCGGTTGTCGATGACGCCGGAAAGCTTGACCTCGCCGAGCTCGGGATGCAGACGGCCCTTCATCGAGGCGCGCAGGGTGCGCGGCTGCTCGAAGATTTCCTTGAGCATGAAATGCGGGAATCCGCCCTTCTCGATCTCGCTGAGGCTCATCTCCAGCTCGCGGACCTGCGCCGTCTGCTCGACGCTGCTCAGGTCCGTGATGCGGAGCTCCTGCCCGCGCTGGATGTATGCGATCTGCTCTTCGCCCAGATAGACCACCTTGTTGGTGTATTCGATGATCGGGGAGGCGTCGGAGCCGACGAAGAATTCGTCCTCCCCCACGCCGATGATGAGCGGGCTGCCCTTGCGGGCGGCGATGAGCTTGTCAGGCTGGTTCTTGTCCATGATGACGAGCGCATAGGCGCCGACGACATGGTTGAGCGCCATCGGGACGGCTTCGTCGAAGCTGGCCCCGGCGGAGTCCATCATATACTGGATCAGCTGGATGACGACCTCGGTGTCGGTCTGGCTCTGGAAATGGTAGCCCTTGCGGGTGAGCTCCGTCTTGAGCGCCCGGTAGTTCTCGATGATGCCGTTGTGGATCAGCGCGAGGTTGTGGTTTTCGGAGCAATGGGGGTGGGAGTTGATGTCGCTCGGCTCGCCGTGCGTCGCCCAGCGGGTGTGGGCGATGCCTATGCAGCCGGACACATCCTTGCCGCTGGCGGCCTGCTCCAGGTCTTTTACCTTTCCTTTGGTCTTGTAGACGGCGAGTTCGCCCCCGTCGCCCACCAGCGCCACGCCGGCGCTGTCGTATCCCCGGTACTCAAGCCGGGTCAATCCTTTGATCAGGATCGGGTAGGCCTGACGCCCCCCTACGTATCCTACGATACCACACATAATAAGCTGATTGATTATCGGATTAGTCGAATTCCATGGCGTCCATCAGCTCGTCGAGCTGACGGCGGTCGCGCTTGGTGGGGCGTCCCGCCCCCCTGTCGCGCTGCATCGTAATCGTCTCGCGCGGCGCGAAGACCTTGATGCGCTCGCTCTCCGGGGTAAGGTCCTCGGCGAAGTCGGGGACGAGCTGCGCGCCCATCCTGTTCTCCGCGAGCTTCAGGACGCGGTAGGAGTAGAGCGCGGAGCCCTTGCGGACCTCCAGCACGTCGCCGGGCTTGACGGCCTTGGACGGCTTGGCGTTGACGCCGCCGATCTTGACCTTGTTGCCGTTGCAGGCGTCGGTGGCGTCGCTCCGGGTCTTGAAAACCCGGATGGCCCAGAGGTATTTGTCGAGTCTGACGCTGTCCATCCGTTAGCGGCGGTTGGCCATGGAAATATAATAGAGCAGGGTCGCGAGGGAACCCAGTGCTGCGATGACGTAAGTATAAGCGGCCCACTTCAGGGCGTCCACGGCCATCGGGCGCGTGCTGGCGTCCACGACGCCCGCGCCCTCCATCCACTGCACCGCCCGCTGGCTGGCGTTGATCTCGACGGGAAGGGTGACGAAGCTGAAGAACGTCGTCATCGCGAAAAGCGCGATGCCGATCCAGAGGAGCGTCGGGAAGATGCTGAAGAAAATCACGCCGGCAAGCAGGACCCACTGGACCGTGTTGTTGGCGAAGGTCACGACGGGGACGAGCGCGGAGCGCACGCGCAGCGGGGCGTAGCCCTGCGCGTGCTGCAGCGCGTGTCCCGTCTCGTGCGCCGCAATGGCGCAGGCCGCGACGGAAGCGCTGGCATAGACGCCCTCGCTGAGGTTGATGGTCTTGTCCTGGGGATTATAATGGTCGGTCAGCCGGCCCGCGACGGACTGCACCTTGACGTCGGTGATGCCGTTCTGCGCAAGCATCAGGCGGGCGACGTCCGCGCCGGTGAGGCCGTGCGGCGAAGGGACTGCGCTGTATTTCTCGAACTTCCTGCTCAGGACCCGCTGGATGATGAAAGAAGCCAGCATCACAACGATTATCAGAATCCAGATATTCATGGCAAATTCGTTTAACCTATCCGCGAATATAAGAATTTGCCGCGAATTGTGCGCTCCCGGCCGCAAAAAAAGAGAGGTCCTCTAGTCGAGGGCCTCTCCTTTCTCATTCACGATTTCATACTGCAGGATGGTGTGGTCGGACATTTCGACCACGTCCAGTTTGCATTTGTACTTGCGTCTCCACTTGCGGAGGAAGGAGTTCCATCCGCGCGTCAGGTAGGCCCCGAGGATGGGGCTGACCCGGACGGTCATAGTCTTCTGTCCCTTCTCGACGAGGTCGGCGATCTTGCGCTCGATCTCTTCGTCGGCCACCACGGTGGAGGTGATCCTGCCGGTGCCGTGGCAAAGCGGACATTTCTCGGTCGTGTTGATCTCGGTCACCGGACGGATCCGCTGACGCGTGAGCTGCATCAGGCCGAACTTGGTAAGAGGCAGCACGTTGTGCTTGGCCCGGTCGGTCGCCATCAGGTCCCGCATATACTTGTACAGGTCGTTGCGATGCTCCGGCTTGGCCATGTCGATGAAGTCGACGATGACGATGCCGCCCATATCGCGCAGACGCAGCTGGCGGGCGATTTCTTCGGCAGCGAGCTTGTTGACCTCGAAGGTATTCTCCTCCTGGTCCGTGGTCTTGGCCCTGATGCCGCTGTTGACGTCGATGACGCCCAAGGCTTCCGTGGTCTCGATGACCAGATAGGCACCTTGCTTCATCGGTACTACCTTGCCGAAGGAGCTCTTGATCTGGCGGGTCACCTCGAAATGGTCGAAGATGGGCTCCCGGCCCTCATAGAGCTTGACGATCTTCTCCTGTTCGGGAGAGATCAGCGAAATGTACTTGCGCGTCTCTTCGTACACCTTCCTGTCATTGACATGGATGTTGGTGAACGAGTCGTTGAGCAGATCGCGCAGGACGGTGGTGGTCTTGGAGTACTCGGTGAAGAGGAGTTTCACCCCCTTGGATGCAGCTATCTTCTTCCACGAACCTTCCCACTTCTCGATGAGAAGCCGCAGCTCGGCCACCAGGACGGCGGCCGTCTTGCCTTCCGCGGCGGTCCGGATGATGGCGCCGTAGTTCTTGGGAAGGATGTTCTTGACGAGGGTCTCGAGCCTCTTTTTCTCCTCCTTGGAGGAAATCTTCTGAGAGACGCTCACCTTCTCGGCGAAGGGGAGCAGTACAATGTTGCGCCCTGCCAATGAAATCTCCGCAGTCAACCGGGATCCCTTGGTCGATATCGGCTCCTTGGTGATCTGGCAGACGATCATCTGCCCGGGCTTGAGGTGCTCCTCGATCCGCCCCTCCTTCGCGAGGGCGGGGCCGATCTTCGTGCCTGCATAGAGCTTGCCCAACTCCTTGTTGGGATTGCTTTCGCGCACGAACGTGTCGAAAGCGTTGAAATAAAGCCCCAGGTCCAGGTAGTGGATGAACGCCTCCTTGCTGTCGCCGATATCCACGAAGGCGGCATTCAGCGCAGGGAGGATCTTCTTGACCTTGCCAAGGAAGACGTCCCCGACCGAATAGCTCTGACCCTGGTTCGATTCCTGGTTCAGCTCGATCAGCCGGTGATTCTCCAGCAGAGCGATCCGCACCTCGGAGGACGATACGTCCACCACCAGGTCCTTTTCTGTCTTCGCGGTTTCCATTGTATTGGGTGTTCTTTAATTCAGAAAAAGCCCGCCGGATCTCCCGTCAGGCTTTCCTCGACTACTTCTTCTTGTGCCGGTTCATGCGCAAGCGCTTCTTGCGCTTGTGCGTGGCCATCTTGTGTCTCTTATGCTTCTTTCCGTTAGGCATAATTTATTTGGATTTGGGTTTGACGCTTTCCTTAACCGCGGCTGCGAAGGACTTGGACGGCTTGAACGCGGGAATGCAGTGGGCCGGAATCGTCATCGTGGTCTTGCGGGTGATGTTGCGGGCGGCCTTCTGGGCGCGCTCCTTGTTGATGAAGGAACCGAAACCACGAAGGTACACGTTGTTGTCCTTGATCAGAGAAGCCTTGATGCTCTCCATCGTGGCCTCGACCACCGTCTGAACGGTCACTTTCTCGATGCCGGTGGCTTTTGCCACTTCGTTCACGATTTCTGCTTTAGTCATTGTAAAAAATTTATAGTTATATTATTGTCAATTTTTTGGGAGTGCAAAAATAGAGTTATTTTTTTATTATTCAAAATGATATTTGCATATTTTGGCAGTGGCACGGAGATTGACTATATTCGCAGACACAATACGAAACGTGACAAAACTGACAATTTGGCATATTTATGAGACAAGATAAAGAATTCACCCTCCCCGCTGGCGCCGAAGTCAGCATCATCCCCGTCATGCAGGGAGAAGGCCTGCTGAAATTCGACGAAGCCGAACTGCCGGATATCCTGCCCGTCCTGGCCCTCCGCAACGCGGTGCTTTTCCCGGGCGCGGTGTTCCCGATCACGATCGGACGCGAGAAGTCCGTCCGCCTGATCCAGGAGGCCGAGAAGGAAGGTTTCTTCCTCGGCGCCGTCCCGCAGAACGACGTGATGGTCGAAGAACCGCAGGAAGAGGACCTTTGCCGCTACGGCTCCGTCTGCAAGGTCCTCAAGACCCTCGAGATGCCGGACGGCACGATCACGGCCATCCTGCAGGCTTTCAAGCGCCTGCAGCTGGACGCCGTGCTCGGCTACGAACCGTATATCACCGCCCGCGTGCATTATCTCCCCGACATCCTGGCGGAAGACCAGCACGGCACGGACATCAAGGCCATCAGCGAATCGCTGAAGGAGAAGGCCATCCATATCCTGCGCGCCAGCAATATCGGCACGCGCGAGACCGTCGGCGCCCTCAAGGCGATCGACGACTTCCGCTTCCTGGTCAACTTCATCGCCACGACCATCGAGGTCGAGAACTTCGACTCGAAGATCCAGCTGCTGGAGTATGACGACGTCAAGGTGCGCGCGCTCAAGCTGCTGTCCATCCTGGACGTGCAGATCGAGCTGATGAAGATCAAGCAGGAGATCAACCAGAAGGTCAAGAGCGAAATCGACCAGCAGCAGCGCGAATACTACCTCAACAACCAGCTCCGCACCATCCAGGAGGAGCTCGGCATGGACGACGCGGAAGAGTTCGACAAGTTCCGCGAGAAGGCCGCCAAGAAGAAGTGGCCCAAGGCCATCGCCGAGGCCTTCAACAAGGAGCTCGCCAAGCTGGAGAAGCACAACCCCAACTCCCCCGACTACAGCGTCCAGTACAACTACCTGGAGTTCATGCTCGAGCTCCCCTGGGACGAGATGAGCAAGGACAACCTGGACCTCCAGCACGCGCAGAAGGTCCTCGACGGGGACCACTACGGCCTGGAGACGGTCAAGGACCGCATCATCGAGTACCTGGCCGTGCTGAAGCTGAAGGGCAACATGAAGTCGCCGATCCTCTGCCTCTACGGCCCTCCGGGCGTGGGCAAGACCTCCCTCGGCAAGTCCATCGCCAAGGCGCTGGGCCGCAAGTACGTGCGCATCGCCCTGGGCGGCATGCACGACGAAGCCGAGCTGCGCGGCCACCGCAAGACGTATGTGGGCGCCCTGCCGGGCCGTATCCTCAACGGCATCGCCCGCGCCGGCACCTCCAACCCGGTGATCGTGCTGGACGAGGTGGACAAGCTCGCCTCCGACTTCAAGGGCGACCCGTCCGCCGCCCTGCTGGAGGCGCTCGACCCCGAGCAGAACTCCACCTTCCACGACAACTATCTCGACCTGGACTACGACCTCAGCAACGTCCTGTTCATCACCACGGCCAACAGCACCGCGCCCATCCAGCCGGCCCTGCTCGACCGTATGGAGCTGATCAACGTGACGGGCTACCTGGCCGAGGAGAAGATGGAGATCGCCAAGAAGTTCCTCGTGCCCAAGCAGCTCGAGGAGCACGGCATCGCCAAGAACGCATTGAAAATCGACAAGACGGCCCTGGCCGCCATCATCGACGAATATACGCACGAATCCGGCGTGCGCGGCCTGGAGAAGCAGATCGCCAAGCTCGCCCGCGTCACGGCCAAGAAGATCGCCCTGGAGCAGGAGTATCCTTCCACCATCAAGAAGGAGCACCTCAAGGAGTATCTCGGCCTTCCGACCAACTTCCACGACCTGCAGAAGGGCAACGAAGCCCCCGGCGTGGTCACGGGCCTCGCCTGGACCCAGATGGGTGGCGAGATCCTCTTCGTGGAGAGCTCGGTGTCCAACGGCAAGGGCGTGATGACGATGACCGGCAACCTGGGCGACGTGATGAAGGAGTCGGCGACCATCGCCTACCAGTTCATCAAGGCCCATCCGGAGCTCGCCAAGATGACTTCCGAGCAGTTCGGCGCCAAGGACCTGCACGTGCACGTGCCTGAGGGGGCGACCCCGAAGGACGGCCCCTCGGCGGGTATCACGATGGTGAGCTCGATGGTGTCCGCGCTGCGCGGCGAGGCCATCCGCCACGGCATCGCGATGACGGGCGAGATGACGCTGCGCGGCCGCGTGCTGCCTGTCGGCGGCATCAAGGAGAAGATCCTCGCCGCCAAGCGCGCGGGTGTCCAGACGATCGTCATCAGCGAGGAGAACCGCAAGGACATCGAAGACATCAAGGAGATCTACATCCGCGGCCTGGAGTTCCACTACGTCAAGACCATCCAGGACGTGATCAGCTTCATCTTCTAGAGCTTCCAGTCGATGGGGGCCTGGCCGTGGGCGACGAGATAGTCATTGCAGCGGGAGAAATGCCGGCAACCGAAGAATGCGCCGCGGGCCAGCGGAGAAGGGTGCGCCGCCTCGAGTACGAGGTGGCGCGCTCCGTCTATGAGCGGCGCCTTGCTCCGGGCGTAGCTGCCCCAGAGCAGGAACACGACGCCTTCGCGGCGCTCGGAGACGGTGCGGATGACGGCGTCGGTGAAGGTCTGCCAGCCCAGGGTGCTGTGCGAGGTCGGCTCGCCGGCGCGCACGGTCAGCACCGCGTTGAGCAGCAGCACGCCCTGGCGGGCCCACGGCGTGAGGTCTGGGCTGCCGGACATCTGCACGCCCAGGTCCGTTTCGATCTCCTTGAAGATGTTCTTGAGCGAAGGGGGCGCGGGGACGCCCGGCGGCACGCTGAACGACAGGCCCATCGCCTGCCCGTAGCCGTGGTAGGGGTCCTGGCCCAGGATGACGACCTTCGTCCGCTCGAGCGGACAGAGGTCGAACGCCCGGAAAATCTGCCCTCCGGGAGGGAAGATGGTCCGGCCCGCCGCCTTCTCGGCGTGCAGCTGCTGCACCAGGGCGGCGAAGTAAGGTTGTTCAAATTCGGACTGGAGCGCGTCGCGCCAGGAAGGTTCGATTTTTACTGTCATCATCCAAATATACGCATTTTTTGCCTATATTTGTTTGTTATGAACAGGATAGCATTATTCCCGGGGTCGTTCGATCCGTTCACCGCGGGACATCTCAATATCCTCGGCCGGGCGCTCACGATGTTCGACGTGGTCGTCGTCGCCGTGGGCCTCAACCAGGACAAGCGCGGCTTTTTCTCCAACGAGCAGAAGCTCGACATCGTCCGCCAGGCCACGTCGGCGCTGGGTGACCGCGTGCGCGTGATCTCCTACGACTGTCTGACCATCGACATCTGCCGCCAGCTGGGCATCCGCCACATCGTGCGTGGCATCCGCAACATGATGGACTTCGACAACGAGAAGGCCATCGCGGACGCCAACCGCCGCCTTGCGCCCGAGATCGAGACGATCATCATCCCGACGGCGCAGGAATACGCCCACATCTCTTCGTCCGCCGTGCGCGACCTGCTTCGCCACCACGGCGACACCAGCCAGTTCCTCCCCGAGGGGGTCGTCCTTCCCGACGTGTTATGAGAAGACTGCTGCCCATCCTCCTGACGCTTCTGCTGGCCTGCGGCGTACACGCCGCGGCACAGGACGCGCAGGCGGACAGCACGTCCCGCTTCGCTCCGCTGGACAGCCTGCTGACGCAGTTCTACGGCGCGCTGCTGCCCGCCGACAACGACGAGAAGAACGCCGAATTCGATTCCCTGATCGCCTCCTGCACCGATTCGCTGACGCGCCAGCACGTCA
>ONQP01000058.1 GCA_900319975.1 uncultured Bacteroidales bacterium | reverse complement strand
GACCTCGCGGAATATGCCGCCGACCACTACTTCGCCCCGCTGTTCGTCATCCTGGAGGGCCGTGCCTATGCCGGCGCCGCCTCGCTGCGTGACCTCTCCTCCTCGACCTACAACCGGGTGGGCATCTTCATCGGCG
The DNA here is from genome assembly GCA_900319975.1 of uncultured Bacteroidales bacterium. Taxonomy (GTDB): domain Bacteria; phylum Bacteroidota; class Bacteroidia; order Bacteroidales; family UBA932; genus Cryptobacteroides. The sequence continues at coordinate 9,883 of ONQP01000058.1, read as the reverse complement.
ACGTCAAGACCGCCCTGGACGGCACCACCGTGGTGTCCTCGAAGGATGCCGCCGTCGGCGTGATCGCCGGCCGCATCGCGGCGGTCCCCGTGCAGCGCAACATCGGCCGCGTGGCTTCCGGTCCGCTCGTGCCCGCGTCCTTCTTCCTCGGCGCTTCCGCCGTAGACGACGTGATGGACGACGTGGAGACGATCTACGCCAAGGGCTATATCACTCCCCGCATCTTCTTCGGCCTCGACGGCTACTACTTCAACGACGACCGCCTGGCGTGCAAGCCCGACGACGACTACGCGCACCTCACGGCGCGCCGCACCGTCGACAAGGCCGCCCGCATCGCCTACCTGACCCTCGTGCAGAAGCTCCTCGACGAGATCGAGGTGAACACCGACGGCACGATGCAGGCGCCTGTGCTCAAGAGCTGGCAGGCAGATGTCGAGTCCGCCATCGACCAGCAGATGTCCGCCGCCGGCGAGCTCAGCGTCGTGTCCGGATCCGGCTGCAAGTGCTTCATCGACCCGGCGCAGAACGTGCTCGCCACCTCCAAGGTGGAGGCCACCCTGCGCGTGCGTCCGTTCGGCTATGCCCGCGAGATCACCGTGAACCTGGGATTCCTCACTAACATCGAAATCTGACGCTTATGTTCAACACTCGAGAGTATGAATGGTCCGATGTGACCGTGGTGCTGGGCGGCCGTGATGTCACGGGCCTGCGCGGCATCGCCTACAGCGAAGCCCAGGAGAAGGAGGCGCTCTATGCCAAGGGCAACAAGCCCCACGGCATCCAGCGCGGCAACAAGTCCTACACCGGCTCCGTCCGCATCCTGCAGTCCGAGCTGCTCGCCCTGCAGGCAGCTGCCGGCGGATCCATCCTGGACATCACCGTCGACATCGTGGTGGCCTACGGCAACCCGCAACAGGGCGACATCATCCACACCGACCTGATCCGCGGCGCTGAGTTCACCGAGGCACCGCGCGCGCTCAACCAGAACGACAAGTTCATGGAGATCGAGCTGCCGATCGTCGCCATCGACGTCGTCAACGACTACCGCTAACCTTACGTGGGGGGCCGACCTGCCCTGCTGATACCTACGCAGACACGGTCCCCCTTTTTATAAAACACACACAAAACACCGTTCAAAATATGTTCACTTACACCGATGACCAGCTGAAGGGCTGGAAGAAGAAATACGGAGACGACAGCGTCTTCGAGGTGGTGGCCGGCGAAAAGAAGGCCGTGCTCCACAAACCGACCCGGCAGGATCTCTCCTTCGCCACCGCCGGCAGCTCTGCCGGACAGGACAACGTCAAGTTCTGCGAGATCCTTCTGAAGCAGTGCTGGATTGACGGCGACATGGAGATCCAGACCAACGACGACTACTTCTTCGGCGTCATCTCCGTGATCCAGGAGATGGCCAGCTATAAGGAGGCCTCCATAAAAAAGCTCTAGAGCTGGCCGACGGACGCCCGGAGGCCAACACGATAGGCTACCTGGACACGATGCTCCGGTACTATCTGCACATCGACCCGGACACGCTGTCGGACCAGCAGTGGGCTGAGACCCTCGCACAACTCAGGCATATCAGACAGGCAGAATCAGGCAAGAAATGAGCAACACCGCGCAATATATCATCGAGATCTCCACCAATGGCGACCGGGCGACCGTCTCCAGGGTGGATGCCGTGCAGCGCAAGCTGGACGCCACCGACCGCTCGGCGGCCCGCCTCTCGGGCCGCGTGGGCGGTCTCGGAAAGGCGCTCCAGGGCCTGCCCGGCGCCGGCTTCTTCGCGAACCCCCTCGTCCAGCTGACCGCCGGCATCGGCGTCGTCTCCAAGCTCGGCATGCAGGCCGAGAAGACGGCCACGGCGTTCAACGTCCTGGTCGGCTCGGAGGACAAGGCCGCGAAGATGCTCGGCGAGATCAATGAGTACGCGGACAAGACGCTCTGGGACCGCTCCTCCACGCAGGAGGCCGCGAAGACCATGCTTGGCTTCGGCGTCAGCGCGGAGTCGGTCACCAAGGACCTGAAGATGCTCGGCGATGTGGCCATGGGCGACAAGAACAAGCTCCAGCAGCTGGCGCTCGTCTTCGGCCAGATCTCGGCCGCCGGCAAGCTGCAGGGGCAGGACCTGCTGCAGCTCATCAACGCCGGCTACAACCCCCTGCTCGACATCTCCGCCCTGACGGGCAAGTCCGTGGCGAAGCTCAAGGACGAGATGTCCAAGGGCCTCGTCACCTTCGACATGGTCCGCGCGGCCTTCCAGCGCGCCACCGGCGAGGGGGGCAAGTTCAACCAGATGACCGAGAAGATCGCGCAGACCACCTACGGAGCCTGGGAGCAGCTGAAGGGAAAATTCCTGGGCGCCATGCTCGAGCTCTATGAGCTGATCCGCCCGGCGATCATCCCCGTCATCAACGTGCTCGGCAAGGGGCTGGAGGCCGTCGGCGCCGCGGCGAAGTGGGTGGCGGAGAACTTCTCCACCATCCTCTCCGTGCTGGCGCCTGTCGCCGCCGGCGTCGTGGCATACAACGTCGCCGTGGCTGCGTCCACGGCCCTCACCAACGGATGGACCATCGCCACCCGCGCGCAGTACGTGGCGCTGCTCCTCCTGGAGAAGGCGCAGAAGCTGGTGAACATCGTGATGAGCGCCAACCCTATCGCGCTGATCATCGCCGGCATCGCGGCTCTCGCGACCGCCGTCGCCATCTGCTGGAACAAGTTCGCCGGCTTCCGCGCCGTTATCCTCACCGTCTGGGAGACGATGAAGGGCTTCGGCCAGATCATCAAGAACTACGTCCTGGACCGCATCCAGGGGCTGCTCGCCGGTGTGGGCAAGCTGGGCGAGGCGTTCAGCAAGCTCTTCAAGGGCGACTTCAAGGGCGCCTGGGATGCCGCGAAGGGCGCCGCCAGCGGGCTGCTCGGCCTCGACGCCAGGCGCAACGCCGCGGAGTCGACCCGGCAGCTGGTGGGCGGAGTCAAGGGAACCTACGGCGAGATCCTCTCCAACGAGCGGGCCAAGCAGAGCGCCAAGGAGGCGCTGAAGTCTCCGGAGGCTGCAGGCGGCGTGGCGGACACGCCGACGACCGGCCTCACCGGTACCGGCGGTACCAGCGCCAACGGCGGCAAGCTCGCCAGCGACATCGCCACCGGCGGCACACGCAACACGTCCATCACCATCAACGTGTCGAAGTTCTTCGACGACGTCAATATCACCACGGCCTCCGGGACGGATCTGCGCCAGCTGCAGAACACCATCCTGGAGAGCATCAACCGTTCCCTCGAAATTGCAACCAGCGCAGCACGATGACGACCTCCCGTTTCATACTTGAAGACATCGCCCGCCGGCTCCCCGCGGGCAACCTCCCGGACGGCTACAGCGTCGAGACGCTCTCCGACCAGCAGCTGCAGGACATCGTCGTGGCCAACGCCATCGGCGTGCCGATGACCTTCCCGCTCTACCTCAAGGTGGAGGGCGGCGAGTGGTGGCTGCTCCCGTACGAGCCGCAGATCACCCTGCAGGGCACCAACATCGTGGTCAAGAAGCAGGTGTCCAAGGGATCCGTGCGCGGTACCATCAAGGAGCGCTGGTCCCAGGGCGACTACCAGGTCAACGTCTCCGGCATCCTGATCGGCTCCGACGGCTCCTATCCGTCCGCCGACGTCAAGCGCCTGCGCGCCTTCTGCGAGGCCGGCCGTGTCCTGGTCAAGTCCCCGCTGCTCGAGATCTTCTCGATCAACCAGATCGTCATCGAGAGTTGGAGCACGCCGTTCACCTCCGGACCGGCCAATCAGGCCTATACCATCGCCGCGCTCAGCGACGACATCTACAAGCTCCTGCTGCGCAAAGAGGACCTCAAGCAGATCTAGCCATGTTCACGATGCGATTCGACATACAGGTCGGTACCTGGAAGCTCGGGATGGTCGAGAAGGTGACCGTCCGCCGCTCCGTCGAGGAGCTCGCGGACACCGCCGTCATCGAGCTGCCGGGCGCCGAATACAACGCCGCACTGCAGGTGGAGGACAAGATCCACCGCGGCGACCGCGTGGTAATCAACCTCGGATATGACGAGGTGGGCATGGTCCAGGAGTTCGAGGGCTGGGTGCAACGCGTCGGTACCGACGGCGGCGCCATCACCCTCGAGTGCGAGGACGACCTGTACCTCTTCCGCAAGGCGCTGCCTGACGAGCAGCTGCAGAACGTGACGCTGTCGGCGCTTCTCGCCCGCGTGGTCGAGGGCGTCGGCGGTGGATTCACCGTGGACTGCTCCTACAGCTGGACCTACCAGAAGTTCGTCATCAGCAGCGCCACCGGCTACGACGTGCTGAAGAAGGTCCAGGAGGAGTGTGGCGCCGACATCTACATCGAGGGGAAGACCCTGCACGTCCATGGGCCCGGCGAGAAGGTCGGCAACACCGTCATCTACGACTTCACCCGCAACGTCCAGGAGAGCAGCCTGACCTACCGGCGCACCGAGGACCGCAAGGTCCGCGTGGTGGTCAAGGCGCTCATGCCGGACGGCAAGGTCAAGGAGCGGGAGTACGGCACCACGGGCGGCGACCGCGTCACCGTGCGCGCCGCCTCTCCGGACGACGCCTCGATGCGCCTGCGCGGCGAGAGCGAGCACAAGCGCCTCACCTTCGACGGCTACGACGGCAACATCGTCACGTGGCTCGTGCCCTACATCAAGCCCGGCGACAAGGCCGAGCTGCACGACCCGGAATATGAATACAAGGACGGCGCCTACTACGTGCGCGCCGTGGAGACCGAGTTCAGCTCGGAGGGCGGCCGCCGCACCGTCGAGCTGGGCTACAGACTGCTTTAGCCATGACGCCGGAACAGAGACTCATCCGCAACATCCGGGCGGCTGCAGGCCCCCGCGAGATTACCGTCTACCAGGGCATCGTCAGCTCCGTGGAGGGCAACACCTGCACGGTGGAGTTCGCCTCGCAGAAGGTCTCCGGCGTCCGCCTGCGCGCCTCCACCTCGGAGCTCGAGCAGCAGCTGCTCGTCGTGCCGAAGGTCGGCAGCGCCGTCGTGGTCGGCTCCCTCTCCGGAGATCTCGCGGATCTGGCCGTGCTCGTCGTCGACGAGGTGGAGCGCATCGAGATCAACGGCGGGAAGCTGGGCGGCCTGGTCAACATCGAGCCGCTCGTCGACAAGCTCAACGAGCTGGTCCGCTCCTTCAACGCTCACACGCATACCATCCCCTCCGGAGGCGTGGTCTGCGGGGAGTATCCGAACGCTGCGCCGGTGTCCGTCCCGAAGACGTCCGGCAGCGCCCAGGAGTTCGACCGCGGCGACTTCGAGGACGAAACGATTAAACACTAGTTGAATATGACTGGAATACAACTTACAGACTACGACGTAGACATCAGGGTGCAGCGCGACGCTGCCGGGCTCATCGCCTCGGGCCTCGTCCTGGGCGACATCCTCGCGCAGAACCAGGCGCTGATCCTGGCGATGCACAAGGGCGACCTCAAGAGCGACGTGTCCGTCGGCGTGGGCATCGACAGGATGCTGCTCGACAGCGACCGCCTAGGCTGGGAGCGCGAGATCCAGGAGCAGCTCGAGATGGACGGCCAGATGGTCGAGTCCGTCGAGGTGACCAGCAAGGAAATCAAGATTAAAGCACAGTATATATGATTGACACCATCAAAAACCTCATCGTGACCGTCTTCAGCGTGCTGGTCGGTTACTTCGCTCCTCTCAAGGACATCGTCTTCGTGATCTTCTTCGTATTCCTGCTGAACATGATCTTCGGCCTCATCGCCGGCGTGGGTGTCCAGGGCGAGAAGTTCAACCTCAAGAAGTTCTTCCGCTGCGTCGGCGAGACCCTCGTCTTCTACGTCGTGGTCCTCTCTATCTACGTGGTCGGCGAGAAGATGGGCAATCCGGACGGCGCCGTCCAGTGTATCAGCGGAGTCGTCTATGCTATCATCTACTTCTACTCCGTCAACATCCTGCGCAACGCGAACAAGCTGCTGCCGAACTGCAAGACCATCCACTTCCTCTACTTCTTGCTCAGCTTCGAGGTCATTAAGAAGATCCCGTATCTGGCGAAGTTCCAGGAGAAGAAGGACGAGGTGGCCGAAGAGATCAACAAACAAGAAGACTAGCACCATGGGAACCATCAGCAAGAATTTCTCCTACCGCGAGTTCGAGAAGAGCGACACCGCTGACCGGCTGGGCCTGTGCAACGTCATCATCACGGTGCGCGTACGCGACGCCGTGCGTGCCCTGACGCTGAACATCCTGCAGCCGCTGCGCGACCGCCTTCAGCGCGCCGTCCGGATCTCCTCCGGCTACCGGTGCACCGAGCTCAACAAGCATGTGCCTGGCAGCTCGGAGACCTCACAGCACACCAAGGGCGAGGCGGCCGACATCTACGTCCTCATGGCCGACGGCTCCCGGATGCCGTCCGTCGAGCTGGCCCGCATCATCATCCAGCTCGGCCTGCCGTTCGACCAGCTCATCATCTACCCGACCTTCGTGCACGTGAGCCACAAGCTCGGCGGCCCGCAGCGCGGGAACGTCCTGTATAACAAGTCCTACAAAGGACCTAGAGTCTGACACTATGCGGAAGTGCATATTTTTCTTTTTTTGTGTGTTGGCCCTGGCCTCCTGCTCGCCGAAGATCTACTCCGGCGTGCAGGACGTCCGGGCTTTGGAAGAGGTCCGCAGGCGTGACAGCATCGCGCTGGAGCGCCGGATGGAAGCCCGGCTGCAGGAGCTCGTCGAGCAGCGCATCGAGCGCATCGAGAGCCAGCAGACGGAGACCGTCCGCGAGGTCTACTCCGCGCCTGACACCGCCGGCCGGCAGTATGTCGTCGAGCGCAGCACGACGCACACCGCCTCCGGATCCAGCACCGTGTCCAGCAGCCACGCCGCCCGCGAGCAGCAGCTGCTCGAGAAGACCGACAGCGTGGCCGTGGCGGACAGCTCCAATGTCGAGCAGCTGGAGATCCACGAGGAGGAAGAGGTTGCACCCGCGCCCGCGGCGCGGAGATCCCGCCTATATCTATACATCATCGGCCTGGTGGCCGCGCTCGTCTGCGGCGTGGTGCTGGGCGTAAGAGCAGGGAGGGCAACGAGATGATCACGGTGATGGTACGGCGCCGGCAGACGCTCTCAGACATCTGCCTCGAGGTGTACGGCACCATCGACGGAGTCGTCGCCCTGGCCGCCGCGAACGGCCTGCCCGTGGCCGGGGAGCTGCAGCCCGGCCTCGTCCTGGAATGTCCGGACGTGGCGTACGACAACTACCTGCAGACCTACGTGCGCAAGAACGGCATCGTACCGGCCACCCGGAAGGACGGCACGGGCGAGCTGCAGCAGCGCATCTTTACCGAACAATTCACTGAAGAATTTGCATAAAATGGCAAGAACTATACAACAGATCAAGGCGGCGATGACGCAGCAGTTCATGAGCGACAGCGTCATCCGCACGAAATACGGCATCACCGGCGACGCTACCTTCGACGACACCTTCAGCAAGGTGTCCCTGGAGTCCATCTGGTTCTCCATCGTGGCGTCGGCCATCTGGGTGCTCGAGTCCATCTTCGACGTCTTCCGCGCCGACGTGGAGGAGAGGATCTCCAGCTCGGTGATGGCCTCCATCCCCTGGTACCATCAGATCGCCCTGGAGTTCCAGTACGGCGACGAGCTGGTCTTCGACGAGGAGACGCAGCAGTTCGTCTATCCGGAGATCCACCCGGCCAAGCAGGTCGTCAAGTTCGCGGCCGCGCGGGATCTGGGCGGTGGCGTCCTCGTGCTGGCCGCCGGCGCCGACGCCAACGGCAAGCCGAAGAAGCTCTCAACCGCTGTTTTAACGGCGTTTGAAGGATACATGAACCAGCGCAAGCCGGCCGGCGTCATCATGGAGGTCGAGTCGCACGCGCCGGACCAGGTATATGTGTACGCGCAGGTGCAGTACGACCCGCAGCTGCTCAACGCCAACGGCGAGCTGCTCGCCGACACTTCCGTCCGTCCGGTGGACGTGGCCGTCGATGCGTACCTGAGCGGCATCGTCTACGGCGGCGTTCTCAATAAGACCAAGCTGGTGGACGCCATCCAGGGCGCCACCGGTGTCGTCGACATCGTCCTCGACCGTGTGGAGGTGGACCCGGAATATGCCGCCCTGCCGGCGCCGTTCGAGGGCAACAACTACACCAGCTACAGCGGTGCCTTTGCGTCCAACAACCTCAATTTCACGATAGAGTATGTTCTTTCGCTTTGATACTGACCGCTGGATCATCGACCAGCTGCCGCCGGTGCTGAGGCGCAAGGCGGTGTACGCCTTTCTGCGCGCCATGCTCCTGCCGGTCGCGCAGCTGGCCCAGGCGTTCACGGCCTTCCGTGACGCGGCGCTCCGTCGGCTCAGCACCAACGCCTTCGTCATCTATCTGGAGAAGTGGATGAACGACGTCTTCTTCTACCCATCCGGTACCATCTACATCACCGAGGAGGAGATCTCCTACGCGGCGCTTGCCTTCCAGAGCGAGGGCGGCGACACCGTCTACATGACCTTCGCCGACGAGAACCCGCTGGTACCGCTCGACCTCTACAGCTTCCACCCTGACACGCGGCTCTCCCGCTTTGTGGTCCACGTGCCGGCGTCTATGACCGCCGCGGACCTCTCGACGGTCTCCCAGTGGGTGGAGTATTACAAGTTTGCCGGAACACAGTATAGAATAGAAATATATGAATAAGTACCTTACCTTCCCCGGGCGGCAGCCGGTCTTCCTGGGCGACATCGACTTCATGCAGGACGCTGTGCGTGACACTTTCGCGCAGCTGCTGAAGGGCTACACCGGCCTCGCTACGCCGACGGCCATCCTGCACGGCCTGACGCTCACCACCACCGACGACAGCATCGCCTGGACGGCCGGCGTGGTCTGCCTCGCCGGCGAGATCCTGCCGGTCCCCGCCGACGCCCTCACCGGAACCAGCGGCGGCCCCTACTACCTCAATATCGTCACTGACCACTCCGGAGAGCGCGAGATGGGCGACGGAATCATCCGCCCCGTCCTGCAGGAGCGCTACGCTGAGATCACCGAGACGTCGACGGACTATCCGCTCGCCAATATGCCGCGCATTAACCCGGTGGACGTCTACAGCCCCAGCGTGTACGACTTCAGCGGGATCAGCAACGGAGCGGACTACTACGCGAAGTTCGCGAACTGTGGCGGCGCGCTGCACATCGCGCTGCGCCAGCCTACGCCGGAGCAGGGCGAGACTGAAATCTTCCGCGCGTCTGTTGCCCGCCTCCCGCAGACGGTCCGGAACAAGCTCTCGGACTCTGGCAATCCGTCGTCGATGATCTGCTCCGTCCGTCTTCCTGAGGCGACCTTCATCTCCGCAACGCTCGCGTGGTCGGTCGGCCGTGATGTGGCGACGTTCACGATCACCGTGTCGACTCCGTCCGTCAGCGCGATCACCGCGCCGTTCGAGGTGCGCGAAGTTCTCCCGATCTTCTAAAAGTTCAAGTATATGGCAACAACTATACAAGATGTAATGAATCGCGCCCAGTCTCTCAAGCAGGAGACTGCGCTGAACAGCATCACGCCGGAGCGCGCCGGCGGCATCATGTACGACACGGCAGCGCTGCTCAACCAGCAGCAGCTGCGGGGCACCAACCCGCTGCTCATCTCCAAGATCTACGCATCCATCGAGGCGATGGAAGCAGACGACAACCCGGTGTCCGACATCACCGGCGAGGCCCTCAGGGCTGGCCAGATCGTCGTCATCTCCACCTCGCAGCCCGACGAGCCCGACGAAGGCCTCGTCTACCGCTTCAACGGCATCGTCGAAGAGGTCAGCAGCTGGACCTGCGTTGGCAAGATCGGCAGCAGCCCATACCTCGAGGGCTACCAGTTCATGGGCAAG
>ONQP01000057.1 GCA_900319975.1 uncultured Bacteroidales bacterium | reverse complement strand
AAGGTATCTTGCAAGGGTATGCGGATCATCGAGAAGAACGGCCTCGAGGCCACGCTTCGCGATGCCAAGAAGAAAGGCTTGATTAACCTTGTTTAAATTTTCAGACTATGGCAAAGAAAGCAAAAGGAAACAGGGAGCAGGTCATCCTTGAGTGCACGGAGCAGAAAGCCAGCGGCGTGCCCGGCATGTCCCGTTACATCACTACCAAGAACAAGAAGAACACCCCGGACCGCCTCGAGCGCAAGAAGTTCAACCCGTATCTCGGGAAGGTCACGGTCCATCGTGAAATCAAATAATTAAAGGAGATTAGATTATGGCAAAGAAAGCAGTTGCTACCTTCGCAGCCAAGGCCGGTGCCAAGAGCATGGTCAAGTGCATCCGCATGGAGAAATCCCCGAAGACCGGCGCTTACGTTTTCACCGAGCAGCTCGTCGAGGCCGAGAAGGCCAAGGATTATTTCGCCAGCAAGAAATAATTTTCTCCTCTATACTGATAAAGAGGGGTTCCGCCATCGCGGAACCCCTCTTTATTTGCATAATAATTGTTATCTTTGTAAGCTATGGCATTAAGTTTCTTTCAACGGATTTCAAGGGCCGTGATCGGCAAGTCGCGGGTCGATGACGACACGCTCGACGCGATCGAGGAGGCCCTGGTAGAGTCGGACATGGGTGTCGATACGACCTTGAAGATCATCGACAACCTGGAGGAGCGCGTCGAGCGGGACAAGTTCGTGTCTTTCGACGAGCTGGTGGGCCTGCTCCGCGAGGAGATCGGCTCCCTGGTGGGCGAGAGCGTGGCGCCGTTCGACTTCAGCAAGAAGCCGTATGTCATCCTGGTGGTCGGCGTGAACGGCGTCGGCAAGACCACGACCATCGGCAAGCTCGCCGCGATGCTCACGCGTCAGGGCAAGAAGGTCCTGCTGGGCGCGGCGGACACGTTCCGCGCCGCTGCGGTGGACCAGCTCACCATCTGGGCCGAGCGCGCGGGCGTGGACATCGTCAAGCAGGCGATGGGCTCCGACCCCGCCTCCGTGGCGTTTGACACCGTCCAGGCGGCGGTGGCGCGCGGCGCCGACGTGGCGATCATCGACACGGCCGGCCGCCTGCACAACCGCGTCGACCTGATGAACGAGCTGACCAAGATCCGCAACGTCGTCCGCAAGGTGGTCCCCGACGGACCGCACGACGTGATGCTGATCCTGGACGCCTCCACGGGCCAGAACGCCTTCGCGCAGGCGAAGGAATTCGCCCGGGCCACCGACATCACGTCCCTGACCGTCACCAAGCTCGACGGCACTGCCAAGGGCGGCGTGGTGGTGGGCGTGTCCGACCAGTTCCACATCCCGGTGAAGTTCATCGGCGTGGGCGAGGGGATCGACGACCTCAAGGTGTTCGACAAGCAGGAATTCGTGGAGCAGCTGTTCGCTCCGGAAGATTTGAAATAGATAAAAAGACAAAGATATGAAGCTCAGTTACAATTGGCTCAAGGAGTATTTGAAGTGCGACCTGACGCCGCAGGAAGTGGCGGACGCGATGACCGCGATCGGCATCGAGGTCGATGGCGTGGAGGAGCAGGAACAGATCCCGGGCGGACTCGCCGGGGTCGTGGTGGCCGAGGTGTTGACCTGCGAGGCGCACCCGGATTCCGACCATCTCCACATTACCACCGTGAACGCCGGCGCAGGCGAGCCGCTGACCGTGGTCTGCGGCGCCCCCAACGTGGCTGCCGGCCAGAAGGTCCTCTTCGCCCAGCTCGGCACGGTGCTGCCCGGTGATTTCAAGATCAAGAAATCCAAGATCCGCGGCGTGGAGTCGTTCGGTATGATCTGCGCCGAGGACGAACTCGGCATCGGCGAGAGCCACGAGGGCATCATGGTCCTTCCGGCGGACGCCGTGGTCGGCACGCCGGCCAAGGAATACCTCCATCTGGGCACGGAAGCGGTGATCGAATATGAGATCACGGCCAACCGCATCGACGCGGCCTCCCACTGGGGCGTGGCCCGCGACCTCTATGCCTGGCTCAAGCTCAACGGCCGTCCCTGCGAGCTGGTCAAGCCGTCCGTGGACGCCTTCAGCGAAGGCGCCGGCGAGGGCGTGCAGATCGAGGTGCGCGACAGCGAAGGCGCCCCGCGCTACACGGGCATCACCGTCAAGGGTGTGAAGGTCGGTCCGTCTCCGGAGTGGCTTCAGAAGCATCTGATGAGCATCGGGCTGCGCCCGATCAACAATATCGTGGACATCTCCAACTTCGTGCTCTTCGAGCTCGGGCAGCCGCTCCACACCTTCGACGCCGGCAAGATCGGCGGTCACGTGGTGGTGCGCCGTGCGGCCGAGGGTGAGATCATCCGCACGCTCGACGGCGTGGAGCGCAAGCTCAGCGCCCGCGACATGGTCATTGCCGACGAGAAGGTCCCGATGTGCATCGCGGGCGTGTTCGGCGGCGAGGACAGCGGCGTGACCGAGGCCACCACGGACGTCTTCGTGGAGAGCGCCTACTTCGATCCCGCATCCATCCGCAAGACCTCCAAGAGCCAGACCCTGCAGACCGACGCCTCGTTCCGCTATGAGCGCGGCGCCGACCCGCAGATCCCCATCTACGCCCTCAAGCGCGCCGTCCTCCTGATCCAGGAGTGCGCCGGCGGCCAGGTCGTCGGCAAGATCCGCGAGTCCTATCCCAACCCGATCGAGCGCAAGCGGATCGAGCTGGACTACGACCGCATCGAGCGTTTCGCCGGCCAGGCGATCGGCCACGACAAGATGGAGAACATCCTGACCTGGCTGGGCTACGACTTCCTGGAGAAGCGCCCCGGCGGGGCCGTCGTCGCCGCGCCGTCCTATATGGTGGACGTGTACCGCGAGTGCGACGTGGTGGAGGAGATCCTCCGCGTCTATGGCTACGACAACATCGCGCTCCCGCAGCACATGAAGATGTCGGTGTGCGCCACCCCGAAACCGGATCCCGAAGCGGTCCGCAACGCCGTTTCCAACTTCCTGGCGGCCAACGGTTTCGTGGAGATCATGAACAATTCCCTGACCAAGGGAGACTACTATAACGGCCTGGAGACCTTCCCGGCCGCGAACAGCGTGCAGATCGTCAACCCGCTCAGCCAGGACCTGAACGTGATGCGTCAGTCCCTGATCCCGGGCGGCCTGGAGGTGATCGCCTACAACCTCAACCGTCAGATCTCCGCCATGCGGACCTTCGAGTACGGCAGCGTCTACCGCCGTCTGGCCGACAAGCCGGGCGAGACGCTCGAGGGCTATGAGGAGCACACCTGCTTCACGCTGATGATGACCGGTACGCCGGAGAAATCCTGGCGCGGCGAGCCCGCCAAGAGCAACTACTTCCAGCTCAAGGGCTATCTCGACCTGCTCCTGCGGCGCTACGGCGCCGATCTGGACCAGCTCTGGACCGCTCCCGCTCCCGCGGACATCTTCTCCGAAGGCATGGTCTACTCCCTGCCCGGCAAGGGCCCGCAGATTGCGGTGCTCGGCACGGTCAACCCGGCGCTGGCGCGCAAATTCGGCGTCAAGCAGCCCGTGTTCGCCGTCGAGATCGACTGGCCTGCACTCTTCACGCTCGTCAAGCGCGACAAGGTCGCTTTCAGCGAACTGCCCAAGTTCCCGGCCGTCCGCCGCGACCTCGCCCTGCTGCTCGACGAGAACGTCAGCTACGCCGACCTGCGTGCCGCCGCCTTCAAACAGGCGAAGAAACTCCTGCGCCAGGTGGGCCTGTTCGACGTCTACCGCGGGGACAAGATCCCTGCCGGCAAGAAGCAGTACGCCCTGAGCTTCGTCATCCAGGATCCTGAGCGGACGCTCACGGACCAGGATACGGAGCGCGTGATGGAGCGCCTGCTGACTACGTTCCAGAAGGATTTCGGCGCCCAGCTCAGATAGTCGATGCGGCTCCGGAGGGCGCATATCGTGGTGCTCCTGGCCGTGCTCGCAATGCTTTGCGGTTGCGGCCGGCGCTCCCGTGTGATCCCTGCCGACAAGCTCTCGCGCATCTACCAGGACATCTACCTGGCCGACCAGTGGGTGCGGGACAATCCTTCCGGCCGGAAGATGGCCGACACGACCCTGCTCTTCGACCCGATCCTGCGCCGCTACGGCTACACGTTCGAGGATTACGACCGCACGGTCCACTACTACCTGGACCATCCGGAGGAGTATTCGAAGATCCTGGACCGAGCTTCCGAGCGCCTGCGCAAGGAAGGCGAGCGGATGCAGCAGGCCGTCGACGAACAGACGGCCCGCGAGATCGAGCTCAGCGGCTACCGCAAAGGCTATGTCCGGCACAAGTTCTCGCCGGATTCGCTCAACTGGACCGGCATGTCGTACTGGCCCGTGCCCACGGAGCAGCCTGACTGGACCCCGTCCCCCCAGGTGGGCGTGGACGAACCTGAAGCCCCGACGGATTCCCTCCGGGTCCTGGACCGGCACCATCCCGTCCTGAAGGAACCCGAAAACGGAAAACTGGAAATCAAACAACTAAGATAACCAAGCTACATTTTCTATGGACTATTTGGAGAAATACGGCTACACCCCCGCCGAGGAGGCGATAGCTTCCCGGATTCAGGCCATCGCCGCCGACCGGAACGCCGTGGCCAGCCCGGAAGTGCTCAAGAAGTGCTTCTCGCTGATGGACCTGACCACGCTCAAGAGCAATGACACGGTCGAGTCCGTGTGCAAGCTGGTGGACAAGGTGACCCGCCTCACGCAGGAATACCCGAGCTACCCGCTGCCCGCTTCGATCTGCGTCTATCCCAATTTCGCGACCGTCGTCCGCGACCGTCGCTGCAGTCCCGAGCTCCACGTGACCACCGTGGCCAGCTGCTTCCCTTCCGCCCAGAGCTTCCTGGAAGTCAAGGTGCAGGAGTGCGTCCTGGCTGTCCGTGGTGGTGCTGACGAAGTGGACATCGTCCTGGCGCTCAACGCATTCCTGGCCGAAGACTACGCCGCCGCCAGCCGCGAGATCGAGGAAATGCGTGCCGCGATCGACGCGGAGGCCGCGAAGCAGGGCCGCAAGGTCGTGCTCAAGGTCATCCTCGAGACCGGCCTGCTCGCCACGCCGGAGCGCATCGCCCGCGCGTCCTTCCTGGCGATGGAAGCCGGTGCCGATTTCATCAAGACGTCCACCGGCAAGGTCGAGGTCAACGCCACCCCGATGGCTGCCTACGTGATGTGCGAGTGCATCAAGGCCTTCTATGCCAAGACCGGCCGGAAGGTGGGCTTCAAGGCCGCCGGCGGCATCTCCAACGACCAGGACGCCCTGCTCTACTATTGCATCGGCGCCGCGGTCCTGGGCGAGGATTGGCTCAACAAGGACTACTTCCGCTTCGGCGTGAGCCGGCTGGGCAACAGCCTGATGGGCGCAATCGAACAAAAAACGGTCAGTTTCTTCTGATTCCGTATGATTCTTACGGTCCGGTGGACCGTCGATATCGACCCTGTGCGCCTGCGCACAGGGTTTTTCGTATTATTAAACGTTTAACCGGCCGATAAAACGGATCACCTTTCCGACCTTTGCCGACGAGAAAAACTTATGCTCATGAAAAGGTTGACTGTAATGATCCTGACGGCCATATTGGCCGTCTGCTGCACGGACCGGGGCCTCGACCCCGCCCGGGGCGGCGATTCTCCCGGCGGCGCGCCCGAACACGGCATGATCGTGCTCGGACGGCAGCTCGATGATCCTTATTCGGTGGAAAACATGACCAAGGCGCTCTCTGCCGTCTATCCGACCAAGGCGGAGCGCATCGCGCTGGACGCCACCCATTCCTATGTGCGTTTCCTTCCTGCCGACGAGCAGCAGTATGACCGCCTGGAACAGCTGGGCTTCGACCTGCTGGACCATCCGATGGACTACGAGATCATCCGGGAAGGGGACTGGTACCACGATCCGGAGGTCCCGGACGGCAAAATCACCTGGCAGTATGCCGCGGTGCCCTATGGCGCGTCTTTGCCGGCGGACATCCCCCACGAGGTGCTGTACGATTGCTACATCCCGCCCGATGTGTTCCGCACCAAAGGGGACGACGACATCGACTGGACGGCCGTCGAGCAGGAAGCGTTCCGCCTGACCGGCAACGGCGGCCTGCTGGAGGAGGCGGCCGGCACCAAGGCCGGCAGCTCCTCCTCCCCGGCCGGCCGCATCACGATCGTGGACCGGGACAAGGGCGGGGAGCCGGAAGGCGTCCGCGGCGTGCGGGTGAAGTGCAACTGCTTCGTCAAGTCTTCGGTTGCCTATACGGATGAGGACGGCTGCTACCGGATGAGTGGATCCTTCTCCTCCAAGCCCCGCTACCGCCTGGTGTTCAAGAACTCCTCCGGCTTTGCCATCGGCTTCAACCGGGTGCTGGTACCGGCCTCCACCTCGTCGCTCGGCAAGGGCGAAACGACCGGCCTGGACGCGCAGGTCACCCAGGACTCCGACCGCCTGCTCTTCACGCGCTGCGTGGTCAACAATGCGGGCTACGACTACTACAAGCGCTGCGCCCGGGAAACGCCCGCCCTCAAGGCGCCGCCCGGCAACCTGCGCATCTGGCTGCTCCACGGGTTCAAGTCCAGCTGCGCGCCCATGCTGCAGCAGGGCGTGCTGGTGGACGGCAGCAAGCTGGAGAGCCTGCTGGGAGAGTTCACCTTCCTGGTCAAGCTCTTCCTGCCGGACATCCTCCTCGGGCTCAAGGACCATGACACTTATGCTTCCATCTATGCGGACGCCGTCCACGAGTTTGCGCACGCAAGCCACTATATGCTGGCCGGCAAGGAATTCTGGAACGCATATGCGGGCTACGTGATCAAGTCGTTCATCACTTCGGGCTTCATTACCTATGGCATCGGGACCGAAGAGAACCACGGCTACTGCGAGGTAGGGGAGATGTGGGCTTATTTCCTGCAGACGCTCCTGTATCGCGAGCGCTATGGCGACGACGACGTGCCGCCCTTCGGCCTGAATTACTGGTTCCACCCGCAGATTTTCCTCCAGCTGGAGGACCGGGGGCTCTCCTTCAACCGGATTTTCCAGGTCCTGGGGCCGGATGTAACGGACCGCGATGCCCTGCAGAAGAAGCTGATCAGTTATTATCCGGAGCATAAAACCGCTATCAATCAAGCGTTTGCGAGATACAATTAAAACGACCGAAAAACTTCAGGACTGCATGCCCCGGAAGCGGGGCCGATGGGATGCAAACAGGATGCAATTTTTTTTGTCAGTTTTGCAAAAAGTTGTATCTTTGCATTCCATTCGAGCGCGGGTGGCGAAATGGTAGACGCGCTAGTTTCAGGAGCTAGTGTCAATTGCGACGTGTGAGTTCGACTCTCATCCCGCGCACAAAGAGATGATCTTCGGGTCATCTCTTTTCTTTTTCCCAAAAACTCCGAAACCTTATAGGAGTTCCGAAACTTTATGTTATCTTTGTCCGGAATAGAATCTTAAGCCACTGAACAATGACAGAAAAACACGCATCCGCGCTGCTTGTCTCCGCAGCGCTCCTCCTCTCTCTACACGCTCAGGCGCAGTCTTTTACATGGCCGATGGCCGGCAAGTCCGCCGGCGAGAACATCCTCTGCCAGCCGCAGGGATTTGTCGGGTCCGAACAGAATCACAATTCCCTGTTCGTCGGAGGGGAGAAGGGAGATGCCGTCATCTGCCCTGCGGACGGAATCATCGTCAATGCCGGCCTCAGCTATTACGTCCGGCTGGACTATGTGGTCGGTTCGAACCTTGACGCCGGCTCCTGTTTCGACGACGCGCTTCCGAAAGTCAATTTCGGACCGGGTATTGACATGAAGTATGCCGGCGGGTCCGTCACGGTGCGGATCGCGGACGGAAGGAGAATCACCCTGCACGGCATGACCGGCGACCGCCGTTTCAAGACCGGGCAGAAGATTGCTGCCGGAGATACCCTGGGGCTCCTGGCCTATTCCTATAAAGGCTTCCGGACGCCGTCCCTGATGATCGACATTTCGACGCCGCAGGGCAAGGTCTCGGACCCGATGGCGCCGTTCGGCCTGAAGAGCACCTTCGTCGAGCCCTCGATGCTGACCCGCGAGAATCCGATGCCTGCGGAAAAGATCCGGGAAGACCTTGACGTGCTCAAGGAAGCCGTATGTGAACTCTATCCCTCGCTGGAGGACAAGCTCCCCGCGGCGGAGTTCCGCGCTTTCGTGGATTCGCTGAAAGCGACCGTCGACGGGCCGATGGACCCCGGGAGCGATTTCCGCTACCTGCTGCGCCAGGTCCTGAAGAAGATTCCGGACAGCCATGTCGCGCTGCAGCAGGACCCGATCCCGGACGGGCGTGAATACCTCTCGCCGGGCGTCTTCCTCTCGTATTGCGACGACACGCTCCGGGTCCTGCTGGCCGCCATGCCCCAATATGCGAAATACATCGGCAAGATCGTCACCCGCGTCAACGGCGAGCCGGCCGCGGACTATGCCGCGCGTGCGGTCGCCGCGATCGACGGCTATGACGGCCGGGTCGAGAGCATGATCCAGGAAGAGAACGTGATGCTGGGCCGGTATGGTGCCATGATCAACTGGTCCCAGGGGGCGAGCGCCTACGAGCTCGAATTCGCCGACGGGACGACGGCCACCGTGCCCTTCGTCGCGACGAACCGCTATCCCGGCACCGATACTTATCGCCGTATCTATTACTGGCGGATGACCAACAGGCGGATGACCGAGGCCGAAGCGCCCTACGAGACGCGGGTGCTGAACGATTCCACGGCCTATCTGGGCCTGAAGGAATTCTCCATGCTGGACACGCAAGTGGACGAGATTCGCCGTTTCCTGGGCTCCTGCAAGCAGCCGAACCTGATCGTGGACGTGCGCAACAATCCCGGCGGCGACGTGGAGGTGCTGTCGCGGTTGCTGGCCTGCCTGGCGGACGGTCCGATGGACCGGCAGAAGGGCGGTTACGGGCAGGTGACCAAGCCGGGTCCCTACGCCAGCTTCAAGTATAGCCTGAACCGTCCTGCGGAGGATATCCCCTTCCCGGAATTCGTGGAGGAGGGGGGACGCTGGATCTCTCGGGACACCCTGAATACCTGCGCGTCCGTGCAGCCCGATCCGGACTTCCATTATGGCGGGAAGGTGTATGTCCTGACCAACGCCTATTCCATCTCGGCGGCCACGCTGTTCCCGGCCGTCCTGGTCCGCAACCGCCGCGGCGTGACCGTAGGACGGGAGACGGGCACGACTTATCATAGTATGACGGCCCTGAAATTCGTCGACATCAGCCTTCCGAACACCCTCCAGCCGCTTACGCTGCCGCTGGTGAAGGAAGTCTTCGACGAGACGGTCTGCGAGCGCCTGCCGAAGGGGCGCGGCCTGCTGCCGGATTATCCGCTGCCGCTGACCTTCAACGAAGTGACGCGGGGCGCGGACGGGCAGACGGACGTCATGCTCGACTACGCGCTCTCCCTGATCGCCGACGGCAAATACCTGAGCGCGGAGGATCCGTTCGCCGAGTTTGACAAGGCGCCCGCGCCGGCCGGCAGCTCCCGCCGACTGTACTTCGCACTGGGCGCAGCGGCCCTGCTCGCGGTCGCCGCCATGCTTCTCGGAAAGAAGCGGAAGAAATAACCGCTGTCGCAATAATACCGCTCAAAGCCCCGTTTCCGGCACGGAATCGGGGCTTTTGATGTTTATCTATTTAAAAATCATTCGCACGATTTTTAAAAGCCTTTTGAAAATTCCAATAATCAATCAAATTTATTTTCATCGGGGCCAAAGCATTTTAAAGGGAAGAGGCCGTATTGTGCGCGGTTGGTCAATATTCTATCTTTGGTAGTGCGGCAAAAAAGCAACTGACCACCTACTCTTTAAATAATAACCAATGAAAATGTTCAATCATCTGATGAAAGTGAGCGGTATCCTCGCGGTACTTTTCACTTTGGCGGGTGCCCATCCGGCCTTCGCCCAAAACCGGACCATCAGCGGAACCGTGATCGATACCGGCGGCATGCCGGTGATCGGTGCAGCCGTGACCGTGGTCGGGAACGCCCAGATCGGCGCCGCAACCGATCTGGACGGGCATTTCTCTTTCAGCGTTCCTGT
>ONQP01000005.1 GCA_900319975.1 uncultured Bacteroidales bacterium | reverse complement strand
GCGAATCTGATTACAACATCTTTGGCGTCAATGACTTTGTGTTGCATCGCGTATGTACAGTGTAGATAATTGTGTGGTTGTAGTGGTTCAGGTAGGAAGAAAAATCCCATCCCCGCCTGGGGGATGGGATCGCATGATTCGGCTTACTGCTGGGCCGCTGCCTGCTGAGCCTGAAGCTCCGCGGCGAGGGACTCGAGTGTCCGGTCTTCCGGGATTCCCAGGACTTTGCGGGCCTCCGGAGTGAGGTCAACACTCTGGGTGGCGTCGAAATACACCAGGGACTGGACGTCGAACACATAGATGTAACCACCCTTCTTGGCCAGATCCTGGACGGTCTCGTTGACCTTCTGGTAGATCGGAGCCATGAGCTGCTGCTCCTGCTGCTGGAGCTCGGCCTGCACGCTCTGGGAGAACTCCTGGAGACGCTGCTGGATCTCGGTCAGCTCGCGCTCCTTGCTCTCACGGACAGCCTGGGTCCAGGTGGAACCCTTGGACTGATAGGTCTGGAGCTTGGAGTTGAACTCCGCCTGCATATCGTTGAAAGTCTCCTGGGCATCGTTGCTCGCGGCCGTCATCGTCTCGCGGGCCTTGGCCATCTCAGGGCAGAGCTGGACCAGCTCGGTGGTATTCACGTGCGCGAATTTCGGCTGGGCGAAAGCGGTCACTGCAGCAAAGGCAGTAGCGACAATCAAAACAATCTTTTTCATTTCTGTAATTAATTTTAATGTGTTTTCAATTTCTTTTTTAGAACTGCTGGCCGAGAACGAAGTGGAAGTGGCTCCGGGAACCGGCAGGACCGTCAAATCCGTAGCCCCAGTCACACCCGATCAGACCAACCATCGGTAAGAAGATGCGAACACCGACGCCAGCGCTGCGTTTGATCTGGAAAGGATTGAAATCCTTGATGTCAGCCCAGCAGTTACCACCCTCCAAAAACGCCAGGGCGTAGATGGTGGATTGCGGCTGCAGCATCACCGGGTAGCGGAGTTCGACCGTGAACTTGTCATATACGTTGCCGGTATACACCGGATCGGAACTGTACGGCGAAGGGAGGCGCGGGGTCAGCGAGCTGTTCTCGTAGCCACGCAGGGCGACCAGCTCGGAACCGTAGGTCATGTAGCCCATCATACCGTCGCCGCCCACGAGGAAGCCCTCGAACGGGGAATAGCCCCAGTTGCGGTTGTAGTAGCCCAGGTAGCCGAACTGCGCGCGCGTCATCAGGACGAGGTCGCCGATGAGACGGCTGTACGTAGCGGCGGAGAACTTCCACTTATGGTATTCGATCCAACGGTAGCGCTTGTCGGCGGACCAGTTGTCGTAGTTGATGTCCTTATAGCTCTTGACGGCCACCTTGTTGCCGTTGGCGTCGTAGTCGTGCTTGCGGAACAGCGAGAACGGCGGGGTCAGCTGCAGCGAGAAGGAGAACTCCGATCCGGTACGCGGGTAGATCTGCTGGTCGGTGGAGTTGCGCACGATATTGAGCGTGTAGTTGATATTGTGCGTCATGCCGTTGTTGAAGATGAACGTGCCGGCATACCAGTCGTTGAGCTTGTAGGTCTGCCAGTTGATGCCGTGGTACATGACGAAATAGTTGTCCGGCCACTTCAGGCGGGAACCGAGCGAGGCGGAGAATCCGAAGATCTCCATCGAGCGGCTGCTGGAGAAGAAGTTGTAGGCCGCAGGGTCCAGCGAGGACATCGAAGCATACGCGCTGGTCTGACGGGTATAGTAGACGCCCAGGTTGAGCGAAGTCGGCTTCTTGCCGAAGAGCCAGGGCTCCGTGAAGCTCGCGTTGAGGGACGTATAGTAAGCGCCGTTGGTCTGGAAACGGAACGACAGGGTCTGCGCGTCGCCGAGCGGGACCGGGCGCCAGGCGCCCTTCTCGAACATCCGGTGCGTGGAGAAGTTGTTGAACGCCACGCCGACGGTGCCCACGAAGCTGCGGCCGCCCCAGCCGCCGGAGACCTCCAGCGTGGAGGAAGGCTTCTCGGTCACGTTGTAGACGATGTCCACCGTGTTGTCGAGCGGGTTCGGGATGATGGACCAGCCGGCCTCGGACATGGCGACCTCCGGGTCGAACTGGCCCAGGGACGCGATCTCACGGACGGACCGCTCGAAGTCGGACTGGCTGAAGAGGTAGCCCGGACGCGTGAAGAGCTGGCGCCGGACGACCTTCTCGCTGGTCAGGTCGTTGCCGTTGATGATGATATTGTTGAGCGTGGCCTGCTTGCCCTCGCGGAGGCGGAGTTCGATGTCCACGGAATCGTTCTGGATGTTGGTCTCGACGGCGTTGACGTCGAAGAAGAGGAAGCCGTTGTCGCTGTAGAGCTTGCGGACGTCCATCTCGTTCTGCTTGCCGCCGCCCCGGAGACGATGGTCGAGCGTGACCATGTCATAGACGTCGCCTTTCTTGACGCCGAGGATCTCGTTGAGCACGTCGGTGCTGTAGACGGAGTTGCCGGTCCAGGTCACGTCGCGGAAGTAGTATTTGTCGCCCTCCTCGAACTCCATGTCGATGGCCAGGCGGCCCGGCTCGATGAAATAGACGGAGTCGCGGACGAGCCGCGCGTCGCGGTAGCCCTGCTCGTTGAAGGCGCTCAGGATCGCGCGCTTGTCGTTGAGATATTCCTTCTCGTTGAACTTCTTGCTGTGGAAGAAGTTGTAGATCTTGTTGGACTTGGTCTTCTTCATCGCGCGGGCGAGCTTGAATTCCTTGACGTGCTCGTTGCCGATGAAGTTGATCTCCTTGATGCGGACCTTCTGGCCCTTGTCGATGGCGAAATTGACCCGGATGGCGTTCTTGATGACGGAATCGCGCTGCACCTCGGCCTTGACGTCGCAGAGCAGGAAGCCCTTCTCGGCGAAGTAGCGCTTGATGATGTCGGCGGAGGTCTTCTCGACATACTCTGAGAACTCACCGCCGCGGCGGAGGTTGAGCCGCTCCTCGATGTCCTTGCGCTCGCTGGTCTTGACGCCGGAGAAGGTCCAGCGCGACACGCGCGGACGCTCCTTGATGCGGATCACGAACCAGGCGGAATCGCGCTGGGCGTTGAGGCTGTCCACCTCGACGGACACGTCCTCGAAGTAGCGCTGCAGATACAGGCGGCGGACGACGTTGGAGATGTCGTCGCCCGGAACAGTGACGGTCATGCCCTTGTGCATGCCTGTCTGGTTGATGATCTGCTGCGAACCGAAAACCGTGTTGCCCTCGACCGAAATCCCCGCGATAACGTATTTCTGCGGATGGTTGTAATCCACCTCAACCCCGCCTTCCTGCGCCCGGACCAGGGCCGGTGCGAGGAGCAGAGCCAGAAGCGTCAAAATCCGTCCAATTCTCATTTCCATTCGATAAATGTACAAATATACCCATTTATTTGATTTTTCCGAACCGCCGGTCCCGCGAAGCGAACTCCTCCAGGGCCTTCAGGTACGCTTCCCTGCGGAAGTCGGGCCAGAGCGTGTCGGTAAATACAAATTCGGTGTATGCCGTCTGCCAAAGTAAATAATTGCTGATTCTCTTTTCGCCCGAAGTACGGATCAGCAAGTCCGGATCCGGGATGCCTGCGGTAACAAGGTAGCGTTCCATGTCTTCGGGACGCGGCCGTTGCCCGGGATGGTCAATCAAATCGTGTGCCATTTTCTCGGCTGCCTGCAGAATATCCCAACGGCCGCTGTAGCTCAGGAACAGGACCATCGTGAGGCGCCGGTTGGCGGCCGTGTCGGCCATCGCGCGGTCGATGTCGGCGTTGAGCGCGTCCGACAGCCGGGCGCGGTTGCCCAGCACGATGAAACGGATGTCGTGGCGCCGGAAATTGTCGAGCTCGGCCAGCATCGCGCGTCCCATCAGTTCCATCAGCGTCCTGACCTCCTCTTCCGGGCGGCCCCAGTTCTCTTCGGAGAAAGCGAAGAAGGAAACATACGGGATGCCCCACTCCACGGAGGCCTCCATCACGGCGCGGACGCTCTCCACGCCCTCGAAATGTCCCTGCACGCGCTCTTTGCCACGGGCCTGGGCCCAACGGCCGTTGCCGTCCATGATAAAGGACACGTGTTGCGGGAGTCTGTCGGGTATCTGCATACTCAGGTCGATCAGTCTTGGGTGCCGCCGTTCCGGACGTCCTCACCCCAAAGCAGGCGGGAACGGAGCGCATTGATGAAATTGGATTCGCGCAGCCGGATGCGGCGCAGGCGCATCGGGGCGGCGCCTACCTCGATCCGGGCCCCGGCCGGGACCGTGTAGTGGCGGTTGTCCATCGACAGGACCGCGTGGGCGTCGCGCGAGCGCAGCGTGATCGCGAGCCGGGACGTCTCCGGCACGATCAGCGGGCGGACATTGAGGTTGTGCGGCGAGATCGGGGCCACGATGAAGACCTTGGTCTCGGGCAGGCAGATCGGGCCGCCCACGCTGAGGCTGTAGGCCGTGGAGCCGGAGCTCGTGGCGACCAGCAGGCCGTCCGCCCAGTAGGTCGGCAGGTCCTCTCCGTCCACGTTGACGTCCACGCCGAGCATCGAAGGGCTCACGCGCGAGACGCTGATCTCGTTGAGCGCATAAGGCCAGAACTCCTCGGCGGGGAGGTCGCCGCAGCGGACCTGCAGCAGCTCCCGCTCCTCGACGCGGTAGTCGCCGCGCGACAGTGCGTCGGGCACCCGCTCCGGGTCGTTTTCCGACAGGAAGCCCAGCCGGCCGAAATTGACCCCCAGCACTGGGACGCCGGCGTGCACGGCAAGCCGCGCGCCCAGCAGGAAGGTGCCGTCGCCGCCCAGGCTCAGCAGCATGTCCGTCTCCGGCTGGAGGTCGGACGGCTGCGCCACGGCATACAGCGTATGCCCGGCGGCACGCAGACGGGTCAGGAGGGCCTCCACGCGGGCGTCCCCCCTGAGCCGGTCTTTCTTGATGTAATAGGCCAGTCTCATTTTGAACGCCAAATTTAACAAATTGTTTACAATAATTATATAGAAATGCTTACTTTTGTGTTATAAAAATAGGCACTGAAATGACCCGATTGAGTGTTAACATCAACAAGGTTGCCCTGATCCGCAACGCCCGCGGCGGCAATATGCCCGACGTGCTGAAATGCGCGCTGGACTGCGAGCGTTTCGGCGCCGAGGGCATCACCGTGCACCCCCGTCCGGACGAGCGCCACATCCGCTACAGCGATGTCCGCACGCTCCGCCCCGCCGTGGCCACGGAATTCAACATAGAGGGCAATCCTACCGGCAGCTTTACCGCCCTGGTCTGCGAGGTCGTCCCCGACCAGGTCACCCTCGTGCCGGACGCCCCGGACGCCCTGACGTCCAACGCCGGCTGGGACACCGTCCGCAACCATTCGTTCCTCAAGCGGATGTGCGCTTCCTTCAAGGAGCGCGGCATCCGCACCTCCATCTTCATCGACCCCGATCCCCGGATGGCGGAGGGCGCCTTCAAGTGCGGCGCCGACCGCGTCGAGCTCTATACCGCCGCCTACGCCGCCGGTTACGCGCAGGACCGCGAGGCGGCCATCGCCCCCTATCTCGCGACCGCGCAGGCGGCCCGCGACCTGGGGCTCGGCCTCAACGCCGGACACGACCTTTCGCTGGAAAATCTGTCCTACTTCATCCACACGATTCCGTGGACGGATGAGGTGAGCATCGGGCACGCGCTGATCTGCGATGCACTCTATATGGGACTGGAAACAACTATCAAGGAATATTTGTCGCAGATTCGGAATTTTTAACTACTTTTGCAATTCATGCACGAGAATTAAACTATAACTGATAAAAATGAAGAAATTACCCCTTATTTTCAGCATCATCGCCCTCGCCGGCGTGATCGCACTCGCCGTCGTCGACTTCACCCGCGGCAGCAAGAAACCCGCCGCCGTCGAGAGCGCCGACGCCCCCGCCCTGCAGGGAGAGGTCGTCTACTTCAACATGGACCGTGTCCTGC
This sequence comes from uncultured Bacteroidales bacterium, assembly GCA_900319975.1. GTDB lineage: Bacteria > Bacteroidota > Bacteroidia > Bacteroidales > UBA932 > Cryptobacteroides. The sequence goes on along the minus strand of ONQP01000005.1, from coordinate 47,464 downwards.
AGGAGTATGACCGCGCCAACGATCTGCGCAGCGTCGTCGAAACCAAGGTCAACAGCATCAACCAGGAGGTCACCCGCCGTCAGAACAAGCTCCAGAAGGACGCCAACGCCTTCTCCGACAAGATGAACAAGGGCCTGATGACCCAGTCCTCCGCCCAGGTCCAGTACCAGAAGCTCCAGGAGCAGGAAGCCAGCTTCAACAGCTACGCGCAGCAGAAGCAGCAGGAGATCCTCGAGGAGCAGCAGGTCATGCTGAACCAGATTTCCGACGCCATCAAGACCTTCGTGGACGAGTACAACGCCGAGAAGGGCTATGCGATGATCATCGCCACGCAGGGAGACATCCTGCCGATGCCGGTCGTCACCGCCATCGACCGCGACATCACCGACGAATTGATCGAGGGGCTCAACGCCGCCTACGTCAAGGAGAAGGGCAAAAAGGAATAAGGATTGAAGATCGCCATACTGTCCTGCTTCTACCCTTTTCGAGGAGGGATCGCCCAGTTCAACGCCAACCTTTTTGAAGAGCTGGGCAAAGAACACGACGTACGTGCGTTCAATTTCAGCCGCCAGTATCCGGATCTGCTCTTCCCGGGCAAGACCCAATACGTGACGCCACAAGATACAGCCGTACCCATCGAGGCGGAAGCCTTGCTGGATACGGCTGATCCTTTCTCCTGGGGCCGGACCGCCCGCGCCATCCGCCGCTGGGGTCCCGACGTCCTGATCGTCCGTTACTGGATGTCCTGGTTCGCCCTCTCGCTGGGCCACGTCGCCAAGCACTGTGGCCCGCGCTGCAAGGTGATCGGCATCCTGGACAACGTCATCCCCCACGAGCGCCACTGGTTCGACAAGCCGCTCACGCGCCTGTTCCTGAGCACGCTCGACGGCGCGGTGACCCTCTGCGAAGAGGTCGGCCGCGACCTGAAGGCCCTCCGGCCGGACGTCCCGCACGTGGTCCTGCCGCACCCCATCTACACCCATTTCGGGCCGAAGCTGCCCCGCACCGACGCGGAGCGCCTGCTCGGCCTGCCGGCCGGCCGCCGGACGCTCCTCTTCTTCGGACTCATCCGCGAGTACAAGGGACTGGACATCCTGCTGCAGGCCTTCGACCTGCTGGACGAAAGATACCAGCTGGTCATTGCCGGAGAGCCCTACGGCTCCTTCGACAAGTATCAGCGCCTGATCGACGCCAGCCGCGACCCCGGCAGCATCCACCTCTTCCCCGACTACATCCGGGACGACGAGGTCAAGAACTACTTCTCCGCGGCTGACCTGACCGTCCTCCCCTACCGGAGCGCCACCCAAAGCGGCATCAGCTCCGTCTCCAACCACTTCGAAGTCCCGATGGTGGTCACGGACGTGGGCGGGCTCAGGGAGACCGTCGGCGATCGCGGCACGGGACTTGTCTGCGAAGAGGGCACGCCGCAATGCGTTGCGGCCGCCATCACCCGCTATTTCGACGATCCTGCCCTGCAGGAGCGCCTGCTCGCGGGCATCATCGCCGAGAAGCAGCGCCTCAGCTGGAGCCGCTTCGCCGACGACCTGACCGACTTTGTCGAAAGTTTACAATAAGACAATTATGAAGAAAGCCAGCATCCTGCTCATCCTCATCTGCACCGTTTCGCTCGACGCCTGCGCGCAGTGGTATCTGTTCCCCGGCAAGAAGAAACAGGCCGATCCGCCCAAGACCGCCGCGGATACCGTCCGCAACGCCCGGCCGGACACGGCCCGGGTACGGCCCGCCGCCGATACGCTGGGCGTCGCCAACGCGGACAGCGCCGCCGTGACGGTTCCCGATGAGTTCGACGAGCCTTATGTGCTGGACCGGCCCGATGTGATCCACATCGGCCTGGCGCTGCCGCTGCAGGCTTCCGCCCAGCGGCCCAGCGAGAATTTCCTGGATTTCTACAGCGGCGCCCTGCTGGCGCTGCGTGACCTCGGCCAGGCCGGCCTCCACGTCGACCTGCAGGTCTTCGACACCGCCGACAGCAAGTCGCCGGTGCCGCAGTCGCTGATCGACGAGAGCGACGTCATCATCGGCCCCGTCAGCTACGAAGAGCTGGAGAGCAGCGCCCATCATTGCGGGCGCAAGGTCCTCATCTCCCCGCTGGAGCCCAAGGCCGCCGCACTGGCCGCCCACAACCGCGTGGTGCAGGCCCCGGCCGCGACCAGCGCCCAGAACGACGAACTCGTCCGCTGGATCCGCGAGGAGCTGCCTTACGGCGACGCCCTCTATGTCATCCGCGACACCTCCGCCCGCGTCCTGGGCGAGCAGAGCGCCTATTTCCTGACATTGCTGCAGGAGCGCGGCGTCCGCTACCAGAGCGTCCTGTCCGCGCAGGACATCCCGTTCCGCAAGGGCGAGAAGGTCCGCGTGGCCATCGCCTCCGACGCGGAGAATTTCATCACCAGCACCGTCCGCGCGCTGAGCATCGAAGGCGCGCGCAACAACGGCGTCGTCCTCTACGGCACCTCCCGCCTGCGGACCAACGGCGTCAACCAGACCGACCTCCACAACACGGAGGCCCACCTGACGGTTTCCTACTTCGTCGACTACGACGACCCGGCCGTGAAGCGCTTCATCCTGGCCTACCGGGCCCTCTACAAGAACGAGCCCGGCTCCTTCGCCTTCCAGGGCTACGACACGATGCACTACTTCGTCACCATGTGCTCCCGCTATGGCCGCAGGTGGCACAAGAAGCTGACCGCGTACAGCGAGACGGGCCTGCAGGCGGACTTCCGCTTCAGCGACGATCCCGTCCGCGTCAACCAGGCCGCCCGCCGCATCGTCTACCGCCCCGACCTCACCACCGTGAAGCAATAATCCATTTCCGCCATGGTCAAGCACATCATCCTGTGGACATTGAATCCGGATCTCCCGGAAGAAGAGAAAGAAACCATCAAGGCCGGCATCAAGGAAGGCCTGGAAGGTCTCGTCGGCAAGGTGCCGGGACTGATCTCCGCCAAGGTCCATATCGGCGGACGGCTGCCTTCATCCAACGCCGACCTGATGCTGGACAGCACGCTGGAGAGCGTAGAAGCCCTGAAGGGGTATGCCGTGCATCCGGCGCACGTCGCCGTGGCCAACGGCAAGGTACGCCCCTACACGGTGCAGCGTTCCTGTCTGGATTTCGAAGAATAATTCCCTGAATATCAGCTCTCTGCCAGAAGGGCACGGGCGTTGGCGACGGCGGCATCGGAGATGGTGGCGCCGGAAAGCAGGCGCGCGATCTCCATCGTGCGCTCGTCGCCCTGCACCTCGCGGATGGTCGAGACCGTCCGGCCGTCGGCCTGGACGGACTTGGACACCACGAAGTGGGCGTCGCCCTTGGCGGCCACCTGCGGGAGGTGGGTGATGGAGAAGACCTGCATGTCGCGGCCCATCTCGCAGATCATCCGGCCCATCTTGTCGGCGACGCTGCCGCTCACGCCGGTGTCGATCTCGTCGAAGATCAGCGTGGGCATTCCGATGAAACGGGCCATCATCGCCTTGAGGGACAGCATGATGCGGGACAGCTCGCCGCCGGACGCGCACTTGGCGACATCCGCCGGTTCGCGCCCCGTGGCGGAGAACAGGTAGGACACCTTGTCGGTGCCCGTGGCGCTCTCCGGGGCGGCGGCGACCGCCACGTCGAAGACGGCGCGGTCCAGCTCCAGGAAGCGGAGCGACTCCGTGATGGCGGCGGCGAAGCCGGGCGCAGCCTGGCAGCGCGACGCCGTCAGTTCCGCGCACACGGCGCGGTAGCGGCCCTCCGCCTCGCCCACGGCCTGTTCCAGGTCGTGGATGCGGTCGTCGGCCGCGGTCGCGTCGAAGAGCGCTTCGTTGTAGCGCTCCCGCACGGCGACCAGTTCGTCGATGGACGAACAGCTGTGTTTCTTCAACAAAGTATAGAGCAGCGACATCCGCTCTTCCACCTGCTCCAGCCGCCCGGGCGAAAGATCCACGCGGGCGTCCAGTGTCCCGATCTCGGACGTGATGTCGTCGAGCTCGATCCGGGCGGACTCCAGGCGGGCCTGCAGGTCCGACACGGACGGCAGGAAACTCGCGATGCGTTCCAGCTGGCGGGCCGACTCCTTGAGCGCGGCCACCACGCCGGGGCTCTCCCCTTCCGGCTCCAGCAGGGACAGGGCGCGTTCCAGCGCCTCCTTGATCTGCTCCGCATGGGCCAGGCCGCGCTGCTCCTCCTCCAGGGACTCGAGCTCGCCCGGGACGAGCTTCGCCTCGTCCAGCTGGCGCCACTGCGCTTCGTTGTAGTCGCGGTCCGCCTGCAAGCGCGCCAGGCGCTCCCGCTCCGCGGCGAGCTGCGCGCGCAGGTCCTGCAGCGAACGCCAGGCCTCCCGGCAGGAGGTCAGCCGCGCGCCGTTGCCGGCGAAATGGTCCAGCACCGAAAGCTGGAAATGCGGGTCGGTCAGCAGCAGGCTCTTGTGCTGCGAATGGATGTCCACCAGGCGCTCCGCCACCTGCTGCAGCAGACCGACCTGGACCGGACAGTCGTTGATGAAGCTGCGCGAACGTCCCGAACGGGACACCACGCGGCGGATCAGCAGCATGCCGCCGTCCGCTTCCACGTCCGCCTCGGCCAGCAAGGCGTCCAGGGCTTCGTCCTGGCCGGCGAACTCCGCCTCGACCACGCAGGAATCAGCTCCCTCCTGGATCAGCGACGCGTCCGCCTTTGCCCCTGAAAGCAGGGAAAGGGCGCCCAGCAAGATCGACTTGCCGGCGCCCGTCTGGCCCGTAATGATGACTAGACCCTCCGGAAATTCGATATCCAGGGCGTCTATCAGTATGTAATTCCTGATATGGAGACTACGCAGCACTGTCTTCCTGGGCTACCCGGTAGTAGAGGTCGCCGTCTTCGAACTCCGAGATGGCCACGAGGTCCGGCTTGGGCTGGCGCTCGTAGTACTTGGAGATTTCGATCTGCTCCTTGTTCTCGAAGACCTCGTCCATCGTGTCGCGCTCGCCGCGGAAATCTTCCAGCTTCTTGGCCAGCTCCTTCTTCTCGGCCAGGGCGATCTGGTTGGCGCGCTTGGCGAGGATGACGACAGTCTCATAAATGTTGCCCGTGGGGGCGGCGAGATCCTTGATGTCCCGCGTGATGGTATTGGTAGGTATTTTCTTTTCCATACTCTTATGTACGGCCGGGGCCGTCGCGAAAGTTTCAATAATTTTCTTTCACTTTATTGTAGAGTCCGTCCAGCTCCTTGCGGTAGGAGGATTCGGGATATTCGCCGATGAAATTGAGGTAGTCGTCCTGGAACACGAGGAAACGCTCCTTGCGCTTGGACGGGATGCTCATCTCGGCGAACTTGTAGGACGCCATCGCCGTGTAGTAGAGGATGTCCTCGCGGTAGACATTGTCGGCGTCGTCCTTGAGGACGTTGCGCAGCGCCACGCGGGCGGCCTTGTAGTCCTCCATCTTGTAGTACAGCTTGGCGCTCTCGAAAGCCTTGCGGTCCAGGCGCTCGCCCAGCTCCTCCATCCGGTGGCGGAGGATGTCGGCGTTGGCCCCCTCCGGGTGCTCGCGCAGATAGTCGCCCATCGCCGTGATGGCCGTGTAGGTCGGGGTCTGGTCCAGCTCATAGCGGAGCGTGCTCCGGTAGAGACAGTCGATGCGCAGGAACTGCGCCTCCTCCGCGAAGGACCCCTGCGGATAGTTGGAGAGATACTGGTCGAAGTTGGTCTCCGCGGTATAGTAGTCCTTGAAGGAATAGTTGCTCAGGCCCAGGTAGTACAACACGGTGTCGTGCCGCTCCGTGCCGTTGGTCAGCAGGGTCAGCGACTCGAAGACCGCGGCGGAACGGGCATACTTGCCGGCGTTGAAATAATCGAAGGCGGCCTTGTACTTGAGCTCGAGGTCGGTGCTTTCGAGGACGATGTCATACTGCGACTTGCAGGACTGCAGGCCGGAAGCCGCGACCAGAAGCACGGCGAAAGCTGTAAGGAGAGTGGATCTTTTCATCGCTTCAAATATTTTTCGGCATCCAGCGCGGCCCGGCAGCCCGACGCGGCGGCGTTGACCGCCTGCCGGTAGACCGGATCCTGCACGTCCCCGGCGGCGAACACGCCCTCGACGTTGGTGCGGCTGCTGCCGCCATCGGTGAGGATGTATCCGTTGGGATCGGTCGCCACCCACGGCGCGAAAAGCTCGGAAGCCGGGTGGTGGCCGATGGCCAGGAAGAAGCCGTCCACCTGTATATCAAAAACCTCGCCATCCTTGCGCATCAGGCGCGCGCCGGTCACGCCGGAGGCGTCACCGAGCACTTCCTGCGTGTTGCAGTTCCAGAGGATCTCGATGTTGGGGGTATTCTTGACACGCTCCTGCATGGCCACGGAGGCCCGCAGGACATCGCGCCGGACAATCATGTAGACCTTGCGGCAGAGGCCGGCCAGGTAGGAGGCCTCCTCGCAGGCGGTGTCGCCGCCGCCCACCACCGCCACGTCCTTCTTGCGGTAGAAGAAACCGTCGCAGGTCGCGCAGGCGGAGACGCCCATGCCGAGGTATTTCTTCTCGGACGGCAGGCCGAGATAGCGGGCCGTGGCGCCGGTCGCGACGATCAGCGCGTCGGCCTCCAGCGTCTTCTCCCCGTCCACGGTCAGGCGGAACGGACGGACGCCCAGGTCTACGGCCGTCACCACCCCGCGGCGGATGTCCGCGCCGAGGTTGACGGCCTGCGCACGCATGTCGGACATCAGCTGGTTGGCGTCCACCCCGTTGGGATAGCCCGGGAAATTCTCCACGACCGTGGTCGTGGTGAGCTGGCCGCCGGGGGCGTTGCCCTCGTAGAGGACGGGCGCGAGCGCGGCCCGGGAGGCATATATCGCGGCGGTGTAGCCCGCAGGGCCGCCGCCGACGATCAGACATTTGATGTGTTCGATATCCATAGTAGCTTACAAATATACACAAAATTACGCTTTGCGGCCCGGGCCCTTGCGGGTCGGGTGGCAGAGCAGCTGCACCTCGAAGCCGTCGATCTTGTAGCCGCGGAAACGGCGGCCCTTGAAGTGGGCTTCCATCCAGGTCAGGAGCGCTTCGTCCTCCAGGTCGCGCCAGGTCCCGCTCTGCGTATCGTAGAGATGCAGGTGGCGTCCGGTGCGCACGTCGAAGACCATCTTGCCGCCGCGGCCGGACCGGCGTCCGTAGATCCCCAGGTCCGCCAGGAGCGTGAGGATGTTGTATACCGAAGCGACGGAAATGCGCGTACCGTCCTGTCCGGCAATCCAGGCCGCCACGTCGTCCGCGCCGGCGTGCACGAGGGCGCACATCGCCTCGTGGACCGCCGTCCGCTGCGGCGTGGCCTTGAGGCCGCGGTCGCGCAGCAGGCGCTTGAACTGGATGATGTCCGGAATGCCTGTCCCCTTCATGCCTACAGCTCCTTGCGCCAGCGGGCCAGCGGAATGCCGAGCTGGCCGCGGTATTTGGCGATGGTGCGGCGCGCGACCTTGTAGCCGCGGCGCTCCATCTCTTCCACCAGCTGCTCGTCGGTGAGCGGTTTCTTCTTGTTCTCGGCGTCCACGCATTCCTGCAGGGCCTTCTTCAGCTCGCGGGTGGACACCTCCTCGCCCTCCTTGTTCTCCATGCCTTCGGAGAAGAAATATTTCAGCGCGAAGATGCCGAAATGCGTCTCGATGTACTTGCTGTTGACCACGCGCGAGATGGTGGAGATGTCGAAGCCGGTCTTCTCGGCGATGTCCTTGAGGACCATCGGCTTGAGGTCGGCTTCGTCGCCGGACACGAAATAGTCGTGCTGGTACTCCAGGATGGCGGACATCGTCTTGTTGAGCGTGTTCTGGCGCTGCTTGAGCGCCTCCACGAACCATTTGGCCGAGTCGAGCTTCTGGCGCACGAAGGTCGCGGCCTCCTTCTGGGCGCGCTCCGAAGAGCCCTTCGCCTCGATGAGCAGGTCCGCGTATTTCTTGTTGACGCGCAGCTCCGGCACGGAGAAACGCGGCATCGTGAAGGACAGCTCGCCGTCGTGCTCCTCCAGCACGAAGTCCGGCACGATCTGCTGGGCCTGGTCGGTGTAGGTGTAGTCCACCTCGCCGCCCGGTGCGGGATTGAGCTTGACGATGCGTCCCATCGCCCGCTTGAGGTCGTCCTCGGAGAGGTTCAGGCGGGACATGATCTTCTGGAAATGCTTGTTGGAGAACTCTGCGAAATAGTCCTCCAGGATGCGCTCGGCGTTGATCACGTCAGGCGTCTGCTTCTTGGCCTGCAGCTGCAGGAGCAGGCATTCGCGCAGGTCGCGCGCACCCACCCCGGCGGGGTCGAACTCCTGGATCACCGCGAGCATCTCCAGCACCTCCTCCGTGGTAGTGCTGATCCCGGCGCGGAAGGCCATGTCGTCCACCAGCGAGTCGACGTCGCGGCGCAGGTAGCCGTCGGCGTCGAGCGAGCCGATGATGAAGGCCGCCACGCTGTACTGCTCGGGCGTGAGGTTGCGGTAGCCCAGCTGGTCCATCAGGGTCTGGGTGAAGCTCTGCCGCACGGAGAACGTGTTGTATTCGGGCCGGGGGTCCTTGCCCCAGTTGTTGACCCGGGTCTTGTAGGAAGGGATGTCTCCCTCGTCCGTGATCTCGTCCAGGGACACGTCCTTGGCGTCCTCGGCCTTCTCAGGGTCCGGCGTATCGTCCAGCACGGGATTCTCCTCCAGCTCCGTGCGGATCCGCTGCTCGAGCTCCTGGATCGGGAGTTCGATCAGCTTGATCGTCTGGATCTGCAGCGGGGAGAGTTTCTGCTGCTGCTTGAGTTCGAGGCCCTGCTTGATCATCGCTTACAATTCGTCAGGAATGTCGGCCGGGCTGGTGTCCGGGCGCCCGATCGACGGGTACTTGAAGCGCTCCCGGACGATGAAGGCGTCCGGGAAATCCCCCTTGACCTTGCGCAGGAAGGCCTCGGCCTCGATGCGCGTGCGGAAATTGCCGACCGTCACCTTGAAATTGGGCGAAGAGAAGGAACGGTAGGCCTCGATATGGGGATAGAGCTCGTTGAAACGGCGGATCACCGTCGCGGATTCTTCCCGGGCGGTGCGGTTGCTGGCGAAGAAGAGACGGATGCGGAAGCCGCTGTAGCTCTTGCCGGCGTTGGCGCTCACCTGGCGGTTCAGCGCCGCGCGCACGGCCGGCGTCTGGCGCACGACCACCCCCTCGGGCAGGGCTGAAAAAATGTCACGGCCCACCAGCGTGGAGTCCACCTGGACCTCGTCGCCGGCGTGTTCGATCTCCGACATCTCTTCCGTCTCGAGGCTCTGCGCCCGCAGGGCGGGAACGGCCAAAACCAGCAGGGCCAGCAACAGAAGTACTTTATTCAAGGATTTGTTCATCATTTTTCGTTTGCATTCCGCGGAGCAGCGCGCTCAGCGGGATATCCAACAATTCAATATTCCTGCCAAAACCGCTGCGCAGCGAAGCGCGGCAACGGACATCGAAGGTGATGTCGTCGAAACTGGCTTCGTCGCCCAGCAGCCGGAGCAGCCGGAACGGGTTGAAACCCTCGGCGAGCCGGCCCTGGAGCGGGATCTGGTAGACCGCATCGCTGTGCTTGGGGATCGTGATCGTCTCGGAGGTCGCCGTCAGGGCGGGCTCGCCCTGGAAGCGGGCCTGCGCCTCCACCTGCGACAACTCGAAGGCGACGGTAGGGTTGCGCACGCCGACCTCGACCACCGCGGTCACGTTACTGAAGCCCTCCGGCACGATCGAGACGAGCCGGACGGAGGTAATCTCAATGTCCTGGAAACCCCTGCTCTTGCAGCTGGAAAGCAGCAACGGCAGGAGAAGGGTCAGCAGGAGGATCCGGGCAAACAGCTTCATTTGGTCTTTTGCTTTTATACTAACTTACAAAGATAAGAAAAAACTCTCTATCTTTGCGCATCGATTCATATGAGAAAGGTTTACATTGAGACATACGGCTGCCAGATGAACGTAGCGGACACGGAAGTGGTCTTCTCCATCCTGGGCCGCGAAGGTTATATCCGCACCGAAGAGATCGGCGAGGCCGACGTGATCCTGGCCAACACCTGTTCGATCCGCGACAACGCCGAGCAACGCATCCTGGGTCGCATCGGCCAGTTCAACATCTACCGCAAAGCCCGCCCCGACGTGATCGTGGGCATCCTCGGCTGCATGGCCGAACGGATGAAAGAGACGCTGCTGGAGTCCGGCAAGGTCGACGTCGTCGCCGGCCCGGACGCCTACCGCAGGCTGCCCGAGCTGCTCGCCGCCGCCTCGCAGGGCCACCCGCAGATCGACGTGATCCTTTCCCGCGAGGAGACCTACGCCGACATCGCGCCGGTGCGCGTGGACAAGAACGGCGTCTCCGCCTTCATCTCCATCATGCGCGGCTGCAACAACGTCTGCTCCTACTGTGTGGTGCCCTACACCCGCGGCGCGGAGCGGAGCCGCGACTACCACACCATCGTCCGCGAGGCCTGCGACTGCGCGGAGCGCGGCTACAAGGAGATCACGCTGCTGGGACAGAACGTCGATTCGTACCACTTCGGGGAATACGATTTCGCCCGCCTGCTCGCGCTGGTGGCAGAATCGGTGCCCGACCTGCGCATCCGTTTCTCCACCTCCAACCCGCAGGACATCTCCGACGCTGTGATCGAGACGATGGCCACGCACGCCAACATCTGCCGCCACATCCATCTCCCCGTCCAGTCCGGTTCGGACCGCATCCTGGAGAAGATGCGCCGCCGCTACACGCGCGCCTGGTATCTGGACCGCGTGGCGAAGATCCGCGCCCTGATGCCGGACTGCGCCATCACCACCGACGTCATCGCGGGCTTCTGCTCCGAGACCGAGGAGGACCACCGCGACACGCTCGACATTTTCGAGCAGGTCGGCTTCGACGCCGCCTTCATGTTCCAGTATTCCGAGCGGCCGGGCACGCTCGCCGCGAAGAAATACCCCGACGACGTGGCGCCGGACGTCAAGACGCGCCGCCTCGAGGAGATCATCGCCGTGCAGAACCGCCTCTCGCTGGAGAGCAACCGCCGCGACGTCGGCAAGACCTTCCGGGTCCTCGTCGAGGGCCCGTCCAAGCGCAACGCCGCCGAGCTCTGCGGCCGCAACAGCCAGAACAAGATGTGCATCTGGCCCGACACGGCGCACCGCGCGGGCGACTTCGTGGACGTGAAGGTGAAGGACTGCACCCAGGCCACGCTGCTCTGCGAGCCCGCCTAGGCCCCGGAACCCGTAAAAATCGTATTTTTAAGTCAGGCGGAAACGAATCTTTCCGTTTGATACGATTTTTGTCCTTATCCTTGCCGCGCTATGGGAATCAAAGATCTCCGCGCGGATGAAAGGCCGCGCGAAAAGCTGCTCGCCCGCGGTGCGGGGAGCCTGAGCGACGGCGAACTGCTCGCCGTCCTGCTGCGCAGCGGCGGCCCGGAGGGCAACGTGCTCGACCTGGCCCGCCGCCTGCTGGACCTTGCCGACGGACGCCTCAGCGTCCTGTTCAACCTCCCGCGAGACAAGATGCTCTCGCTGTCCGGCATCGGGCCGGGCAAGGCCGCGAGCGTGCTGGCGGCCCTCGAGCTGGGGCGCCGCTTCCTGCAGGAGCAGTCGTCCGTGGTCCGGCGCCCCATCCTCACGGCGCGCCAGGTCCACGAACTGCTGCTCCCCCGCCTCAAGGGCCTGCCGCACGAAGAATGCTGGGTCCTCTTCCTCAACGACCACCAGTATCTGGTCGGGCAGGAGCGCGTGAGCACGGGCGGGTCGAATTCGACCACTTTCGACATCCGGCAGATCATCCGGATGGCCCTCGACAAGAACGCCGGCGCGCTGATCCTCGTCCACAACCACCCCAGCGGCAATCCGACGCCGGGGCCGGCGGACATCCGCCGGACGGAGGAGCTGCGCCAGGGCGTCTCGGCCGTCGGCCTGAAGCTGCTGGACCACGTCGTGGTGGCCGACGACTGCTGCTTCTCCTTCGCCGACGACCGCATGTACCGCGCATAAGTCGGAAATAATCTTTATCTTTGCCTTATGCATGCGCACCACGAAGATCCGGAAGTTCTGATGCAGGAGCATGGCGTCAAGGCCACGGCCAACCGCATCCTGATCCTGAAGACCCTGCTCCAGGCCGGGCGTCCGCTCTCGCTGACCGAGATCGAGACCGCCCTGGAGTCGGTGGACAAGTCCATCATCTCCCGCAACCTGGCAATCTTCCGGGAGCACCACCTGCTCCACACCCTGTCCGACGAGGACAGCGTGCGCTACGAGGTCTGCCACTGCACCGACGAGGAGGAGGACGACGACCGCCACGTCCATTTCCACTGCGAGTCGTGCGGGCGGACTTTCTGCCTGGAGGACGTGCCCATCCCCGCCGTCCGCTGTCCGGACGGCTTCAGCGTCCAGAGCGTCGACTACCTGGCGCACGGGATCTGCCCCGAATGCGCCGGAAAATCCTGATTTTTAGGAGAAAAAGTTAGGTTGTCCCGCAAAAAATCCTATCTTTGCGGATATAACCAACCATACCTCGTCATGAAAAAATTGTTCTTCCTGGCGTCCGCAGCCGTGCTTGCGGCCGTCCTCTTCGCAGCCTGCGATCCCGCCGACAACAAGACCGAGACGCCCGACCCGCCGAAGGTGAAGGAGCCCTTCCCCATCCAGGTCGACCGCGCCGCCATCGACACGACCATCGAGGCCACCAAGGCGCTGAGCGTCAAATTCCGTTTCAAGTGCTACGACGTGGAGAAGCTCGAGATGGAGCTCGGAACCAACGTCGGCATGGCGCCGACGGTCGAGCTCAACCGGTCCAACATGACCGTCTCCATCTATGACCTGAAGCGCTACAGCTCGCAAGCCTACATCACGCTGCGGCTCTACGACGACATCTCCGAGAAGAAACTCCGGCTCGACGTCCACGAGAAGAGATAGGAGGCGTCATTCCTCCCCTGCCTTCATCGCCTCGATCATCGACTTGGCGCGGCGGATGCGTGTCCGGATGGTATTGAGTTCCATTCCGAGTTCTTCCGCGATTTCCTTGTACTGCAGGCCGTCCACCAGGCGCATCCGCGCGATGGTGCGGTAGAGGTCGGGCAGGCCGGAGATGTAGCCTTCGAGTTTCTCGGCGTCTTCTTCCTCGACGATCTGCTCGAGCGGCGTGGCCGTCTCGTCGCCGATCACGTCGATGATGGCGCCGCTGTGGTCGTTCTCCTTGTCCAGCGAGACCAGGCGGCTCTGCGCGCGCGATTCGCTGTCGATGGTGTCGAGCGCGGTGTTGTGCGCGATCTTGCGGAGCCAGGTGGAGAACTGGCTCTTGGTGGGGTCGAAGGTGCGGATCTGCCGGAACGCCTTCTCGAAGCTGCGCGAGCAGATGTCGTCGATGTAGAAGTCGTCCAGGTGCTTCATCGCGCCCTTCAGGTAGGCGCGCAGCCCCCCGATGTGGGTGTCCCAGAGTTCGGTGAAGGCGGTGCCGTCGCCGATGATCGCCCGGCGGACGAGTTCGTCAATGGGCTTCAAGCCAGGTTTTTCCATCATTGCATTCTACGGTCAGGGGGACGGACAGGGTGATGACGTTTTCCATTTCGTGGACCAGCAGGTCGCGTACGGGCGCGATTTCGTCCTGCGGGACCTCGAGGAGGAGTTCGTCGTGGATCTGGAGGACCATCCGGGCCCGGAAGCCGCCTTCGCGCAGGCGCCGGTCCACGGCGATCATCGCCAGTTTGATAATGTCGGCCGCCGTGCCCTGGATGGGAGCGTTGACGGCGTTGCGCTCGGCGAGCGCGCGGAGGGCGGCGTTGCCGGCGCCGATGTCGGCGATATACCGGCGACGCCCGAAGAGCGTCTCTACATAGCCCCGCTCGCGGGCCTGCGCCACGGTGGCGTCGATGAAGCCGCGGATGGAGGGGAAGGAGGCGAAATAGTCGTCGATGATCTGCTTGGCCTCGCTGCGCGGGCAGCGCAGGCGCTCGGCCAGGCCGAAGGAGGAGATGCCGTACATGATGCCGAAGTTGGCCGTCTTGGCGATGCGGCGCTGGTCGGCCGTGACTTCTTCGAGCGGGATGCGGAAGATCTTGGCAGCGGTGGCGGCGTGGACGTCCAGGCCATGGCGGAAGGCGTCCACGAGGTGGGCGTCGCCGCTCAGGTGGGCCATCAGGCGCAGCTCGATCTGGGAGTAGTCGGCCGACATCATCACCCAGCCTTCTTCGCCCGCCACGAAGGCCTTGCGGATCTCGCGGCCTTCTTCGGTGCGGACCGGGATGTTCTGGAGGTTGGGGTTGGAGGAGGACAGGCGGCCGGTGGAGGTGAGGGCCTGGTTGAAGGTGGTATGGACGCGGCCGTCTTTCGGGGAGATGTAGCCGGCGAAGGGTTCGATGTAGGTGGAAAGGAGCTTGCGCAGGCCGCGGTAGTCGAGGATGGCGTCGATGATGGGGCTGCGGTCGGCGAGGTGCGAGAGGGTCTGTTCGTCGGTGGGCCAGTTGCCGGACTTGGGCTTGCGGGCCTTGGGGTCGAGGTTGAGTTTCTCGAAGAGGACGACGCCGATCTGCTTGGGTGACAGGATGTTGAGCGTCGGATCGTCGGCGAGGCGGCGGACTTCGGCTTCGCGTTCGACCATCTTGCGGCGGAGGCCGTCGGCGAAGTCGCGGAGCGACCCGAGGTCGACCTTGACGCCGGTCTGTTCCATCCGGGCCAGGACGCCGATGAGGGGCTCTTCGATGTCGTCATAGAGGTGTTGCATGCCTTCGGTGGCGGCCATTTCCTGCAGGAGGATGTCCGACAGGCGGAGGATGGCGGCGGTCTCCAGGACGCGGTCGGGACCGTTGTCGTCGGGGAGTTCGTCGAAGAGGGAGCCGGTGTCGGCGGGGCCGGCGGCTTCCAGCTCCACGCCGAGGTAGCTGCGGGCCAGGACGTCGGTCTTGTGGCTGCGTTCGGGGCCGAGGAGATAGTGCATCAGGGCGATGTCTTCGAGGCGGCCGGCCAGGCGGATGCCGCGGGCGGCCAGGGCGTTGGCCTGCGCCTTGAGGTCGGCGCCGGCCTTCACGACGGCGGCGTCCTCCAGCAGCACCCGGAAGTCTTCCGGCGCCCCTTCTGCCACCCCCGCCTCCGTCGCCACATACAGTTTCTCCCCTTGCAGGTTAATCGCTATCTTCTTCCCTTTAATCTCTTTAATCGTCAGCTTATCAAGCTTTAATTCGGATTCATTGTCCGGAAGGCTGCTGCCTCCGGAAACCGTAGCCAGCAAGCTGGCTTGTTCTCTAACCCCTGTGATCCCCTTCCAGGGGATATTTCCTCTTCGAGTCGGCTCCGTAAGAGGGAGGGGCCCGCTTCCGCAGGAAGTGGGAGGGGTCCTGCGCAGCAGGACGTTTTCGGAGGCAGCAGGCCTTCCGGCAGAATCCGAATCAGCAGCGTTTGAAACGGAGACTTTCTTGAGGAGGCGCTTCAGGGAGGGCATCTCGTAGCGGTCGAACAGGGCGGTCAGCTCGGGCGTCTCGACGGTGTCGTAGACGAGCTGCTCCGCCGTCACGTCCAGCGGGATGTCGGTCTTGATGGTGACCAGCCGCTTGGACAGGGCGATGTGGTCCTCCGCCGCGCGGAACTGCTCCTGCTGGCGCGCGGTCAGCTCGCCGAGGTGCTCGTAGATCCCCTCGACGGAGCCGTACTTGCCCAGCAGCTTCGCTGCGCCGACCGGCCCCACGCCCTGCACGCCCGGGACGTTGTCCGAGGCGTCGCCGCAGAGCGCCAATATATCAATGACCTGCGCGGGCGCGGAGATCTTCCATTTGTCGCAGACCTCCGCCACGCCCAGCAGCTCGTTCTCGCCGCCGCTCTTGCCCGGCTTGAGCTGCCGGACATGCGGCGAGACCAGCTGGCCGTAGTCCTTGTCGGGCGTGACCATCCACACCTCGAAACCCTCCGCCTCGAAGCGCCGCGCGGCGGAGCCGATCACGTCGTCCGCCTCGAAGCCCGGGATCATCAGCACCGGGATGTCCAGCGCCTCCACGATCTGCGTCAGCGGCTCCAGCGCGGCGATCACCAGCGCGGGCGTCTCCCCGCGGTTGGCCTTGTAGGCAGGATACAGCTCGTTGCGGAACGTCCCGCCCGGCGGATCGAAACTCACGGCGATGTGCGTCGGCCGCTCCCGGTCGATCAGTTCGAGCAGGTATTTCGTGAATCCGAACAGGATGGAGGTGTCGACCCCCTGCGAGTTGACCATCGGGCGCCCCAGGAAGGCGTAATACATCTTGAAGATGAGCGCGTGGCCGTCGATGAGGAAAAGTTTCATAAAGCAAAGATGAAACTTTTTTTCGAAAGTTTCAAGAGGCGTAATTTGAGGTTCAGAATACGCAAAATGGTATGATTATAAGACGATTTGATTCATTTTTTTCGTATACTTGCATCCAAGATAATACTATACCCAACTATAACCATCAAAAAAACCATTAAAACATGCTGAAAAAACTAATGAAAGTGACGGGTATCCTGACGATACTCCTCACTTTGGCGGGGTCTGTCGTGGCCTCCGCCCAGCCTCGGGCACTCTTCGGCAAGGTCATCGATCCGAACGGACAACCGCTCATCGGGGCCGGCATCGCAGTACCCGGAACTACCAATGGTACCGTCACGGACATCGACGGTAATTTCAACCTCCGCGTCGCCCCCGGCACCACCCTCGAGATTTCCTGCCTCGGCTATGTGACCCGCCGCGTCGCCGCTGCGGACAACATGACCGTCACCCTGCAGGAAGACGCCGAGATGCTCGAAGAGACCGTGGTCATCGGTTACGGTGTCCAGCGCAAGAAACTCGTGACCGGTTCGACGGTCAGCGTGTCCGGCGAACAGCTCGCCGCGACGCACGCCGTCGATGCCTTCGGCGCCCTGCAGAGCCAGGCCGCCGGCGTGACCATCACCCAGAACTCCGGCCAGCCGGGCGAGAGCTTCAAGGTGACGATCCGTGGTCTGGGTACCATCGGTAACGCCGATCCGCTCTACGTCGTCGACGGCGTGCCGGGCGGCTCCATCACCGCCCTCTCCCCGGACGACATCGAGTCCATCGACGTCCTCAAGGACGCCGCGTCCAGCGCCATCTACGGTTCCCGTGCCGCCAACGGCGTCATCCTCGTGACCACCAAGAAGGGCAAGGCCGGCAACATCCAGGTCACCTTCGACGGCTACATGGGCTGGCAGAACGCCAACACCAACGGCGTCACCCCGCTGAACGCCAAGCAATATATGGAGATCAACGACAAGGCCTACGACATCCAGGGCGTCAACAAGTACGACTGGGCGGCCCTCATCCCCAAGCAGTACGCCCAGATCCAGGCCGGTACCTGGAACGGCACCAACTGGCTCGAGGAGACCCTCGTCCACAACGCGCCGACCAGCAACGCCTCCATCAACATCCGCGGCGGCAGCGACGTTTCCCGCTTCGCCCTCGGCTTCAGCCAGTTCTCCCAGACGGGTACCATCGGTTATCCGGCCACGCCGAAGTATGACCGTACCACCGTCCGCCTCAACTCCGACTACTCCCTGCTCCGCAAGAACAACCGGGACGTCATCAAGTTCGGCGAGAACGTCACCTTCACCTACACCAACAAGAAGGGCCTCTCCATCGGCGGCATCTACGACAACAACATCCGCAACATGCTCTCCATGAGTCCGCTGATGCCGATCCGCGACGAAGAAGGCAACTGGTATGAGTACGACGACATCGTGCGCGACAACTGGGACTTCAGCTCCGAGATGGCCAACCCGCTCGCCGAAGTCTACTACAAGCGCAACAACCGCTACAACAAGGGCTTCCGCCTGCAGAGCAACTTCTTCCTGGAGGTCGCTCCCATCAAGGGCCTGACCTTCCGCTCCAGCTTCGGCTGGCTCTACAACCACAGCGAGAGCCGCAGCTACGTCCCGGTGTATCAGCTGAGCACCAAGACCTCCAACCCGGAGGACGACGTCCGTCAGGACCAGTCCTACAGCATGCGTTGGAGCTGGGACAACACCGTCAACTGGGTGAAGTCCTTCGGCAACCACAACATCGACGCCCTCATCGGCCAGTCCCTGGAGAGATGGGGCTACGGCAGCAGCGTCGGCGTGGGCAACTCCAACTCCCTGTTCCCGGGCTCCTTCCTGCACGCCTACATCGAGAACGCCAAGATCGTCGATCCGGCCTACACCAGCATCAGCGGCCGTCCTAACAGCCAGGGCGCCCTTGCTTCTTTCTTCGGCCGTGTCAACTACAACTACAACGAGACCTACCTGTTCACGGCCGTGTTCCGCGCCGACGGTTCGTCCAACTTCGCCCGCGGTCACCGCTGGAGCTACTTCCCCTCCGTGTCCGCCGGCTGGGTGATGTCCAACGAGCCTTTCATGGAGTTCAGCAAGGGCTGGCTCAGCTTCTTCAAGCTGCGCGGCGGCTGGGGCCAGAACGGCAACTGCAGCGTCCAGGAATTCGCCTACATTACCAATATCGCCTTCGGCTCCGACTACTACTTCGACAACAAGGACACGCCCGGTCTCGGTGCCTATCCTGAGAACGTCGCCAACCCGGTCCTTGCCTGGGAGACTTCCGAGCAGCTCAACGTCGGTTTCGACGCCCGCTTCTTCCGCAGCCGCCTCGGCGTGACCTTCGACTGGTACAACAAGACCACCAAAGACTGGCTCCTCCGTGTTCCGGGACCGGAAACCGCTGGTGCCGACGCCGCTTACAAGAATGCCGGTGCCGTCCAGAACCGTGGTGTCGAACTCCTCCTCTCCTGGAACGACAACGTCAACCGCGACTTCTCCTACGGCATCAACACCACCTTCTCCTACAACCAGAACAGGGTTACCGAGATCGGTAATACCGAAGGCATCATCCACGGCGGCTCCAACGCCATCGCGCAGAACACCGCCGAGCTCTACCGCGCCCAGGTCGGCTTCCCGATCGGTTACTTCTGGGGCTACAAGATGGACGGCATCATCCAGAACGAGGCCGAGAAGCAGGCCTACCTCGACAAGTATTTCGGCGGCGACGCCTCCAAGAGCCTCCAGGGCAGTTCCATCCAGCCCGGCGACGTGATGTTCGTCGACCTCAACGGCGACGGCAAGATCGACGAGTCCGACAAGACCATGATCGGCGACCCGAACCCGGACGTCACCGTGGGT
Organism: uncultured Bacteroidales bacterium; assembly: GCA_900319975.1. Lineage (GTDB taxonomy): Bacteria > Bacteroidota > Bacteroidia > Bacteroidales > UBA932 > Cryptobacteroides. The sequence continues at coordinate 28,372 of ONQP01000005.1, read as the reverse complement.
CTGTCCATCAACCTCGGCTACAAGGGCTTCGACTTCTCGCTCAGCGGCCACGGCGCCTTCGGCCAGCAGGTCGCCAAGAGCTACCGCCAGTTCTCCGACCACCCGGACGACAACTACTGCACCGACGTGTACACCAAGTACTGGAACGGCGAGGGCAGCACCAACCACTACCCGCGCTTCACCCACGGCAAGCACGTCAACATGTCCGAGCTTTCCCGCGTCTGGCTCGAGGATGCCGACTTCTTCAAGATCACCGACATCACCGTCGGCTATGACTTCAAGCGCCTCATCAAGAACCTGCCGGTGGCCCGTTGCCGCCTGTTCGTGAACGCCGCCAACATGTTCACCTTCACCGGCTACTCCGGTATGGATCCTGAGGTCGGTTTCGGCAACGGCACCAGCTGGGCGTCCGGTATCGACAACGGTTACTATCCTTCCGCCCGCTCCTGGCGGGTCGGCGTGAACGTCACCTTTTAATCCCTGAAAGCCATGAAAAAGACAATCATATATACTTTAGCCAGCGCCTTGTGCCTGCTTATGCTCGGGGGTTGCGACGGTTTCCTTGACACGGTCAGCCTGACCAAGAAGGACACCTCGAACTTCCCGGTCAACGAGACGGATGCCGTCCAGATGGTGAACGGTATCTACGTCATCATGAACAGCAACCTCTCCGATCCGGAAGAGGACCCGTTCTTCATCTTCGACATCGCTTCCGACGACCGTCTGGGTGGTGGCAGCCAGAGCAACATCGGCGCCCAGGGTGTGGACCGTCTGATGAACTCCTATACCAACTGGATGCTGCCGTGCTGGAAACAGCGCTACCGCGGTATCTACCGCGCCAACTTCGCTCTGGAGAATATGGACAAGATCGAGAACTGGAGCTCACCCGACAAGAAGAACCAGCTGCTCTGCGAGGTCTATTTCCTCCGCGCCTGGTACTACTTCAACCTGGCCCAGGTCTTCAACGGTGTGCCCCTCATGACCGCCACCGCGGATCATTCCGAGACCCACACGCCGCGCAACACGCCTGACGAGATCTATGCCCAGATCGCTTCCGACCTCAAGGCCGCCATCGAAGTCGCGCCCAACACGAAGTATCCCGACTGCGGCATCGGCCACGCCTCCAAGTGGGTTGCCGAGGGCATGATGGCCCGCGTGTGGCTGTTCTACACCGGCTTCTACAAAAAGAGCGAGCTCCCGCTCGCCGAGGGTGGCAGCGTCTCCAAGTCCCAGGTCGTCTCCTGGCTCGAGGACTGCATCAAGAACAGCGGTCACGCCCTGGTCAGCGACCAGCGCAACCTCTGGCCCTACACCAACCCCTACACCGCCAAGGACTACAAATACGACCAGGACAACAACCTGAACTGGGAGTCCGACGAGAACGTCGAGAGCATGTTCGCCGTCAAGATGGGCAACAAGGCCAGCTATGACGAGAAGACCATCCGCCACAACCGCATCGTGGAGTTCTACGGCCTCCGCAAGACCACCGAAGCGGCCTTCCCGTTCTCCGTGCAGGGCTACTCCAACGGTCCCGTCTGCGAGAAGCTGTGGACCGACTGGGCCGAGGATCCCGACTACGCCGGCGACTACCGCCGCACGGGTTCCATCTGCGACCGTCTCGTCGAAATCCCTGACTATCCGGGCGACAAGGCCAAGGAAGTGGAGAACACCAACCTCCTCGCCAAGAAATACGCCGGCTGCGAGGCCTGGAACGAAGACCACACCGCCCGCTACCTCAGCTATGCCAAGTACTACGGCAGTGAGAACAACCGCCAGACCGGTCTGACCCAGTCCCTGGTGTGGCTCCGCTTCGCCGACGTGCTGCTGATGCACTCCGAGCTGACCGACGGCGCCGTCGTCTACAACGGCAAGAGCGGCATGAACGCCGTCCGCGCCCGTGCCGGCCTGCCCGACGTGGCCTACAGCCTCGAGGCCCTCAAGAAGGAGCGCCGCTACGAGCTCTGCTTCGAAGCGATCCGCTGGAACGACCTGCGCCGCTGGGGCGATGTCGACCAGATCGTCAAGAACCAGGAAGGCAACAAGGTCCTCAACGAGAAGTACGAAGGCACCTACCAGTTCACCAACGACTACATGCAGCGTTACACCGAGACTGGTGGCGGCTTCTTCAAGATTCCGGAGGACCAGGTTGTCCTGACCGAAGGCACCCTGGAGCAGAATCCCGGCTGGGGTCCCGGCACCAACTGGGCCAAGGGCGACCTCCCTTACTTTAAGAAATAAGCCGTTTTTCGGTCTAAATATGAAAGCGCCTCCCATCGCGGGAGGCGCTTTCTTTCGTTTTCGGCCAATTGTTTTCACTCCGGTATCGTGGCGGAATATCAAAATTCTTTTATGGTTTCCTGCAAGCCTTTCCCCTATAAAAGAAGTAATCTTGCATCGCGCTCCGCAAGGAGACACCACATAACAGCTTGAAGTTTTTACCCAACACAATCTCTCTTATAACTAAAAACCAACGAAAAATGTTCAAGAAACTGATGAACTTGTCAGGTGTCCTGATGCTGCTCCTCACCCTGTGCGGAGGCCCTCAGGCACTCGCACAGACCCGCTCCATCAGCGGTACGATCGTTGACACCGGCGGACTGCCGGTCATCGGCGCCGCCGTCATGGTCGTGGGCAACACGCAGATCGGTGCGGCCACCGACATCAACGGTACGTTCACGCTGAACGTCCCTGCCGGCGCCACCCTCACCATCGAAAGTATCGGCTACAAGAGCCAGACGATCGCGGTGGGCGACAAGACCACCTTCAACATCGTCCTCGAAGAGGATGCCGAGATGCTGGAAGAGACGGTCGTAATCGGCTACGGCGTCCAGAAGAAGAGCGACCTCTCGGGAGCCGTGGCATCCGTCAAGTCCGCCGACCTGGCTGACCGTTCCACCTCCGACGCCGCCGCCGCCCTCCAGGGCAAGGCTGCCGGCGTCCAGATCTTCAACGCTTCCGGCGCCCCGGGCGAGGGTTCCTCGATCCGCGTCCGCGGTATCTCCTCCAACAGCGGCTCCGGCCTCGGCCCGCTCCTCATCGTGGACGGCCTGCAGGTTGAGAACATCAACTACCTCGATCCTTCGATGATCGAGTCCATGGAAGTCCTGAAGGACGCCGCCTCCGCCGCCATCTACGGCGCGCAGGCCGGCAACGGTGTCGTGCTCATCACCACCAAGAGCGGCGCCAAGAGCAAGGACGGTTCCATCTTCTATAATTATAAGCTCTCCGTCGACCGCCTCGGCCACCACGCCCAGGTCATGAACGCGGCGCAGTACATCGACTGGCAGCACACCGCCGGCCTGCTCGGCACCGCCGAGGAACTCATCGCCAACGGTACCTGGGACGGCGTGACCGACACCAACTGGGCCGACGTCCTCTACGGCGTGGGCTATACGCACAACCACACCTTCGGCGCCCAGGGCGGCAACGACCGTGGTTCCTACTTCCTCTCTCTCAACTACGTGGACCAGGATGGTATGGCCCGCGGCAGCAAGGATGTCTACAAGCGCTTCACCGCGCAGATCAACGCCGACTATAAGGTCAAGTCCTGGTTCACCGTCGGCACCAACACCTCCATCGAGCGCTACGAGAAGCAGATGCTCGGCGAGCACTCCGAATACGCCGGCAGCGGCGCCGGCCTGCTCGGTACCCTCATCATCGACCCGCTCACCCCGGTGTACTTCAAGTCCTATGACGAGCTGAGCTCCGGCATGCAGCGCGCCGTCGACGCCGGCGTGCAGAAAGTCTACCGCCCGGCCGAACACCCCGACTGGTGGTATTCCACCTCCAAGATCCTGGAAGGCGACGGCATCAACCCGCTCATCTACCGCGACCGCAACGAGAACAAGGAAGAAGGCTGGAACATCCGTGGCACCGTCTTCGCCAACCTCACCCCGATCAAGGGCCTGGTGATCACCTCCCGCCTCGGCTTCACCATCGCCCAGGGTTACAGCAGCAACTTCGAGGAGCCGTTCTACGTCAACGCGAAGGCTTACTCCACCGTCTACAAGATCAGCGCGACTTCTTCCCAGAGCTACAACTATCAGTGGGAGAACTTCGCCAACTACAACAAGAGCTTCGGCAAGCACAGCATCGCCGCCATGGCCGGTATGTCCTATATTTACCGCGACCGCCGCAGCGTGGGCGCCAGCCTCGAGGGCGAGAACCCGCTGAAGGGTTATGCCGAGAACTTCCGCTACCTCACCCAGGACAACGGTTCCGGTACCAAGGGCATCAGCGGCGGCGCTCCGAGCCAGTCCGCCCAGATTTCCTACTTCGGTCGTCTCGGCTACACCTACGACAACCGTTATAACATCCAGACCAACTTCCGCGCGGATGCTTACGACTCCTCCAGGCTTTCCCCGAAGAACCGCTGGGGTTACTTCCCTTCCGTCTCCGGTTTCTGGAACATCAGCAACGAGCGTTTCTTCAAGGACAACATCAACCGCAACCTGATCAGCTTCCTGAAGTTCCGCGGTTCCTGGGGTATCAACGGTAACATCGCCGTTCTCTCCGGCTATCCGTACTCCACTTCCATCTCCTACAACAGCCAGAGCTACCAGTTCGGCGACACCGAAGAGCTGAGCCTCGGATCCATTCCTGACGGCCTCGCCAATCCCGACCTGACCTGGGAGACCTCCGTCCAGACCGACCTCGGTCTCGACCTGCGCATGTTCAACAACCGCCTGACCTTCGGCTTCGACTGGTACAACAAGAACACCGAGGGCCTGCTCGTGAACATCTCCCCGAAAGCTGAAGTAGGTATCAGCAGCACCACCGTCAATGCCGGCGCCGTCAACAACCGCGGTTTCGAATTCGAACTCGGCTGGCAGGACACCATCGGCGACCTGCACTACAGCGTCAACGCCAACCTTTCTACGCTTGAGAACAAGGTTACCTACCTGGAGCCGTCCGTCGGCCACCAGAGCGGTACCGGCTTCGCCAACTACAAGCTCAAGACTTATTTTGAGACCGGCTATCCCGTGTGGTATCTCCGCGGCTTCAAATATGCGGGCATCGGCGAGAACGGCAAGGCCAACTTCTACGACATCAACGGCAACATCACCCAGTCCCCGACCGACAACGACCTCCAGTACATCGGCAACACCCTGCCGACGCTCACCTACGGTCTGACCGTCCGTCTGGAATGGAAGGGTCTGGACTTCACCATGTTCGGAACCGGTGCAAGCGGCAACGACCTCGTCCCTTGCGTGTACCGTACCCAGCACATGAACGTCAACTCCCTGACCTACTTCTATAAGGAAGCCGGCAAATCCATCCCGACCATCGACAAGATCTGGGACCAGACCGACTTCTGGAGCTCCTCCGCCACCGTATTCAAGGGCGACTACTTCAAGATCAAGCAGATCCAGCTCGGTTACTCCCTGCCCAAGAAGTGGCTCAACAAGGCCTTCATCAGCAGCATGCGTATCTACGCTTCCCTGGACGACTGGTTCGTCCTCACGAATTATCCCGGCTTCGATCCGGAGACCGCTTCCACCGGCGGCACGTCCGGCCGCGGCCTGGACAAGGGTTCCTATCCGAATGCCAAGCGTATGCTCTTCGGCGTCAACATCACCTTCTAATCCGAGCGAATCATGAAAAAGAATATCATTTTGGGATTATCCGCCGCACTGGCGCTGCTTTTCGCCACGTCGTGCGACCAGAACCTGCTGAACATCCAGCAGAAAGGTGTCATCGCCTACGAAGATTTCTATCAGACGGACGAGGATGCCAAGTCTGCCCTGACCGCTGTCTATGCTGAATTCATCAACACGTTCAACAACTCCGGCGGTGTCAACAACCCTTCCTGGAACGTGGTTGCCAACGCCTGCGGCGACGAACTCTACTGGGGTGGCGGCAAAAAGAACGGCAGTAGCGAAGGTGCCCAGGACATGAACGAGTTCCGCAACACCTACGACAGCACCATCAAGCACATCAAGACCACCTACAAGCAGCTGTATACCCTGATCTACAAGTGCAACCTGGTCATTGACAACTTCTACGGCGAGAACGGCGAGTTGCTCGGCGATTCCGAGATCAAGAAGCACTGCGTGGCCGAGGCCCGCGTCATCCGCGCCTGGGCGCACTTCATCCTGGCCTCCTACTGGGGCACCCCGCCCCTCGAGGACCACGTCCTCCCCGGCGATGCCTGCCCGACCAACTGCGACCATCAGGTGCTGATGGACTGGGTCATCAAGGAGTACAAAGAAGCCATTCCCGACCTGGATCCGATCAAGGGCGACAAGAAGACGACCGACTCCTACAAGATCAACCCGCTGAACGCCTACGCCCTGCTCGGCAAGGCCCAGGTCTTCAATAAGGACTGGGCCGGCGCCAAGGAGAGCCTCAAGAAGGTCATCGACTCCAACTTCTACGCGCTGGTTCCCGGCGAGCAGATTGCAGACCTCTTCCACGTGGCCGGTGACGGCTGCTCGGAGAAGGTGCTCGAGATGAACTACGTCTACAACGACAGCTTCGGCAAGTACGGCGCCGGCAAGTTCCACTACCAGCGCAACCAAGCCCTGTTCCTCCGTATGTTCAAGGCCTATCCGGACGTGCTCATCAAGGAAGAGGGCTGGGGCAACAACTGCGCTCCGACCAAGCCGTTCGTCGACGCGATGATGGCCCACGAGCCGAACTCCCTGCGCCGCAAGGCCTGGTTCGCCTCCTATGAAGAGATGCTGACCGACTACAGCTACACCAACTTCAAGGGCAAGAACGTCGACGCCAACAGCGACGGCACCCCGATGACCCGCGAACAGAAGCTGATGGACCCGAACCGCGGTCTCGACTTCAACAAGTATGACGAGCTCTACGCCAACTACGGCTACTTCTTCATGAAGTTCATGCCGCGCGCCAGCGACCTGATCCCCAACAACTCCACCGTGACCGAGGAGAACCGCATCGTGATGCGCTACGCCGAGGTCCTGCTCCTCTACGCCGAGGCCTGCGTCATGAGCGGCTCCGACCTCGACAAGGGTCTGATCGAGCTCAACCGTGTCGCCCAGCGCGCCGGCGCACCGCTCTACGATGCCCTGACGATGGAGAACGTCAAGCAGGAGAAATGGTTCGAGCTGGCCTGGGAAGGCACCCGCTTCCTCGACCTCGTCCGCTGGGGCGACGCCGCTGACAAGCTCGCCTTCCGCGCCCACGACGAGACGCCCTACCTCTTCGACGAGTTCTACGTGCACGGCACGAAGGGCAAGGAGATGAGCGGCAAGCCGCACAAGGCCAAGGTCATCTTCAAGGACGACGGCTGGGGAGCATCCGGCGGCGGCTTCCGCGCCGACAAGCACAGCCTCTATCCCTTCCCGTTCGACGTGATCGAACTGAACCCCTGGAACGAGGAAAAGGGCGTCGGCCTGAAGCAGAACCCGGGCTGGGAATAATCCCCCAGCACTACCGAAACACTCTGTAATATTCCATATACTTCAATTTCTTTTGTGAGAGAGCCTCTTTGACGGGGCTCTTTCTTTTTTTATTCATTTCTCTTCAAAAATGATTCACTTGTTGATTTTCATCACGCATTAGTCTGTTTTTGAAACTCTTTTGTTGATTTTTGAATGCCGCAAGCGCGCGATTCTCCTATTTTTGCCACAACCAGATGCCACGCAAAAAAAACTATTACCACCAATCCTATAATTAATCCTTAATTAAAACGCACATGCTAAAACATCTGATGAAGGTGGCGAGTATCGCTATGATACTTCTCACTTCGCTCGGAAGCTTCTCTGCTTCCGCCCAGAACCGAACCATCAGCGGCAAAGTCGTGGATACCGGCGGAGAGCCGGTCATCGGCGCAGCAGTCACCGTGGTCGGCAATTCCCGAATCGGCGCAGCAACGGACCTTAACGGCGCATTCTCGCTGTCCGTCCCTGCAGGAGCCAACATCTCCGTCGAGAGTATCGGCTACAAGACGCAGGTCTTCCCGATCGGCAACCAAACCGTATTCAACATCATCCTCGAAGAAGACGCGGAGATGCTCGAAGAGACCGTGGTCATCGGTTACGGTGTGGTCAAAAAGAGTGACCTGACCGGTTCCGTGTCGTCCGTCCGCTCCGAATCCCTCCGCAACCAGTCCACTACGGATGCTGCCGCCGCCCTCCAGGGCCGCGCTTCCGGTGTCCGTATCATCACCAACGGCGCCCCGGGTGAAAGCACCTCGGTCCGCGTCCGTGGTACTTCCTCCAACAGCTCCGGCCAGGGCCCGCTCTATGTGGTGGACGGTCTCCTGGTGTCCAGCATCCAGTATCTGGATCCGACCCTCATCGAGTCCATCGAGGTCCTGAAGGACGCCGCCTCCGCCGCCATCTATGGTTCCCAGGCTGGTAACGGTGTCATCCTCGTGACGACGAAGAGCGGTGCCGAAGGCAAGGCCTCCGTTTCCTACACGGGCCGCGCCGTCCTCCAGAGCTTCACCCAGCGTCCGATGATGAACCGCAGCGACCTGCTCCGGTATCTCACCTACGAGTACGGTTCCACGATGGTCGAGAGCGAGCTCAAAGACAAGGATCGCCCGAACAACGACTACCCCGGCGGCGTCATCGACCAGGATTGGATCAGCGCCTATACGGAGCCTACGTGGAGCCAGCAGCATGGCCTCAGCTTCTCCGGCGGTAACAAGAACGGCCACTTCTTCGCCGGTCTCAACTACGCCTACAACAATGGTGTCGTCCGTGGCAACAAGGATGTGCACGAGCGCATCACCGCCCAGCTCAACGCCGACTACCAGTTCTTCAAATGGTTGAAGTTCTCGTCCAACACCTCCCTCGAGAGATGGTCGACCAAGAGCGTTTCCCAGCGTGGTTACTCCTCCTCCTTCGAGAACATGCTCCTCATGGATCCTTTCACGCCGGTCTATTGGAAGACCATCGATGATATGCCCAAGACCGTGCGTGATCTCTACGACGAGGTCCAGAAGGGTAACCCTGATTACGCTCCGTACCGCTTCCTCGGCGACGCGAACGGCTTCTTCGCCAACACCCAGTACTCCGATGTGGAAGGTAGCCCGCTCGCCAAGCGCGACGCTACGGACTCCTCCAACGGTGGTTTCAATGTCAGAGGTAACATCGCTGTCGACCTGATTCCGATCAAGGGCCTGACCCTCACTTCCCGTTTCGGCTACAGCCTCGGCACCGGTGTCTCTCACAGCTATACCGCCCCGTACTATGTCGGCCGCGGCTCTGAAGACAACTACAACATCTCCGCCAACTCCAGCCTGTCCTTCAACTACCAGTGGGAGAACTTTGCCAACTACCTCTTCAAGGTCGGCAAGCACAACTTCACCGCCATGGCTGGTTTCGGTTTCTATCGCAGCTCCTCCGACAACGTGAGCGCCAGCGCCAAGGGTGGCGACATCCTCAGCGCCTATGAGCCTGCGTATCTGTTCCTGAACTACGTGAAGGGCGATGCGACCAAGAGCATCGGCAACCTTCCCGGCCAGAGCACGAACATCGCCTACTTCGGCCGTGTGATCTGGAACTACGACGACCGCTACAACCTGCAGGTCAACTTCCGCGCGGACGCCTATGATACCTCCACCCTCCCGAGAGATGCCCGTTGGGGTTACTTCCCTTCCTTCTCCGGCGGCTGGACCATCAGCAACGAGCGCTTCTTCAAGGAGAACGTCTCCCGTGACGCCATCTCCTTCCTGAAACTCCGCGGCAGCTGGGGACACAACGGTAACATCAACTCCATCAAGGGTCAGTACAAGTATGCGACCTCCATCGCCCACGGTAGCGGCTGGTATCAGTACGGCGTGGACGAGATGGGTTCCACCTTCGGTTCTTCCCCGAAACTCGACTCCGGCCTTCCTAACCCGAACCTCCGCTGGGAAGTCTCCGAGCAGTTCGACTGCGGTATCGTCGCCCGCTTCCTCAACAACCGCCTGAACTTCGAAGGTGGCTACTACAACAAGCTGACGAAGGACATGCTCTTCTCGACCAACATCCCGCCTGAGCTGGGTGCCGGTACCACCACCATCAACGGCGGTCTCATCCGCAACCGCGGTATGGAATTCGAGCTCGGTTGGAGAGACCACATCGGTGAATTCAACTACAGCATCAACGGTAACCTTACCTACAACTGGAACAAGGTCCTCCAGTGGACGGGCCGCGACGAGAGCAACCCGGCCAGCGGTACCAACTTCCGTGTCCGCACGGCCAACGAGCAGGGTTACCCGCTCCACTACATCCTGGGCTTTGTCTACGGTGGTGTCGCAGAAGAGACCATCTATGCCAAAGACAAGGACGGCAATTTCCTCCTTGACGACAAGGGTGAGAAGAAGGTCCTGTTCAACCCGGGTGACGCCATCATCCAGGATACGAACTACGACGGCAAGATCGCGGACAACGATATGACCTACATCGGTATGGGCGCCGCTCCGTTGACCTACGGTATCACGATCAACTGCAGCTGGAAGGGCATTGACTTCACCATGGTCGGTGCTGGCCAGGGCGGAAACGTCATCATGCCGGTCCTCCACCGTACCGGTCTCAAGAACTCCATGAAGTACTATCTGGACAACGCCCGTACGCCGGAGAACCCCAACGGTCGTCTGCCGCACCCGGAGAAGACGATTGCCGCCGACGAGGCCTTCTGGTCCTCCACGGGCAACCTCTTCAAGGGCGACTTCTTCCGCATCAAGCAGCTGCAGCTCGGTTACACCCTGCCTTCCAAGCTTACGAAGAAGGCGGCCATCAGCAGCCTCCGCTTCTACGTGTCGCTTGACGACTTCTTCACCTTCACCAGCTATCCGGGTCTCGATCCTGAGACGGCCTCCGTCAGCAGCGGCTCCGGTGCAGGTATCGACTGGGGTTCCTACCCGACGATGCAGAAGATGATCCTGGGTATCAACCTTACCTTCTAACCCAATGCTCCACACAATGAAAAAGATTCTTATCCCCATACTTTTTGGCGCCGCTCTCCTTGCAGTCTCCTGCTCGCAGGCGCTTGAGAATCCCCAGAAGGGTGTCTCCAGCATGGACAATTTCTATCAGTCCGATGCTGACGCCCTGGCTGCCCGCACGGATATGTACGTCAACTTCGTCGGCAGCGTGGCAGGAACGTCCGGTATCTACAATCCGGAGCTGATGATCCTCAACTACTCGGCTGACGACATCCTCGCCGCCGGTGGCAACAGCGAAGACCACGGTGACTTCCGTATCTTCTGCGAATTCCGCTACGACGCCGCGGCGGGTGCGCTCAAGAATTTCTACAACAACTACATCACGGCCATCTTCCACTCCAACCTGGTGATCTCCAACTTCACCACGGAGAACCGCAACGGCACCGAGCCCAAGTGGCACAGTGACTATACGGAGCAGTACGTGGCCGAAGCCCGCGTGATGCGCGCATACTGCCACCTGATGATGGCCCTCTCCTGGAACTGCCCGAACATCGTCGACCGTCTGCTTGAGGCCGACGAGCTCCCCCGCCAGGCGACCAGCCAGTCCGAGGTGCTCGAATGGGTCATCTCCGAATGCCAGAAGGCCCTCGACTGCAAGTTCCTGCCGGTCCGCAAGGACATCAATGACAAGAACAGCACCGCCATCATGACCCGCGGTTTCGCCCAGTTCGTGGCCGGCAAGGCCGCCGTGTTCAACAACGACATGGCCACCGCCCGCAAGTATCTCGGCGCCCTGCGCGAAGAAGGCAAGTACAAACTGGTCAAGTCCGAAGATTTCTGGACCAACTTCCACCGTGCCGGTGACGGCAACGAGGAGACCATCTTCGAGCCGAACTTCATCGAGGATCCCGCCTTCACGAGCAGCGGTTTCACCGCCATGTTCCGTGGCCGCTGGATGGTTGCCAACACCCTCTGCTGGCGTACCAGCAACCTCGCCTCCGTGCCGACCGTCTGCGAGAAGATCACCACTTCCGGTGGTGGCTGGAACGGCGGTGCCGTCCAGGAAGACTTCGCCAAGAAGTTCGTCGAGCACGACGGTGACTCCCCGCGTCGTCGCGCCTGCTTCCTCACCGAGGAGGAGTTCCTCTATGAGATGGACTGGAGCGGTTCCGCTGTCAACAACGGAACGCGTGCCGAGAAGGAAGCCGATCCCAACCGCGGTATCAAGAACACCAGCGGTATCTACAGCCATGGTCCTTACTTCGAGTGGAAGCACATGGTCTACCACAAGGTTCCGAAGATCCTCGCCGGCGACAACGAGTACCCTGCCGACAACATCAACGACCTGGGTTCCAACTCCAACCAGACCAACTACGGTGTCGCCCGCTATGCTGAGGCCCTCCTGCTCTACGCTGAGGCCTGCATCGGCTCCGGTGACGAGCAGAAAGGTCTGGATGCCCTCAACGAGGTCCAGCGCCGTTCCGGTTCCGGCAAGATCAGCTCCAAGCTCACCTTCGACGACGTGATGGAGGAGAAGCAGTACGAGATGTGGTTCGAGAACTGCCGCTTCCACGACCTCGTCCGCTGGAGCAAGACGCACCCTGACAAGGTCAACCTTGACAAGGTCTTCAACCAGTCCGGTATCCACGAGCGCATCCCGACCGTGTACGACGCCTTCTTCACCAACGGTGAAGCCAAGCACCGCTTCTATACGCAGTACACCAAGGCTCACTACAACAACTTCCAGGTCGGCCTGCACGAATACTTCCCGTTCCCGCGCGACATCATGGGCGCGAATCCGGAACTCAAGAATGTTTTGGGTTGGGCTGAATAAGGCCTGCATCCGAAACGATACAAGTCGATTGTTCGCTTAAATACGAATGATTTTGATTAGTGGGTGGGAGGCGCCGAGAGGGCGCCTCCCTTTTTTGTGTCTGTTCGGAAAATGCAAGGAGATCCTAGCGGCCTTCCAGGGCCTGCATGTAGTAATACCAGTAGGTATTCCTGTATTTGCCGGGAGCGCGGCCGAAACGGTTCATCCGGTCCACGGTGGCGGCGTCCACCCCGTAGCGGGCAAGCTCCGCGTCCGTCAGCCGGTCGTGCTGGCTGAGCCAGATCAGGACGGCCTCGTGGTAGATGCGCGCCGGGATCATGTCCGGTGCATAGTCCTGCATGAATTCTTCGAGGTCATAGCGCATCAGGTCGAAGCAGAGCAGGTAGTTGCGTGCGACGCGGTTGGACGGATTGGCCTCCAGCAGCGACAGCAGGACGGAACGGGGCACGTCCGAATGGTGGACGAAGTCCGTCCGGACCAGGTTCGCCCGGGCGGCGTCCAGCTGCGCGCGCGTGGCCTCGTCCTGGCGGCCGGGCATCATGCTGCGGGCCCATTTCCCATAGAAAAGGGTCTTGCCGAGCAGGTCGAGGTATTTCTGCGCAGCGGCGTCCTCCCCCGAGATGAGGTTCACGCGGGCCAGGCGCACGAGATAGCGCGCGCCGGTGTGCTTGGGCGACGCCTGCAGCGACGTGATCGCACTCTGTTCGGCCACCGTCATGTCCCCGACGTGGAACCACGCTTCGCCCGCCAGACCGTTGGTGAACACGGTCTGGTCGCCGGAGACCTGGAAGAGCAGGGTCCAGTGGTGGTCCTGCGAATGGTTGAAGAGGGCTTCGCCCAGGTCGCCCTTCATCGCGTGCGCGAGGTTGTAGCAGTAGCTCGCCTCCTGCATATGGAGGTCTTTCCGCGACAGCTTCAGGACCTGGTCCCAATGCTCCCGCGCCGTCTCGTCGTCGAGGCCGATCACGCGGTCGTATTCGATCTTGGGCACGCTCCAGGGCTTGCCGTAGTGGTGGTGGAAGGGCGCGCCGAGCGCCCAGGCGCCCGCGGCGAGGAGCGCCGCGGCGGCGACGGGACGCAGCCACGCGCGCCGCAGCTGCAGCGCCAGCAGGACGAGGGCCAGATAGGCCAGCATCACGACCGTGTAGCGGGTGATGTAGAGGTTGCCGGTCTCACGGAAGAACGACCAGACATAGAAGGCCGCGCCGATGGCGAGCGAGGGCCAGCGACCGAGGAATTTGCGGGAAATCTTGTAGGCGACGGCACCGATGCCCGTCAGCAGCAGCGCCACGACGAGCGGGCCCACGACGGGCAGATGGAAGAACTGCTCCAGGAAATCGCTGACCAGACGCGCCAGCCAGCCGTCTCCGCCGTAGGTCTGCCGGAGGTAGTCCCAGTCATAGACGAACAGCGTCATCTGCTCCCTGCGGATCAGATGGTAGGGGTATGCGAATTGGAAAAAGCCGAATGCGGCCAGGAAAGCCAGGGCGGCCGCACACCGGCCAGGGAAGGATTCTGTGCGCTTTTTGTTCAGACGTGCCATATCGTTATGTGTAATACAAATATGCGAAAAAATATCGTATATTCGCGATACTATGATGAAAGCGATGACCCTTCCCGCATCGGCCGACGGCCTGTCGCTCGCGATGCTTGTCAGCGTCCCGGATGAAGCGCCCCGGGGCATCGTCCAGTTCGTGCACGGAATGTGCGAGCACAAGGAGCGCTATATCCCCTTCATGGAGTGGCTGACCGCCCGCGGCTATGTCTGCGTCATCCACGACCACCGCGGCCACGGCGCTTCCGTCAAGAGCGCCGACGACCTCGGCTACCTCTACGACGGTGGCTGGCAGGCCCTGGTGGAGGATGTCCGCGTGGTGTCGGACTGGATCCGGGAGCAGTGGCCGGGGCTGGACTATACGCTTTTCGGCCACAGCATGGGCTCGATGGTCGTCCGTTCGTTCGCCAAGCGCTACGACGACCGCCTGGACCGCCTCTTCGTGTGCGGCTGCCCGTCTGACAATCCTGCCAAGGGCGCCGGCAAGGCGCTCGCGGCCCTGTTCGGGCGGCTGCGCGGCTGGCACTACCGCCCCAAGTTGCTGCAGCAGATGTCCTTCGGCACGTTCAACAAACCCTTCGCGCAGGAGGGCTGGCCCGCTGCCTGGGTCTGCTCCGATCCCGCCACGCTGGAGGCCTACCACAACGACCCGCTCTGCGCATACCAGTTCACCGCCAACGGCTTCTACGGCCTGATGGGCCTGATGCAGGACTGCTATTCCGCCAAAGGCTGGAAGGTGTCCCGCCCGCAGCTGCCGGTGCACTTCATCTCCGGCGCCGAGGACCCCTGCCGGACCTCCGACGCCGCCCTCGCCCGGGCCGTGGAGCTGATGCGCCGGATCGGCTACACCAATGCCGACCTGAAGCTCTATCCGCACATGCGGCACGAAATCCTCAACGAAACCGACCGCCAGCAGGTCTGGGACGATGTCCTGGCCCAAATCGAACAGCAATGATGGATCCGGACGAGCGTTATATGCGGGAGGCCCTGCGCGAGGCGCAGGCCGCCGGAGCCGAGGACGAAGTGCCTATCGGCGCCGTGGTCGTGTGCCGCGGGCGCGTGATCGCGCGCGGGCACAACATGACCGAGCGCCTGCACGATCCCACGGCCCACGCCGAGATGATCGCGCTGACCGCCGCCACGGAAGCCCTGGGCGGCAAATACTTGGACGACTGCACTTTATACGTGACCGTCGAGCCCTGCCCGATGTGCGCGGCGGCGCTCTGCTGGGCGCAGCTCGGCCGCCTCGTCTGGGGCGCCGGCGACGAGCGCCGCGGCTATACCCGCTTCACCCCTACCCTGCTGCATCCGCGCACGGAAGTGGCCTCCGGCCTGCTCGCCGAAGAATGCGGCGGCCTGGTAAAAGATTATTTCAAAAGCAAACGATAATTTGCTATCTTTGCACCCGGAATTGAGGTATGGTGTAATGGTAGCACTACAGATTTTGGTTCTGTCTGTTCTGGTTCGAATCCGGATACCTCAACCAAAAATAGCTGGCATTCCTGCCAGCTATTTTCGTTTCGGTATCCCACTTCGTCCTAACAGGGACGGATGGCGATGCATTCCATCTCGATGAGCCAGGTGGGGCGGCAGACGGGGCCGCGGACGACAACGTAGGGCGTCGTGCCGAGCAGGGCCGCGATGCGGTCCTTGACCAGCGGATAGTCCTCCGGCCGGCGCAGATAGACGATCGCCATCTTGAGGTCGGAGAAAGCGGCGCCGGATTCCTCCAGCAGCTTGCCCACGTTCTCGATCATCCGCTCCGCCTGCTTGACGACGTCTCCGACGTGCAGCACCTCCCCGCGGTTGTCGATGGAGGCCGTGCCGGAAATGATCGCATGCGCGGCGCCGCTGTATTCCACGCGGACGCCCCGCTCGAAGGTGACGCCGTAGATGCTCGTCGGACTCAGGTGCGTGGGCGCATAGAGATAGCGCTGCGCGCCTTCCGGGAGGCCTTCGACCGCATACGCGTCCAGCTGCACCAGGGCGGCCGGATCGACCGGCGAGCCGTTGATGCCCGTGCTGGCGATGTAATGCGTCTGCGGGGTGAGCCCCTGCGTCTCGAAGATCTCGCGGCGGGACTTCACCAGGCCGGCGTAGTTGTCGTCGATGTCGCGGACGAAGAACCACGTGCGGATGCACTGCTCCGGCAGGTTCAGGCCCCTGGAGGCCAGGAAATCAATATAATCGTGCAGGATGCGCTCCGTCTGGGCATAGGAATCGGGGCCCGCGGCGATGCCGTCGCCGGTCCAGAAGTGCCGCAGGCCGTCCGCCTCGACGACGGTCAGGCCCGGCGTGCGCTGCACCTTCGCGCCGCGCACCAGATAGAGCCACACGGCCGCTCCGTTGCCGTCGAGCGGCGCCTGCCCGATATGAGAGACCGCGCCGGGCTCCGGCCGGATCGCTTCCGGCCGGAGGGCGCAGTCATTCAGGAAGTAGCGTTTGAAAACAGGTTCCCAGCCGCTGTTCGCGGCCAGGAATGCTGTTTCGGCGTCATACAGTCCCGCCAGTGTGGATGCTGAGAGGATCTTGTGCAGTTCCTCCATTACAGCGTCCGTTTGATTTCAACAATCTGGAAGCCCTCGATCATATCGCCTTCCTTGATGTCGTTGTAGCCCGCGATGGACATACCGCACTCCTTGCCGGAGACGACCTCCTTGACGGTGTCCTTGCCGATCTGCAGGGACCCGAGCTCGCCGGTATAGATCACGATGCCGTCGCGGATGAGGCGGACCTTGGACTTCTGGACCATCTTGCCGTCGCGCATGATACAGCCGGCGATGGTGCCGACCTTGCTGATGCGGAAGGTCTGCTTGACCTCGGCGGTGGCGATGACCTCCTCCTTCTTCTCCGGCTCGAGCATACCCTCGATACCGTCCTTGACTTCGTTGATACAGTCGTAGATGACGGAGTAGAGGCGGATTTCGATGCCTTCGCGGTCGGCGGCCTTGCGGGCTTCCGGCGTAGGACGCACCTGGAAGCCGACGATCACGGCGTCGGAGGCCTCGGCAAGCAGCACGTCGGACTCGGAGATGCCACCCACGGCCTTGTGGATGACGTTCACCTTCACCTCCTCGGTGGACAGCTTGATGAGGGAGTCGGACAGGGCCTCCACGGAACCGTCCACATCGCCCTTGACGATGATGTTGAGCTCCTTGAAGTTGCCGATGGCGATGCGCCGGCCGATCTCCTCGAGGGTCATGTGCTTCTGGGTCTTGATGCCCTGGATGCGGAGCAGCTGCTCGCGCTTGGTGGCGATGTTCTTGGCTTCGCGCTCGTCGGCCATCACGTTGAACTTCTCACCTGCGGCGGGAGCGCCGTTCAGGCCGAGCACGGACACCGGCGTCGAAGGACCGGCCTCGGTGATCTTCTGGCCACGCTCGTTGAACATCGACTTGACGCGACCGTAATAGCTACCGCACAGCACCACGTCGCCCGGACGGAGGGTACCCTCCTGCACGAGGACGGTGGCGAGGTAGCCGCGGCCCTTGTCGAGCGAAGACTCGATCACGGCGCCCACGGCCTTCTTGTTCGGATTGGCCTTGAGCTCGAGCAGGTCGGTCTCGAGAAGCACCTTCTCCAGGAGCTTGTCGACGTTGATGCCCTGCTTGGCGGAGATCTCCTGGCACTGGTATTTGCCACCCCAGTCCTCCACGAGGATGTTCATCTCGGAGAGCTGGCGGCGGATGGTGTCGGGGTTGGCGCCCGGCTTGTCGATCTTGTTGATGGCGAACACCATCGGAACGTTGGCGGCCTGGGCGTGGTTGATGGCCTCGATGGTCTGCGGCATCACGGCGTCGTCGGCCGCCACGATGATGATCGCGAGGTCGGTGAGCTGGGCGCCGCGGGCACGCATGGCGGTGAACGCCTCGTGGCCAGGGGTATCCAGGAAGGTGATGCGGCGGCCGTCGGGCAGCTTGACGTTGTAGGCGCCGATGTGCTGCGTGATACCGCCCGCCTCACCGGCGATGACGTTGGACTTGCGGATGTAGTCGAGCAAGGAGGTCTTACCGTGGTCGACGTGGCCCATCACAGTGATGATCGGCGGACGCGGCTGCAGGTCCTCGGGCTTGTCGGCCTCCTCGTTGCTGCTGATCTCCTCGGAGATCTCGGCGGTGACGAACTCGACCTGGTAGCCGAACTCCTCGGCCACGAGCACGAGGGTCTCGGCGTCGAGACGCTGGTTGATGGACACCATCAGGCCCAGGCTCATGCAGGCGCCGATGACCTTGACCACCGGCGTGTTGTTCATCAGGGTAGCGAGATCGTTGACGGTCACGAACTCGGTGACTTTCAGCACCTTCTGCTCGGCCATCGCCTCCGCCATCTCCTCCTGCGTACGCTGGGCTGCAGCTTCGCGCTTCTCCTTGCGGTACTTGGCGCCGAAGTTGTTCTTCTTGCCCTCGTTCATCTTGGCGTAGGTCTCCTTGACCTGCTTCTGGATCTCCTTCTGGAGCTCCTCCTGCTGGGCCTCGGTGAGCTGCGGCTTGAAGCGGTCGCGGTCGCGCTTGCGGCCCTTGCCCGCCTGCTGGTTCTGCTGGTTCTGCTGCTGGCGGTTGTTGTCCTTCTTGGGATTCTTCTCGATGTTGGCGCCGGCCTTGGCCACGTCGACCTTCTGCGTGCCCTTGCTGATGCGCTCGCGCTTCTTGGGCTTGCGGTCGAACTGGCTGAGGTCGATCTTGCCGACCACCTTGAGGGCGGGCGAGTCGCCGCCTTCCTCCTGGGCCTCCGGCTCCGGCTCCGCGGCCGGCTCCGCGGGCTCCTCTTCGGGTTCCGGCTCGGAGATCTCCGGCTCCGGCTCGACGGCCGGGGCCTCGGGCTCCTCTTCGGGCTCGGGCTCGGAGACTTCCGGCTCCGGCTCGACGGCCGGGGCCTGCGGAATCACGGGCTCCTCCGGCTCGGCTTCCGGCTCCGGCTGCGGAGCGGGCGCCTCCTCGGGCAGAGGGACTTCCTTCTTGGCGTTGATGAACGTATTGCTCTTGATGATCGTCTCCTGCTCGGGTTCCTCCTCCTCTTCAACCTGCTCGCGGGCGGAGCGGTGGCCGCTCTTCTCCAGGATCTCGGTGATCTTGACCTCGACCTTGTCGGCGGCCTGCTTCAGCTCGAGATCCTTGCCGAACTGCTTGTTGAGCACGGGAAGGTACTCGTCAGAGACTTTCGCATTGGGGTCCGCATCGACCTCGACGCCCTGTTTCTGGAGGAAATCCACCAGGTCGGCGAGACCGATGTTGAATTGTCTGAGTAATTTGCTTATTCTGATATCTGCCATTCTGTCTAGTCTTCGAATTCTGCTTTAAGGATGTTAAGGACTTCCTCGACGGTCTCATCCTCGAGGTCGGCACGCTTGGCGATATCCTCCGGAGAGAGGGCCAGCACGCCTTTGGCGGTGTCGCAGCCGATCGCCTCGAGGCGGTCGATGATCCACTGGTCGATGACATCGGAGAATTCGCTCAGGAGCACGTCCTCCTCATCGCTGCTCTCGCCCTTCGGGAGCTCGCGGTAGACTTCGATCTCACGGTCGACCAGCATGCCGGCCAGCTGGATGTTGACGCCGTGGCGGCCGATACCCTTGCTGACCTGGTCGGGCTGCATGAACACCTTCACCTTGTCGTCCGGGCCCTCGCCCATCTCGATGTAGGAGACGACGGCGGGATTGAGGGCGCGCTGGATCATCAGCTTGGGGTTCTGCGACCACTGGATCACGTCGATGTTCTCATTGCGCAGCTCGCGGACGATGCCCATGATACGGCCGCCCTTGACGCCAATGCAGGCGCCGATCGGGTCGATGCGGTCGTCGTAGGACTCCACGGCCACCTTGGCACGCTCGCCCGGCACGCGGACCACCTTCTTGACGGTGATCAGGCCGTCGGCGATCTCCGGGACCTCCTGCTCGAAGAGGCGCTCCAGGAATTCGTTGGACACGCGGCTGAGCGTGATGTACGGCGTGGTGTTGTTCTTCATCTCCACGCTCTTGATGACGGCGCGGACGGAATCGCTCTTCTTGAAGCGCTCGCCGGGAATCTGCTCGCTCTTCGGGATGTGCAGCTCGTTGCCGTCCTCGTCGAGGATGAGCACCTCCTTGGACCAGGTCTGGTAGACCTCGCCGTAGAAGAGCTCGCCCACCTTCTCGGAATATTTCTTGAAGACGTTGGCCTTCTCGATGTCCATGATGCGGCCCTGAAGGTTCTGGCGGATATTGAGGATACCGCGGCGGCCGAAGGCAGCCAGCGGCAGTTTCTTGGTGTACTGGTCACCGATCTCATAGTCGTCGGCATCGCCGCCATCCTCGCGGATGCCCTCGATGGTGATCTCGGCGTACGGGTTCTCCACTTCCTCCACCACGTCGAAGTTCTGGTAGATCTCGCAGGTACCCTTGTCCACGTTGACGATCACGTCGAAGTTGTCAGACGAGCCATAGGTCTTGGCAATCTGGGTCAGGAAGACGTCTTTGAGGACCTGCATCATCACAGGACGGTCGATGTTCTTCTCCTCCTTGAAGTCCTTGAAGGCGTCGATAAGCGTAATAACTTTTTCTTTTTCCATTATTGTCGTTAGTCTTTGATTGTTTGCAACATTTCATCCGCTTCCGCGGCGTCGATCCCCACAGAACCGACGGTGAGGGCATAGTCCTCGATATTGCGGTCGAAGGCGGTCAGCACGGCCCGGTGCACGTATTCGCAGTCGGCCAGTTCGACGTCGGCGTCCGCCTTGTCGATCGTGACCTCGAACACGTTGTCGTCGTCGTTGAACATGATGTCAACCAGGGAGCAGCCGCGCTCCGCGACGGCCTTCTCCACCACTTTTTCGAATTCTGTCCTGTCCATAGTAATAAAAAAGAAGACCTCAACCGGGCCTTCCATCTCGTTCACGAATGCAAAGATAAGTATTTTTTTGTATATTCGCCAAAACTTTGTGATTATGAAGAGACTTACACTCCTTTCCATCGTCTGCGCCTTCTTCCTGGGCGCCCTTACTTCGTGCAACTTCCTCGACAGGAAATACGAATACACCTACGGCTACGACGTCCAGGTCTCCGTCGAGGACGAGAACGACAGCAAGGCCCTCCAGGAGTATTTCAAGACCAACTATCTCGACAAGACGCAGCCCAAGTACTACGGCGACAACAACGAATGCCTGGTCCACTTCATCAACTACTTCGTGGAGCAGGAGAAGACCTTCGACAAGGACTTCATCTACAGCCACCTCAAGAAAGACACGGACTACGCCGCCGTCATGGCGAGCATGGCTACGGACAAGAACAAGGAGTGGGTCGGCACCCGCGTCTGGCGCCTCGAGGACCTGGCCGAGAAGACCCCGTCCGAAGAATAATCCCTACAGCAGATACTCCAGCGAAGCGGGACCTTCGTTGAAGAGCAGATCCATCACGGAAAGGCCCGGGATGAACCCGTGGCGCTCCGAAAATACCTGATAATAAGGCCGATCGACGCCCAGCTCACGCAGGATGCCGTTCGGCCTTTTCGGATGGATGTCCAGCGCGTCCGGCGCGAATTCCGTCGTGGGCACGAGCTCCGTCCGCAGGCCGATCTTCTGCATGAAGAACCGGATGATGCGCAGGTCGAGCTCCCAGAGCGTCCGGGGATGCTCGTCCAGAATGGCGAAAAGCTCGTCGCGATAATACTCGAAATAGGCGGACGAGCGGTAGGCCGTCTCGATGCAGCGCTCCGCCTTCTCCACCCAGGGGGTGGAATAATCCACCTCGATCTCCCGGATCGGCAGGGAGAAGCTCCCGTCCCGGTGCCTGACCGGGAAATTGAGCATCTGCACGCCGTCCGCCGCATAGATGCGGCAGCGGTTGCGGTAGGACTGCTTCTGATAATTCTCACAGGCCTCCACATAAACCGAAGAATACTTTGCGAGGATCGCAAAGTATTCTACCGGGGGGAACCAGGCGATGGTCAGCGTAGGCACAGCCTATTCGATTTCGCCCTTGGAACCGATCTCCATGCCGCGGACGATGCCGCGCTTGGAATTGCGGATGAACTCCAGGATGGTGTCACGCTCCACGGACTGCGGGAAGCCGGCTTCGACCTTGGCGCAGCCGTCGGAGGTGTTGTAGCCCTGGTAGTAGATGGTGTCGTAGATGTCCTTGATGTTGCGGATCACGTCGGTGTCGAAACCGCGGCGGCGCAGGCCGACGATGTTGATGCCGGAGTAGCAGATCGGGTTGCGGCCGCAGATGGAGTAAGGCGGGATGTCCTTGTTGACGGCGGAGCCGCCGCCCACCATCGCGTGCGTGCCGATGTGGGAGAACTGGTGCACGACGGTGCTGCCGCCGATGATCGCCCAGTCGTCCACGTCCGTCTCGCCGGCGATGCCGACATAGCTCACGAGGATGCAGTGGTTGCCCACGCGGCAGTCGTGCGCGACGTGCACGTAGGACATGATGAGGGTGTCGCTGCCCACGCGGGTGACGCCCTTGCCGCTGGCCTTGGTGCCGCGGTTGATGGTGGCGCATTCGCGGATGGTCACGCGGTCGCCGATCTCGACATAGGTGACCTCTCCGTCAAACTTGAGGTCCTGGGGGACGGCGCCGACGACGGCGCCCGGGAAGACCTGGCAGTTGCTGCCCATCTTGACATAGGGGAAGATGGTGGCGTGCGGCAGGATCTTGCAGTTGTCGCCGATCTCTACGTTGTCGTCGATATAAGCGTACGGGCCCACCTCGACGTTCTCGCCGAGCTTGGCGCCGGGATGTACGGTGGCCAGGGGATGGATGTTCGTCATAATTACTTGATCTTGGCTAGGGCCGCACGACTCGCCAGGCTATTGATCGTGTGGCCGGGTTTGTAGGCTGTAATTCTCGCCTTCGGGAAACCTCCCGCCAGGCGCATGTCCCCGATCAGGTCGAGCAGCTTGTGGCGCCCGCACTCGTCCGGGAAGTGAAGTTTGATGTTGCTCAGGTAGCCGGACTCCGTCACGGAGAGGTGCGGCATACCGAAGAGGACACACATGTTGTCGATCTGCTCCGGCGTGACCGGATGCTCGACAATCACAATGGCGTTGTCCACGTCGCCGCCCTTGACCAGGCCGCGGGCGGCCAGGAACTCGAGCTCGTGCATGAACACGAAAGTGCGGCAGGGAGCGATCTGGCCGACATAGTCGGAGTTCTCGGTCCAGCGCGCCTTCTGCACGCCCAGCACGCGGGATCCGAAGTCGACCGTGACCTCGAAGGACATCTCCTCGGCCGGTTCGACCCGTACCCACGACCCCGTCCGCTCGTCGGTCACCTCGAAAGGCTCCGCGAATTCGAGCCACACGCGCTCCGCGTCCTGCACCTGCAGGCCGTCCGGAGCGATGGCACGGACGTAGCGCTCGGCGCTGCCGTCCAGGATGGGGACTTCTTCGTTGTCTATCTCGATGCGGGCGTTGTCCACGCCCAGGCCCGTCAGGGCCGACATCACATGTTCTATCGTAACCACGTTGACCTCACCGGAGGAAACCGTGGTGCTGCGGTCGGTGCGCGTAATGGCAGACGCGACGGCAGGGACTTCGACTCCTACGTCCGTGCGGACGAAACGGATGCCGAAATTGGCCGGGGCTGGTTGTATCGTCAAATGGGCATATTTGCCCGTGTGAAGGCCGCGTCCTTCAAAACTGTATTCGCGGGTCAGTGTCTGCTGATTCATTCGGGCGGCAAAGATACGAATATTTTTATATTTATTCCTCTTCGCCAGCGCGCTTGAACTTGGCAAATGCTTTCAGGTAAGTCC
This sequence comes from uncultured Bacteroidales bacterium, assembly GCA_900319975.1. Taxonomy (GTDB): domain Bacteria; phylum Bacteroidota; class Bacteroidia; order Bacteroidales; family UBA932; genus Cryptobacteroides. The sequence goes on along the minus strand of ONQP01000005.1, from coordinate 4,403 downwards.
TGTGGGCGATGGCCGGGGTCCCCCAGAGGGTCTCGCCGGGCTTGCGGACATTGCCGATGACGCCGCTCTGGGCGGCGACCGTGGTCTTGTCGGCCAGCTTGATGTGGCCGACGATGCCCACCTGCCCCGCCAGGATGCAGCTCTCGCCGATCTGCGTGGAGCCGGCAATGCCGGTCTGCGCGGCCATCACCGTGTTCTTGCCCACGACGACGTTGTGCGCGATCTGGCACAGGTTGTCGATCCGGACGCCGTCCGCGATGATGGTAGATTCCATCGGTGCGCGGTCGACCGTCGTGTTGGAGCCGATCTCCACGTCGTTGCCGATGACTACGTTGCCCAGGTGCTCGATCTTGCGCCAGGTGCCGTCAGGCTGCGGGGCGTTGCCGAACCCGTCGTCGCCGATGATGCAGCCGGCGTGCAGGATCACGCGGTCGCCGATCACCATCCCCGGGAAGATATGGACGCCCGGATAGATGATGCAGTAGGAGCCGATCTTCGTCCCGGCCCCAATCGTCACGTTGTCGTGGATGATGGTCCCCTCGCCGATCCGGCAGTCCTTGCCGATCGTCACGAAGTCGCCCACGTTGACTTTCTTGCCCAGCTTGGCGCTCCAGGCGATGCGGGAGCGCAGCGAACGGCGGCGGCGGTATTTCTTGCGCTGCTCGGACATATACTTGAGCAGGTCCGCCAGGGCGCTGTAGGCGTTCTCCACGCGGACGAGCGTCGGCGTGACCGCCTGCCTGGGCGTAAAATCAGAATTAACCAGCAAGACCGAAGCCTTGCTGGTATACACATATTGTTCGTATTTCGGGTTGGCGTAGAAAGAGAGCTGTCCGGGCTTGCCGTGCTCGATCTTCGCGAAGGCCGTCACTTTGGCGGTAGGGTCTCCTTCTACGGACCCGTGGAGGATTTCGGCCAGTTGTTTTGCTGTCAGTTCCATCAATGATAGGTTTGGTTCCGGGCCGGATGCCCGTCTTGGCTTAGAACCGCCAGCCCAGGGTCAGGGCTGCGCTCCAGAGGTCGTAGTGGTTCAGGATCTTGGGCGACACCATGTACTGCGCGTTGCCGTATTTGTCGAAGCCCTCGTAGTCGTAGTACGGAGAGAAGGTGCTGTCCGGATAGCGGGTCTTCCGCAGGGCGAGATCCATGAAGAAGGAGCCGGGGGAAGAGTAACCGATACCCACGGACCAGCTGCGCGTCTTGTCGCCATAGTAGTGCGAGGACACCAGATTGTTCGTCATACCGACGTAATCGTCATAATTCCGGAGGAAGGAATCGGCCGTCACCTCCTCGCCCTTGGCGTCGATCCAGTAGCGCTCCGGAGAGGTGGTCACGGTATAACCGGCGCGGACGGACCACTCGGAGCTCAGGCGCATCTCGCCGCCCAGGCGGAAGGAGCGGGAGACGCCCGCGAAATATCTGTTGGCCTGGTTCTGAGCCTGGAAGCCGTCGGAGTATCCGCGCGAGTGGAGGTCGCGGAAGCGCATGACGCTGTAGTCCGCGAGCTCGTAGTCAGCGGAGATGAAGCCGGACTTGCCGAACGTGAAGGCAGCGCCGAAGGTGGCGATGTACGGCGAGCGGAGCGAGTAGGCGTACTCGCCCAGCGGAGAATTGGCTTCGGCGCCGACATGGTTGACCAGCGTGGTGCTGGCCGAATACTGCCAGGTCTCGGAGATGGTATATGCGGTCGGAGTCTGGAAGGAGGCGCCGAGGCGGAGGCCCTTGACGGGACGGGCGATGACGCCCACCTTGGCATAGATGCCGGTCACGTCGGCCGTATACTGATAGTTGAAAGCCGCGCGCTTGAAATTGGCGGGCCCGTCGTCGTAGGTGATCGGGAACTGGGCGGGATCGCCCGCAGCCTCATAGTAGCTCTCGCCATAGCGGTAGCGTCCCGTAGGCAGGCCCAGGTTGAAGCCGAAATACAGCTTGTCGGAGAAATTGAAGCCGACGTTCAGGACCAGGTCGTTCTTGCTGCCGGTCTTGGTGCGGTAGGAAGTCTGCGCCAGGGTGCCGGGGACAAAGGTATGGGTCCCGTCCGGAGCGATGGACTCCGTGATGCCCACATGCACGGGAGCGCCATTGTCCGAGGCATACTGTCCGAACATACCGGCCTGATAGGCGGTGAGGAGGTCCCAGGGGATGTCGGTATTGTCGAACGACCGTCTGTCGTCGAGCATCTCCGGCTGATAGCCGAAGGCAGACCAGGCAAACTCCCCGAAACGCGAAGAGCGGTCATTGCTGCCGAAGCCTTCCGCCGCGAAGTTGAAATTGTTCGTCTGGTTGCTCAGGAACCCGAAGGAGACGCTCCGGAGGCCGTAGCGGTTGCCGGTGTTGCAGTTGAACGTCATGCCGATGTTCGGGAGATTCATCCGGCCGTTGGTGAGCTTGCCGGACAGGCCGTAGCCCTCCTCTCCTTCCGGAGAATAGGCGGACGTAACCGCGGAGACGGTAAATCCGGGCGTGACGACGAACTGTCCGTAGGGCGCCACGGCCGAACCGGCCGGGTTGATCCCGACGGAGCCGAGGTCACCGCCCAGAGCGGTCATCGCGTTGCCCAGGGACATGCTCCGGGCCGTGCCAAAATACTGGTTCTGGCTGAAGGTGATGGCGTCGTACATATTCTGCGCACCGGCGGCAAGCACCGCTGCGAGGAACAAGCCTGCTGAAAGGACAATCTTTTTCATTTTGGTCTTCTTGAAATGTTAGTTACAGTTTTTCATAATTCCCGGACCGCGGTCCGGGATATCGGTAAGCCCCGCAAGCGGGGCGAAGGTTATCCGGAATTATCTGCGTCCGCCGCCGCTGTGGCTGCCGCCACCGCCGCTGTGCGAGGAGCTGCCGCTGCTGTGGCTGCTGCCGCCACCGCTGTAGCTGCTGCCGCCGCTGTAGCTGCGGGAAGAGCTGCTGGAGCTGCTGGAGACGCTCGACGTGCGTGAATTGCTGCTGCTGGAAGAGCTGTAGCTGCGGGTGTTGCTGCTGGAGGAGCCGCTGCGGGAGCCGCTCATGCTGGACGTCGTGCCGCGGGTGGTGGAACGGGTCGTGCCCTGACGCCCGGATACGGACGAGCCGGAAGAGGCCGGACCGTTGTAGCGGTCGGACTGGGAACGCAGGGTGGAGCGGGTAGAGGAAGAACGGCTGCCGCCCAGGACGCTGCTGCCGGACGAGCCGGCCGTGCCGGGACGGAGGTTGCTGCCGCTGCCCGGACGGCGCTCGCGGCTGCCGCCGGACTCCGTCATGTAGCGCGGCGTATAGACGCGCTCGGTGAAGCTGTGGTTGCCGCCACCCCAGTAGCCGCCGGGATAGTGGGGATGGTCATACCAGCCGTACCGGTAGCCGTAGCCATAGCCATAATACCAGGGATCGTAGTACCACGGATCATACCAGCCGGAGTACCAGCCGTATCTGCCGAAGCCGTAGTACCAGGGATCATACAAGCCGCCATAGTAGCGGTAGTTCCAGTAATAAGGCCTGTAGCCGAATCCGTAGTACGGGGAATAATAATAGTAGTCATAGCGGCTGTACCAGGGATAGTCCCAGGGGTCGTCCAGGATGACCACAAGCGTGTCACGACCGTATTTGCGCGCGATGTTGGCGGCCGCCATCCGCTCGAAATCCTCTTCGGAATACAGGCGGACGGTTTCGGTTTCCTCGCCGGGAGCCAGATAGATACTGTCCGGGTACCGCTGCTGCGCATACTGCGCAGGCGTACCGCATGATGCCAACATCATGATGAAGATGGGCAGAAGAAGTGTCGCGCTCCGTTTCATAATTTAGTCTCCTATAAAATAAAAAGTTTTATCTTTGCAGTTACAATTTTGATGCCGCAAGGCTTCGTTTAAATATTAGATGCAATTTTCGCAAAAAAACGCAGTTTTTCTACAACAATATGGCAAAAGAGGTTACCAAACGGTCTGACAATTATTCCCAGTGGTACAACGATCTGGCCTTGAAGGCAGATCTCGCGGAGCAGTCCGCCGTGCGCGGCTGCATGGTCATCAAACCCTACGGCTACGCCATCTGGGAGAAGATGCAGCACCAACTCGACCAAATGTTCAAGGAGACCGGTGTCCAGAACGCTTATTTCCCCTTGTTGATACCGAAGTCCTTCCTTTCCCGGGAAGCCGAGCATGTGGAAGGTTTCGCCAAGGAATGTGCCGTTGTGACCCATTACCGTCTCCGTGCGAAAGATGACAAAAGTGGCGTGGAGGTTGATCCCGGAGCCCGTCTGGAAGAGGAACTCATCATCCGCCCCACCTCAGAGACCATTATCTGGAATACCTACAAGAACTGGATTCACTCCTGGCGTGACCTCCCACTGATGTGCAACCAGTGGTGCAACGTGATGCGCTGGGAGATGCGTACCCGTCCGTTCCTTCGCACCTCTGAGTTCTTATGGCAGG